>PNKG01000008.1 GCA_013822585.1 Opitutus sp. | reverse complement strand
TAGCCGCGGCCTTCCTCCGCTCGGGCCGGACGGAGGGGCATGTCCGCGCTCGGCGCGTGGTCGTCCGGGAGATCATGGCCGGCGTGGGCGGCATGGGCCACGGAATCCGACCGCGATCCATTCGCCCAACCTTTCAACCTCAACCCGGATTCCGGGATTCAACCTGCGGCGCGTGACTGGAGGAGCGGCTTTATACCAACGTCTCGTTGCAATTGGACGATGGATCGCGTTCGCAGGAGGTAAGGCGCGACCGCTGGGCGCGCCGCGAGTGAGCATCGGCGGGCCCAGCGGTCACGCCCTGCCGCACGCTCCGTCACTTCGATCTGCAAGTTTCAATAGGTTCCACCTGGATTCCGCGATTGTCTGATGAGTGGGAGGGGATTTGCGCCCCGACATCGGCCGCGTCTTCCGCGCACGGGAAAGTCGCGGCGCAAAGCCGCTCCCACATTCGGAACCGTCCTCTCCAATCGCGGAATCCGGGTTCAAAGGCATCCCTTTCGCGGAACGCTTTTGAACGGTTCACATTGGTTGCGGAAATCAGGCGCGGGTGGCGAAGGATTCATCTTCCTTGCCGGAGATGAATATCCTTCCTTTCCAGAAGGCCGCATGGCCTGAACCGGGGGGGCCGGCGTGCAATTTCAGCCGCTTGGGAACTTGCCCGACCGGCAGCCGCTTCAGTTCAACCCAGTTGTCGGGCTTCGCGTCCTTGCCCATGTCAGTCATCTCGTAGCCGTCCGCCTCCTTGTTGCGGATCGCGTTCTCCTGCGAGGCCAGGTCCTTGGACCCGTCGACGAGCAATTTCTTTTTCATGGTTGGCCTCCGAATTTCTTGATGAGGGTGGCGAGCTGTTTGAGGCCTTTTTCGTCGTCGGCCGCGATCGATTCCTGGTGGTCGCGGATCAATTCGCGCAGGTCAGCCGGTGGCGTGGCCGGGATGTCGATTTTCAACCCGTCGAGGACCGCCTTGGCTCCGCCTTGGTCCAAATTCGCCAGGTTTTGGGTGATCCAGGTGCGGAGAATGATATTCGCCTCGGGGGCATTCTGGAGCCGCTCCGCGCGCTCCTGGTCCTGCTCGGCGGCCTTGGTTTTCGCGGCTTGGGCTTCGGCTCCGGTCTGGGAAACGAGCGCCGTCAGCGCGCCCTCCATCGTGCCTGCTTGGCAGTAGGCGATCAGGTCGCCCCAGGCTTCCTCGAAGGTGTATTGGCGGGCGTTGCCTGCGGTCATCTTCGCATTGATGCCCAGAAGCAATCTGGTGCGCTCGGCGCGCATGGTGGACATCAGCATCTCGGTGGCCTTTTCCCGGAACCGGTTCTTGTCGTAGGACTGCCTTGCGCCCTTGCCGGCGGTAAGGATGGCCGCGAGAACGGTCTTCGCCCGTTCGCCGTTGGTGAGGGTGGCCGCGCCGGAGAGCAGGAGCTCGCCGACATCGGACCACGTGTTGAATTTCGCCCGGTGGTCGCTGAGATCGGCCTCATACTGGCTATACCACGCATCGATATCGACGCGGATGCGGTTGATCATCACGTCGCGGCGGACCGTGGCCTCGTTGACTTTGCCGTCGTAGAGCAATTTCAGATAGGTCTTCCGGTCAGCCTCAAAGGTGTCGTTGTCGTAACTCGCCGCATACGCGGCCGGGTCGACGGCCGGTGGTTTGGGTTTGGAGGGCAGATTGTAGCAGCCGCCGAGCCAGAGGCAGGCGGTGGCGAGCAGGAGGGAGCGGGGGCGTGGTTTCATGGTGGGAAAATCAGATTTCCACGTCCGCCCAGACGGCGGCGTGGTCGGAGGCGGCGTTGGCGGCGCCGGTGACTGCGGGGAAGGGCGTCACGCCCTTCATCCACAGGCCGCGGCGTTCGATGCCGGCGGCCTTCACGGCGGCGAAGAGCGGGGCGGAGAGCAGCAGGTAGTCGAGCTGCTGCTTGCCGCCGTGGTAGGTCCAGCGCGGCTGGCTGCCAAAGGCGGACGAGGCGAACACGTCGCGCAGGTGCGGCACGGTGAGCAGGGGTGCGAGCGAGGTGCTCTCCGGCTCGGCGTTGAAGTCGCCGGCGACGGCCACGAGGTCCTTCTTCAGGTCGAAGCGCCCGAGGATTTCGCGCACGCGCGTGGTCTGCTGGAGGCGCTTGGCGTCGTTGCCGGCGGGGGCGCCGTAGCCCTGGCTCTTGAAGTGGTTGGCGAGCATCCAGAGCGTGCGTCCCCCGGGCAGGGCGACCTCGAACTCCGGACAGTCGCGGCTGAAGACGCGGTGCGGCTTCTTGTCCTTGCCCGTGGAGGTGTCGTCGACGTGGCTGCGCACGGAGCGGATGGGGAAGCGGCTGTAGAGGCCGACGTCGATGCCGCGCGGGTCGTTGCCGTCGACGAGGAGAAAATGCGGGTAGGCCGCCTTGGCCGGACGCAGCGCCTGCGTGTTGAAGCGGTCCATCGCCGGCCGGCTCTCGGTCTCGACGGTGCAGAGCACGTCGGCGTTCACGGCGGCGACGACGCGCGCGGTGTTCTGCACGGCGGCGTCGTCCACGTTCTCGCGCTTCACCTCGATCCAGCCGAGCCAGGCGCCGCGGCCGGCGGCCTTGAGGACGAGGCCGTTCTTGCCGACGGAGTAGAGCTTGCCGCGCGCCTGCTGGAGTTCGAACCACGGATTGCCACCGTTGGTCTTGGCGAAGCCGTATTGCTTGAGCAGCGCGACAATTTGCGTGCCGGCCGCGCCGGCGTAGGAGCCACTCTCGAGCAAGGCGGCCAGTTTCGCGATGTCCTCGAGCACGGATTTCGCCTCGGCCGAGAATCCCTGTTGCCTCGGCAGCTCGAGGAGTCTCGGGCGCTCGAACAGGTTGTTCAGGTTGTAGGTGGCGAGGCGGAGTTGCATGGCGGCGTCGGAATGGCGCGCGAGTCTGACAGGCTTGGCCTTTCAACTGGGAAGAGTTTTAGCGCCTATTTTTAGGTGACGCGGGCGCGCGCGCCGTGTTCGATGGCCCGTCCATGGAAATCGTCTTTCTCGGCACCGGCACTTCGCAGGGTGTCCCGATGATCGCCTGCCCCTGCGCCGTGTGCACCTCGCCCGATCCGCGCAACCAACGGACGCGCGCCAGCATCCACGTGGTGATGGACGGGCTGCATGTGCAGGTGGACGCGACGCCGGAGTTCCGCTTCCAGTGCCTGCGCGAGAAGGTGGAGAAGCTCGACCTCTTCATCCTCACGCACGGCCATGCGGACCACATCGCGGGCATGGACGACCTGCGGCGTTTCTGCGACCTGATCGGCGGCAACGCGCTGACCGTCTACACGACGGACGAGGGCATGGCGCGCACGCTGGCGATTTTCCCCTACGCCATCGCCGAGCGGCCGGTCTCGCGCGGCTATGCGGCTTTCAAACTCGAATGCATGCCCGCCGCGCTGGAGCTGCCGCAGGGGATCATCCGCTCGACGCTCCTGCCTCACGGCGGAGTCAACACCCTCGGCCTCGTTTTCGAGGAAAAATCGTCGGGCAGGAGGTTCGTCTATTACAACGACTGCAAGCGCGTCACCCGCGAAGCCGTGGCGCTGGCGCAGAGGGCCGATGTCGTGGTGCTCGACGGCCTGCGCCCCGAGCCGCACCCGACCCACATGAACATCGCGGAAGCCTGCGCCGCCGCGGCCGAGATCGGCGCGCCGGTCACCTACCTGACCCACCTCACCCACGCGATCGACTACGAAACGTGGACACCGAAACTGCCCGCCGGCGTGCGGCTCGCCTATGACGGGCTGCGCCTGAGCCTGTAAGCGAGCACAGGCCGCGATATGACTTCAAAACGCTGGTATTGTGATTGATTTAATTCATACTTCGTCAATGTAGTATGGATCGCTCATGAAGCTCTCCAAGCGCGGCGAATACGCCCTCCGGTCGCTCATCAACCTCGGCATCGCCGCCAAGGTCGGGCGCTCCTTGCTGCGCGTGTCTGAGCTGGCCAAAGCCGAAGACCTCCCGATCAAGTTCCTCGAACAGGTGATGCAGCAGCTCCGCGAGGCCGGCTACGTCGAAGCCGAGCGCGGCAAGCACGGCGGCTATCGCCTTGCGAAGCCTGCCGGCGATATCCGCATCGGGCAGATCGTTCGCCTGATCGACGGCCCCCTGGCTCCGATCGGCTGCGTCAGTCAGACGGCCTATGTGCCCTGCAATTGCCCGAACGAGGCACACTGCGGCCTGCGCATGCTCATGCTCGATGTCCGCAACGCCATCGCGAACATCCTCGACCGCTATTCGCTGGCCGACGTCGTCGATGTCACCACGCGCAAAATGGCCCGCGCCGGCCAGCCGCTGCCGTTCAGCGAGCCGGTGGTGGTGCGCCGCCCCGCGCCGGCCGCGCCCGCTCGCCCCGCCAAACCGCGCCTCAGTCCCGCCGAGGGCGTGGTGCATGAACTTCTAGGAGACTACGCGATATGAGTGCCCATCCCGCCACCCCGCCCGCCAATCGCACGCCCGACTGGCTCCGCATTGTTCAGGATAAGGTCGAGTCGCTCCGCTACGGCGTCGTCCAGCTGGTCGTGCACGACGGGCGCGTCACGCAGATCGAACGCACGGAAAAGACGCGACTGCCGAACGACCCGGCGCCGCAATCCCACTGATTTTTCCGCCTACCGCGTCAACCGCGGCGGCCTCCCACACCAAGCCCGAACCCACCAGACACTGACCCGACCACGGGAAGTTCCCATGCCGACCCAACGCAACGCTCCTCATGAGGAACTCCTCACTCCGCTCACTCGCGCCGGCCTTGCTGGCGCTGCCGCTCGCCTTCTCGGCCGCCCCCGCGCGCGCCGCTGACGCCGACGAAATCAAATTGCTGCGCGAACAACTTCGCGCGCTCGAACAAAAACTCCTCGTGCTCGAACGCCAGCAGGAGATCCGCCAGGAGGCCGCCGACACCGCGGCGAAGACCGCGCCGGTCATCGCCGCGGGCGCGGGCGGTTTCTCACTCACGAGCGCGGACAGGGGATTCCAGCTCCGCATCCGGGCCAACCTGCATGCCGACGCGCGCTTCTTCATCTCCGACAACGTCGAGGGCAACGACACGTTTCTCATTCGCCGCCTGCGCCCGAGCTTCGAGGGCACGCTGGGCGAGAAGTTCGGTTTCCGCCTGATGCCCGATCTCGCGCCCGCGACGTTCCAGTTGCTCGACGCCTACGCGACCTACGCGCACAGCCCGGCGCTCAACTTCCTCGTCGGCAAGACCAAGACGCCGTTCGACCTCGAGCGCCTCGTTTCGCAGACCGACCTGCTCTTCATCGAGCGCGCCTACCCGACCTCTCTCGGGCCGAATCGCGACCTCGGCGTGCAAGTCTTCGGCGACGTCCTCGGCGGCAAGCTGACCTATCAGGCCGCGTGGCAAAATGGCGTCGCGGACGGCGGCTCGTCGGTCACGGACAGCGACGACGAGAAAGAAGTCGCGGTGCGCGTCTTCGCCCACCCGTTCAAGGACTCTTTCTCCGCGCTCGCCGGCCTCGGAGTCGGCGTGGCCGTGAGTGTCGGCGACAAGGACACCGGCGCGCCTGCCGTTTACCGCACGAATGCGCAGCAGACTTTCTTCAGTTGGGCGGGCGGCGTGGCCAGCGCCGGGCGGCACACGCGCGTTTCGCCGCAGGCTTACTACTACCACGGGCCGCTGGGGCTGATCGGGTCGTGGACCAGCTCGCAACAGGAACTCAGCCGCGCGGGGCAAACTCGCGAAGTCGAAACGACCGCGTGGTTTGCCGCCGCGCACTATGTCCTCACGGGCGAGGACACCGGCATCCGGGGCGTCACGCCGCAGACGAATTTCAGTTGGAAAGACGGCACCTGGGGCGCCTTCGAGGTGGCCGCGCGCTACGGCGTGCTGGCGGTCGAGGATGCTGCGTTCGCCGGCACGAGCGCCACCTGGTTCGCCAATCCCGCCACCTCCGCCCGCGAGGCCCGCGGCACCACGCTCGGACTCAACTGGTATTTGAACCGCAACGTGAAGTTCACGCTCAACCTCGAGCACACCGATTTCGTCGGCGGCGACGCCGGCGCTCTCACCCGGGAAGACGAGCAAGCCGTCTTCACCCGCGTCCAACTCCGCTACTGAGCCATCCGGATCAATTCCTTTCCGCCTCGCATCAATGAAATCCCCTTTTCTCCGCCTCGCCTCCGTTCTCCCGCTCGCCCTGGCCGCGCACCTCGCGCCGGCCAAGGAAGTCGAGCTCCTCAACGTGTCCTACGACCCGACCCGCGAGTTCTACGTCGAGTTCAACCGTGCCTTCGCCGCTCATTGGAAGGCGAAGACCGGCGAAGCCGTGACGATCAAGCAGTCGCACGGCGGCTCGGGCAAGCAGGCCCGCTCCGTCATCGACGGCCTGCGCGCCGACGTCGTCACGCTCGCGCTCGCCGGCGACATCGATGCGCTGCACGACGTCGCGAAGCTCATCCCGCGCGACTGGCAGAAACGCCTGCCGCACAACTCCTCGCCCTACACGAGCACGATCGTCTTCCTCGTCCGCGCGGGCAATCCGAAGGGCATCAAGGATTGGGACGACCTCGCGAAGCCCGGCGTCGCCGTCATCACCCCCAATCCCAAGACCTCCGGGGGCGCGCGCTGGAATTACCTCGCGGCGTGGGAATTCGCCCGCCGGAAGTTCGGCAGCGAGGAGGCGGCGCGCGAGTTCGTGGCGAAACTCTACCGCAATGTGCCGGTGCTCGACTCGGGCGCGCGCGGCTCCACGACGACATTCGTGCAACGCGGCATCGGCGACGTGTTCATCTCGTGGGAAAACGAAGCCTTCCTCGCCAAGAAGGAATTCGGGACCGACAAGTTCGAGATCGTCGTGCCGTCGCTCAGCGTGCTGGCCGAGCCGCCGGTCACGGTGGTGGATCGCGTGGTGAAGCGCCGCGGCACCGAGGCGGTCGCGCAGGCCTACCTCGACTATCTTTACAGCGACGAGGGCCAGGACCTCGCGGGGAAACACTTCTATCGCCCCACGGGCGAGGCGGCGAAGGCCAAGTATGCCGCGCAGTTCGTCGAAGTGCCGCTCTTCACAATCGACGCGGCCTTCGGCGGCTGGGCCAAGGCGCACAAGGACCATTTTGCCGACGGCGCGTCCTTCGACCAAATCTACCGCCCGTGAACGCCGCGTTCGCACAGTCTCGATCGCTACAAGGAAGGCTGCGCTGCTCCGAGTTCGTCGCGCTCGGCCGCGCAGTGTTTTTCCCGGGCAACACACTTCGCCCTGCGGGCGCCCCTCTGCTGAGGGGATCGCACGCCCGCCCTGCCGAAGATCCCCTCTCTGAGAGGGGTGGCGCGGAGCGCCGGGGTGTGTCGAGGCCGCGCCGAGCCGTGCTTCATCGGAAAGGCGAAATGGCATGAGCGGAAGTCCGTCAGTCGCGCGCGCGTGGTTTCCCCGGCGGGTGCTGCCGGGCTTCGGGCTCTCGCTCGGCTTCACGCTGCTCTACCTCGGTTTGATCGTCCTGCTGCCGCTCTCGGCCGCGTTCCTGAGAACCGCCGGCATGACGTGGGCGGAATTCTGGGAGACGGTCACATCGCCGCGCGTGGTCGCTTCCTACAAGCTGAGTTTCGGCGGCTCGTTGCTCGCGGGCGGATTGAATGCGTTCTTCGGACTCATCGTGGCCTGGGTGCTGGTGCGCTACTCGTTTCCCGGAAAACGGCTCGTCGATGCGCTCGTGGATTTGCCGTTCGCCCTGCCGACCGCCGTGGCGGGCATCGCGCTCGCCGCGATCTACGCGCCCACCGGCTGGATCGGCGCGCTCTTCGCGCCGCACGGGATCAAGCTGGCGTATTCGGAGTTCGGCGTGCTGATCGCGCTCACCTTCATCGGCCTGCCGTTCGTGGTGCGCACGCTGCAACCCGTGATCGAGAATCTCGAGCCGGAGATCGAGGAGGCCGCCGCGACGCTCGGGGCCACGCGGGCGCAGACGCTGGTGCGGGTGATTTTCCCGCAATTGCTGCCGGCGCTGCTCACGGGTTTCGCGTTGGCGTTCGCCCGCGCGCTGGGGGAATACGGCTCGGTCGTCTTCATCTCCGGCAACATGCCGATGCGCACCGAGATCACGCCGCTGCTCATCATCACCAAGCTCGAACAATACGACTACCGCGGCGCGACGGCGCTGGCGGTGGTCATGCTGGTCGCGTCGTTCGCCCTGTTGCTCGTCATCAACACGCTCCAGAAATGGAGCAGCCGCAAGACTCGCGCCACCTGACATGGCCGGCTCCGTCTCCAGTCTCCACAACGCTCCCACCGCCGCGCAATCCGCAGCGCGCGGCACCACCGAACCCGCCTGGGTGCGGTGGACGCTGCTCGCGGTGGCGTTTGCGTTTCTCGCGTTGTTTATCGTCGTGCCGCTCGCGGCGGTGTTCGCCGAGGCGTTGCGTCGCGGCGTGGGCGCGTATCTCGCATCGTTCACCGACGCCGATGCGCTCTCCGCCATCAAGCTCACGTTGCTGACGGCGGCGATCGCCGTGCCGTGCAATCTCGTGTTCGGCGTGGCGGCGGCGTGGGCGATCGCGAAGTTCGAGTTCCGCGGCAAGAGCCTGCTCATCACCCTCATCGATCTGCCGTTCGCGGTGTCGCCGGTGATCTCGGGCCTGATCTACGTGCTGCTGTTCGGCGCGCAGGGCTGGTTCGGCCCTTGGCTGCTCGAGCACGATTACAAGGTCATCTTCGCCGTGCCGGGCATCGTGCTCGCGACGACGTTCGTCACGTTTCCGTTCGTGGCGCGCGAATTGATCCCCCTCATGCAGGCGCAGGGCAACGACGAGGAACTCGCGGCGCTCACGCTGGGCGCGAACGGCTGGCAGACGTTCTGGCACGTGACGCTGCCGAACATCAGGTGGGGCCTCTTCTACGGTGTGATCCTCTGCAACGCCCGCGCGATGGGCGAATTCGGCGCCGTCTCCGTCGTCTCCGGCCACATCCGCGGCGAGACCAACACGATCCCGCTCCACGTCGAAATCCTCTACAACGAATACAACTTCGTCGCGGCCTTCGCGGTCGCGTCGCTGCTCGCCATCCTCGCCCTCGTGACGCTCGTCCTCAAAAGCTTCATCGAGTGGCGCGCCCACCGCGCCTGAACCATGAGCGTCTCCGCCCGCAACATCAGAAAATCATTCGGCGACTACCTCGCCCTCGACCGCGTCAGCCTCGAAGTGCCGGGCGGCAAGCTCACGGCCCTGCTCGGCCCGTCGGGCTCGGGCAAGACGACGTTGCTGCGCATCATCGCAGGCCTCGAATTCGCCGATCCCGGCTCCGGGGCGGTCCTGTTCGGCGACCAGGACGTCACCCACGTGCCGGCCGGTCAGCGCGGCGTGGGTTTCGTGTTCCAGCATTACGCGCTGTTCCGGCACATGACGGTGTTCGAGAACATCGCCTTCGGTCTGAAGGTGCGCCGGGCCAGCCGGCCGGGTCGCGCCGAGATCCGCGATCGCGTGCTTTCGCTCCTGAAGCTGGTGCAACTCGAGGGGTATCACGACCGCCTGCCGAGTCAGCTCTCCGGCGGCCAACGCCAGCGCGTCGCGCTGGCCCGTGCGCTCGCGGTGGAGCCGAAGGTGCTGTTGCTCGACGAGCCGTTCGGCGCGCTCGACGCGAAGGTGCGCAAGGAACTGCGCCGCTGGCTCCGGCGCCTGCACGAGGAGGTGCACCTCACCACGGTCTTCGTGACGCACGACCAGGAGGAGGCGCTCGAGATCGCCGACGAGGTCGTGATCATGAACCGCGCGAAGGTCGAGCAGGTCGGGACGCCCCAGCAAGTTTACGACCACCCCGCGACGCCGTTCGTTTACGAGTTTCTCGGCAACGTGAATCGCGTAACGCTGCCCGCGGCCGGTTTCGAGGTGGCCGATGCCTTCGGCACCAATGGCGACCGGGTCGCTTATGTGCGACCGCACGACGTGGATGTGGCGCGTTTCGTCGGTGGCGAAGACGGCGAGTCCGCCGTGGTGCGTTCGATCCATGCGGCGGGGCCGGTGGCGCGCCTCACCTGCGAACGCACGGCGCGGCCGGGGGAGTTGCTTGATGTCGAGATCTCGCGCGTGCGCCTGGCGGAGCTGGCGCTGGCGCCCGGCGTGCTCGTGGCACTGACGCTGCGCCGGGGGCGCCGGTTCGCGGAGGATTTCACCATCTGACCTGGAGGCCGTCATGAAGCGGCGCGGGCAGGGCGGGCGGGATTCCCAGCGAGGCGGCGAAGTTGGGGTGGCGCGTTTTGAAGCGGTTTCAGCAAGGTGTAGCCGCGCTTGAGCGTCCCGCGAAGGCGTGGCCGAAGGGGAACCACGTTGTCGCTTCGCTCCAGCGCGGCGACGGATCAAGTTCGCGGGGCGCTCGCTGATGGCGGCGGAGATTTACGTGACGATCCTGACCGGCTTCGGGCTCGGGCACCTGCTGCACTACGGGCGCGTGTTGCATGCGATGGAGCAGGTCATCGGCATCATGCTTGTCATCGTCCTGCTCGGGCTCGCGGCCGACAAGGTGCTCTTCTCCCCGTGGGAGAGATGGCTGCACCGCCGCTGGGGCACGAATCAGGCGGCTTGAGGGCCGCTCAGGCCGCGGTGCGGCGCGATTCCGACAGACGATGCCAGCGGTGGAAGCTGATGGCGAAGGCCGCCAGCATCACGGCCATGCCGCCGAGCTTCATCATCGAGCCGGCCAGGAGCTGGTCGTCCCTCGGGCTGAAACCGGCGATGATGCGCGGGGCGAACTCGTAGGTGGGGTAGAGGATGTCGGTCGAGAACGTGATGTAGGCGAAGACCGGCGTCATGCCGATGGTGATGCCGAGGTAGTAGAGCATCTGCCACGCATAGGCGGTCGGGGGGAACTCGCGCGACGGGCTGCAGACGGGCCACCAGAGGAAGAGGGCGGCGCCGAAGAAGCTGAAGTGCTCGACGATGTGCACGGTGCGATCCTGCAGCGCCCAGTCGTAGAGGAAGGGGAAGTGCCAGCACGACACGACCACGCAGTAGATGAGGCCGCAGATGATCGGGTGGGTGAGGAGGCGCAGGGTGGTGCGGAGCTGCGGCGCCGCGGTAACCGGGCGCACGAGCCAGTCGGGCAGGCCGAGCAGGAAGAGGATGGCGGCCGGGTAGATGATGAGCTGGTGCTGCAGCATGTGCGCGCTGAGCAGGAAGCGTTCGCCCGCCTGGTCGAGCGGCGAGCCGACGGCGAGGTAGAAGATGAACAGTGCGCCGTAGAACTTCGCGGCGCGCGCGCGCGGGTAGGACACGCCGGGCGCGAAACGGGCGCGGAGCGGACCGGTGAGGATGGCGTAGAGCCAGCCGAGCGCAATGAGGCCGCCGATGAGGAACGATTCGTTGTGCCAGTGGGTCCAGTCGATCATGGGGCGTGTCCGCGTGTCAGGAAAACGAGCGAAAAGGATTCACGGACACGAGGCGAGCGCCGATGCAAGTGACCAAGGCAGGGCGGCCCGTCGGGACGACTCGCCCCACCTGAAAAAGAATAAGGCCGCGCATTCGCGCGGCCTCGAGGGGGATGGCGGACGGCGCTCAGAAGAGCAGCAGGCCCATCGCGGTGAGGGGCTTGCCGGCTTCGGCGCCGAAGAGCTGCAGCAGCGCCCACA
Source organism: Opitutus sp. (assembly GCA_013822585.1). GTDB lineage: Bacteria > Verrucomicrobiota > Verrucomicrobiia > Opitutales > Opitutaceae > Didemnitutus. The sequence goes on along the minus strand of PNKG01000008.1, from coordinate 18,019 downwards.
TCGTGCCGCCGGCGAGCACGAGGCCGATGAAGAACAGGATCGTGCAAAACACTTTGTCCCACTTCAGGTGCATGAAGTAGAAGATGACGTAGAGGAACTTCACGGCGGAGAGCACGACGAGGCCGGTGACGACCAGCCATTTGGGGAAGGGCAGGTAGATCAGGACGATCTCGATGCCGGTGATGACACCGAGGAGCATCGCGATCTGGACGTAGATGTGGAACTTGCTCGGCTCGTGGTGGCCGTGGGCGGCGGTGGCGGAAGCGGACATGGGCGGGGCTTGGGCTTAGAGGTATTCGAGCAGGTAGACGGCCGTGAAGATCACGATCCACACGATGTCGACGAAGTGCCAGTAGAGGCCGACCGCCTCGACGTCGATGGCGTTGCGTTCGCCGAAGTCGATGCCGTCGTGGCCGCGGGCGAGCCACAGCATGAGGCCGCCGGCGCCGATCAGCCCGAGCAGGGGCAGGAGGTTGTGGCCGAGAAATTCGCCGAGGCCCTGCTCGCCCTTGGCGACGCCGATCGCGCCCGGCACGAGCACGATGAACGTGAGGGCCATGGCTGCGCAGATGGCGAGGACGTGGACAACGGTCTTCAGCAGTTCGCCCGCGCCGCCGCTGTGGGGGGAGGACGACTTGAACGAGCGGACATACATCAGGCCCAGCAGGAGCACGCCGATGGCGACGTGCGTGCCGTGCGTGCCGGTGAGCGTGTAGAACGTGGAGCCGAAGAGGCTGTTCGAGAGCGTCATCTTCTTCTCGTGGACGAAGTGCGCGAACTCGAAGACCTGGCACCCGAGGAAGATGCAGCCGAAGAGGATGGTCGTGAGGAGGGAGTTCCGCATCGACCGCACCTGGCCGCGCTGGATGGCGTTCACGGCGAGCGCCATCATGAGCGACGACATGAGGAGGATGAACGTCGAGAAGGACGTCAGCTCGATGTCGAAGACCTGCGTGGGCACGTGGTTGCCCGGGGGCGGGTTGATGCGGTAGACGAGGTGCGTCGAGATGAGCGCCCCGAAGAACATGCAGTCCGAGGCAAGGAAGGCCCACCAGAGGAGCTTCTTGTTCGGGATGCCCGTCGAGGTGGACGGATCGTGATGGTGGTCGATGGCGCCGGCGGCGGCGTGACTGCTCATGGGGAAAGGCGAGAGTTGAGAGCTGGGAGTCGAGGGCTGGCGGATCAGTGGCGCGAGAGGGTTTCGTTGCCCTTGTCGTCGATGTGGATGTGGTAGCCGCCCGGGCCTTCGAGAGACCAGAGGTAGCAGCCGAGGAAGAGGATGGCGCCGCCGCCGAGGGCGAGGGGGATGTGGTGGAAGGCGAAGGCCAGCATCGCCACCAGCAGGCCGATGGCGGAGATGAGCGGATACCAGGATTGGTCGGGCATGTGGATGCCGCCGTGCTCGGCCTCGGCCTTCATGTGTTCGGCCTGCTCCTTGGCGATCTCCTCCTTGTGGTGCTTCTCATACCACCAGGCATCGCGGGCGTGGACGGTGGGGATGGCCTTGAAGTTGTATTCCGGCGGGGGCGAGGGGATGGACCATTCGAGCGTGCGGGCGTCCCAGGGGTCGTTGCCGCACTTCTGGCCCTTGAAGTAGGTGTAGATGAGGACGGCGAAGTAGGTGAAGATGCCGAGGCCGAGCACGTAGGCGCCGAGGGTGGCGACGAGGTTGCCCTCGTTCCAACCCATGTTGGCGTCGTAGGTCCAGGTGCGGCGCGGCATGCCGTTCAGGCCGAGGAAGTGCATGGGGAAGAACGTGGTGTTGAAGCCGGTGAAGATGATCCAGAAGGAGAGCTTGCCCCAGAACTCCGGGACGAGGCGGCCGAAGAACTTCGGGAACCAGAAGTGGATCGCCGCGAGCAGCGCGAAGGTGGCGCCGCCGATGAGCACGTAGTGGAAGTGTGCCACGACGAAATAGCTGTCGTTCTGCTGGGCGTCGGCCGGCGCGGCGGAGTGCATGATGCCCGAGAAGCCGCCGAGCATGAACATCCAGATGAAGCCGAGGGCGAACATCATGGGCGTGCGGGTGACGATGTGGCCGCCCCAGAGGGTGCCGATCCAGTTGAAGATCTTCACGCCGGTCGGCACCGCGATCGCCATGGTGGCGACGGCGAAGGCCGCGGTCGCCACCGTGCCCATGCCGGTGGTGAACATGTGGTGCGACCACACGCCGAAGCCGATGAAGCCGATGGCGGCACCGGAGAAGACGACGATCGGGTAGCCGAAGAGCGGCTTGCGGGAGAAGGTCGGGAGGATCTCCGAGACGTAGCCCATGGGCGGGAGGATGAGGATGTAGACCTCGGGGTGGCCGAAGACCCAGAACAGGTGCTGCCAGAGGATCGGCTGGCCGCCGTTGGCCACCTCGAAGAAGCTGGTGCCGAAGTTGCGGTCGAACATGACCTCGACCAGCGCGATGGCGATGGGCGGCAGCGCCAGCACGAGGAGGAAGCTCGTGATGAGCGCCATCCAGGTGAACACCGGCAGGCGCATCATTGTCAGGCCCGGGGCGCGCAGGTTGATGATCGTCACGATGAAGTTCAGCGACGCCACGATGGAGGAGAGGCCGAGCACCTGCAGGCCGACGACCCAGAGGTCGGTCGAGGCGTCGGGCGTGAAGAGCTTGGAGGTGAGCGGCGCGTAGCCGAACCAGCCCATGTCGGGCAGGCCCGCCTTGATGTTGGGGAAGATGTAGGAGAGGATGCCGACGTTGAGCAGGATGGCGCCGACGACCCACGTCCAGAGGGAGAAGGTGTTGAGGCGCGGGAAGGCCACGTCGCGTGCGCCGATCTGGAGCGGGATGAGCAGGTTGAAGAACGCGGCGTTCAGCGGCATGATGGCGAGGAACACCATCGTGGTGCCGTGCATCGTGAAGAGCTCGTTGTAGAGCTGGGCGCTGATGAAGCGGTTGTTCGGCACGATGAGCTGCGTGCGGATGAGCAGCGCCTCGAGGCCGCCGACGAGGAAGAACAGGATCGCGCCGGCGGCATACATCAGGCCGATCTTCTTGTGGTCGACGGTGGTGAGCCAGCCGACGAGCCCCGTCTTCGCCCTTGGGCGGGGGAGCAGTTCGATGGGCTTCGGGGCGGCGTGTTCGGCGCCGCCGTGGGGGTCGGACTTAGCCGGTGCTTGGGCCATGGGAGTCGGGAGGTGTGTGACGTGGAAGGGGTGGGCAGCGCCTTACTTGAGGCTCTGCAGGTAGGCGACGAGGGCGTCGATCTCCGCGTCGTTCAAGGTGAAGAGGGGCTTGCCGGTCGCGGCATCGACGTAGCCGCCGTGATACATCTTGTTGCCCGGTTTGAAGTATTCCGGATCCTTGATCCACTGGCGCATGCGCTCCGGAGAGTTTTCGAGCACGCCGGCGGCGATGGTGGTGCGCGAACCGACGTGGGTGAGGTCGGGGCCGGTGATGCCCTGGTAGGCCGCTTTCTGGCCGTTCACCAGGCCATCGTGGCCGCGGATCGTGTGGCAGCTCAGGCATGTTTTCTCGGCGAAGAGCTGGCGGCCCCGGGCGATCAACGCGGCATTCTCGCCGGCGCCGGGCTGCTGCTGGTTCTTCCACGCGGAGAACGGATCGGTATCGAAGCTGCCCGAGGCGGCGAGGGTGGCGCCCGGGCCGGTCGCCGGCAGGCTGGCGAACTGGGCGCGGACCTGCTCCTCCTCGCGGCGGAGGGCCGCAGTGGTGGCGGTGCGGGCGGACAGCTTCTGGTTGTCGAGCCACCTGACGTAGTCGGCGGCGGAAAGGGCGACGACGCGGAAGCGCATGACCGCGTGCGACTCGCCGCAATACTCGGCGCACTGGCCGTAGTAATAGCCGGGCTTCTCGGCCTTGAACCAGAGGAAGTTCGCGCGGTTGGGGATCATGTCGACCTTGCCGGCGAGCTTCGGGACCCAGAAGGAATGGATGACGTCGATGGTCCGCAGGTGCACGCGCACGGGGACGCCGGCGGGGACGACCAGTTCGTTGGCGGTGACGAGCGGGGCCTCACCGCCCGTGGCCTGCGGGGTCATTTCGCCGGGATACTCGAACTTGAACCACCATTGGTAGCCCGTGGCGTTCACCTCCATGGCGCTCGCCTTGTCCGCTTCGGGAACGTCGTGCGTATACCAGATGTTCTTCAGCGTCGGGATGGCAATCACCACGAGCAGGGCGGCGGAGGCGATGACCAGACCGAATTCGATGAGGGGATTGCCGTGGCTCTGCTCGGGCGGCTCGGCGTGCTCGTCGGCGTCGCTCTTGGCGCGGAACTTGATCTGCGCGTAGGCAAGCACCGCGCCGACGACGACGAAGATGAACGTCGTCACGTAGACGGTGACCATGAAGACATCGTATTGCGCCTTCGCCACCGGGCCTTCGGTGACGATGGTGGATTGCGGGCCGCTGAGGTGAAAAACCTTCCGGGCCTTTTCGCAGCCGGTGAGGAGCAGGAGGGATGCGCCGCCCAGCCACAGCAGGCTGGCGCGGAAAATCTGGGACAGGTCGGAACGTGTGCGGGTCATGTGGTGCGTGTGAGGACGACAGCGCCACATGGCCGGCGCCGCGAAAGGAGGCGCCAGCGTTCGCATCTTGCCGGCCATTTCAACCGCAAAAAAAAGACAAAAAATGCGTTGCGCGATTCCACAAATGACAGGTCAAACGGGTATTAACGCCGGCCTCCGGCACATTAGCCCCGGCGAAAGCTTGAGCTGGGTCATTGCGCAGCGGAGCGACTTGTGCGACAGTCCGCGCCCTCCTCCATGAAAATCCACACCCTCATCCCCTCTCTGTTCGCCTGCGCCCTGCTTCTCGCCGGTTGCGGCAAAAAGGAAAAATCAGCCGCCGGCGCCTCCGCCGGCGCTTCGGCGGTCGCCACGCTCGAGTTCACCGCGAACGACAGCATGAAGTTCAACCTCACCCGCGCCGAGGTGAAGGCCGGCCAGGACGTGAAGGTCGTCTTCACCAACATCGGCAGCATGCCCAAGGCCGCCATGGGCCACAACTGGGTGCTCCTCAAAAAGGGTGCCGATGGCAAGGCCGTCGCCGATGCCGCCGTGGCCGCCGTCGCGACCGACTACATCCCGGCTGCATACAAGGACGCCATCATCGCCCACACGAAGATGCTCGGGCCGAAGCAGACCGACGAGATCACGTTCAAGGCCCCGACCGAGCCGGGCGAATACGTGTTCCTCTGCACGTTCCCCGCGCATTACGCCGCCGGCATGCACGGCGTGCTGGTCGTGAAGTGAGCCCGGCTGTTCCGCCAAATCCCAGAACCGATAACACGAGCCGGGCCCTGCGCCCGGCTTTTTTCTGTCACTTGGCCGGCGGCGGCGCGGCGAGCAACTGCTTCGCCCAGTCGCGCACGATCGGTCTCACTTCGCGCCAGGCCGGGCGCTCGGCAAATGCGCGCGGCTCGAGGCCGGCGCCCTCGGGCGGTGTGAGCGCGAAGCCGCCGGCGTCAGTCGCGGCGAAGCGGATGACGTGGCGCGTCCTCCCGTTCGCGTCGGAGACGAGCAATTTCCAGAGCGTGCCGTCGGCGGCGGGCTCGAACAGCTCGTAGGCGAACACGCGGTTCGGCGGCAGCGGGATCTGGTCGAAGCAGAATTGCGTGAGCTGGGCGGCGGCGGGGTCGCGGTTCTCGCGCCAGAGGCGGATGGCCTCGTCGCGCGCGAGGGCGGCCTCCTCGGCGAGGCCGAGGGCGTTGAGCGATTGGAGGATTTTGCGGGCGACTTGGAAATTGTCCGGCGTGAGCTTCTGCAGGGCGCGCCATTTGGCCAGCGCGGCGCCGTAGCGCTCGAGGTCGTAGTTGGCCTGGCCGGCATTGTAGAGGGCGTCGGTGTGCGTCGGATCGAGGCGGATGGCCTCCTCGAACTCGCGCAGGGCGGACTCGCGGTCGCCGGCGTCGACGAGCTGGACGCCGAGGTTGTAGCGGGCCTCGGGGAAATTCGGATCGCGGGCGAGGGCGGTGCGGTAGGCGGCGATGGCTTCGGAGCTGCGCTTGAGGCGCGAAAGCAGCCAGCCGCGGGCGAAGTGCACGCCGGCGTCCTCGTCGGCGCGCGCGGCGAGGGCGTCGAGCTGCTGCATCGCCTCGGCGAGTTTGGCCGGGTCGTTTTCGTCGGCGGTGGCCTGCTGGAGGATGGCCGACGCCTCTTCGCGCGGCGGCGCGGCGAACGACGCGACGGCCGAGGCGATCAAGATGACCCACAGCGGCCAAATCGACCGCGGGGAGGGGAGGGGGCGCGGCTGCGGTTTCACGCGGTGATTGTCCGCGGAGGCGCCGGGCGGCTCAAGGCTGTTTCCCGTCCTCGCTCACGCGCCGCGCGGCCACCAGGCGTAGAGGAACAGGTAGATCAGCACTCCCGTGGCGGAGACGTAGAGCCAGATCGGGAAGGTGAGGCGCGCCCAGCGGCGGTGGCGTTCGCGGTCGCCGCGCAGGCCGAGGTAGAACGTGCGCGGCACGAGCACGGCGATGGCGGCGGCGAGGATGCTGTGGGAGACGAGGATGAAGAGATAGACGTTGCGCGCCAGCGGCGGTCCGGCGAACGGCGTGTGCACGCCGCCCAGGAGCGCCTTGTGCGTGAGATAGCCGGCGAGGAACAGGAGCGAGGCGGCGCCGGCCGACAGCATGGCGAGGCGGTGCCGGCGCTCGTCGCGGCGCTGGATGAACACGAAGCCCGCCAGCAGCAGCACGGTCGCGATGGCGTTGCACACGGCGTTGAAGGTCGGGATGGAGTCGATGTTCATCGGGGCGGGCGGGGCGTCAGAATTTGAACAGGTAGCGGTCGACCACGAGCAGGCCGAGCAGGAGCGGCAGGTAGGCGAGCGAGAGGCGGAAGAGCCGGCGCGCCTCGAACTCGCGCTTCTCGGGATTCAGGAAGTTGAACGCCGACTTGAGAATCCAAAGCCCGAGCGCGGCCGCGAACGCGAAGTAATACCACGAGCAGTAGCCGAGCAGCGTGGGCATGACCCCCGCGGCCGTCAGCAGCACGGACCAGACGAAGGCGCGCGTGGCAACCTTGCGGCCGGTCGGGTCGGAAACGGAGATCATCTTGAGCCCGGCGGCGGCGTAGTCCTTGCGGTAGGTCCAGGCCAGCGCGAAAAAATGCGGCATCTGCCAGGTGTAGAGGATGGCGAAGAGCGTCCAGCCGAGGCCGGGGTTGGACCGGCCGGCGGCGGCCCAGCCGATCATGGGCGGCAGCGCGCCGCTGATGGCGCCGATCTCGGTGTTCCAGCGCGAGCGGCGCTTGGCCGGCGTGTAGATCGAGATGTAGGAGACGATGGTGGCCAGCGCGAGGAAGGCCGCCAGGCCGTTGACCAGTTTGAACAGCACCGCGAGCCCCGCGATGCTCAACAGCCAGCCGGTGACGAAGGCCGAGCCGGGCGCCACGGCGCCGCTCGGCACGGGGCGGCCGGCGGTGCGCTGCATGAGCGCGTCGGTGTCGCCCTCCATCCACATGTTCAACGCCGCCGCGCCGCCGGCGCAGCACGCCGTGCCGAGCACGAGCCAGCCGGTGCGCGCCCAGTCGACATAGGAATACGGCACCGCCGCCAGATAGCCGATCAGCGCCGTGACGACCGACATCAGGCTCAGGCGCGGCTTGGTCAGCTCGAGATAATGCCGCCACGTGGCGCGTGGCGCGGGGGCGGGGGCGTTCGTGGAGTCGCTCATGCGCGGGGCGCGCTGTCGAGCGCGGGCCGATGGGTGATGAACACCAGCAGGAACGCCGTGGCCAGCGTCAGCGCGCCGACGAGCACGTGGCCGGTCGTGACGTAGGCGTTGCGGCCGCTCCAGATGATCTGCGCGCCGAGGGCGATTTGCAGCGCCACGAGGCCGAGCAATGCCACGCCGAGCCCGCGCAGCGCGGCCGAGACCGCGGCGTCCCTCCACAGCGCACGGACGAACGCCGCCAGCGCCACGGCGAGCACGACGGCGAGCACGCGGTGCGCGAACTGGAGGACCACCCGGTAATCCCACGCGGGCGGCAGCAGGCCGTGCCCGGCGGTGGAGAACGGAAAATACGGGATGGCCATGCCGGCGTGGTTGTGGCGCATGGCGGCGGCGACCCAGAGCTGGGTGAGCAACAGGAACAGGCCCCAGAAGCCGAGCCGGCGCGTGGCGGCGGCCGAGGCGCCGCGCAGGCCGCCGTTGCGCTCGACCCAGGTGCGCGAGAGCCCGGCGGCGATGGCGAAGAGCAGGCAGACGAACACCTGTGCGAGCACGCCGTGCGGGATGCGCAGCATCTGGCCGAAGGTCATGTCGAAACCCGGCACGACGAGGGAATCGAACAGCACGCGCTTGCCGCCGATCAGGCCCTGCACGATCACGATGGCCAGCGCCCACCAGCCGAGCTTGCGCAGCCACGCGCGCGCCTCGGCGCGCCAGAGCCAGACCGCGAGCGCGAGTGTGATCAGGCCCATCGTCGCGCCGCTGAGGCGGTGCGAGTGCTCGGCGAACATCGCGACGTCCGTCAGCCAGCCCTCGGGGTTCACCGAGCCGTTGGACAGCGGCCAGTCGGGGAACGCCATGCCGGCGCCGATGCTGGTCGTGAAGGCGCCGAGTGTCACGAGCACGAACACCCACGCGCTGCCGAGCGCGGCAAACCAAGCCAGGCCGGGTTGGTAGGTCGAGGTGCGTTTCATCAGGTGCGGTTCGGAAAAAGGAAGGGGAGGTGATACTTCGCCCGGAAGGGGCGCAAACCTTTTGACAATCCCCGGCTTTGGCAAATGGGTGTCTCGCATGTCCCCGAGGTATTCGCGCCACGTCCCGTTCGCCGTCGCCGCGCTAATGTCGGCCCTCGTGCTCGGGGGCTGCGGCAAGTCCGAGACGGTCGTCACCGTCAAAGATGAGTCGAGTATCGTCTGGCACGACGACGGAACCCCGGTTGAGGAGTTCATCAAGGCCATCAAGGCGCGTGGTCTCGAGCCGCGCTTCCGGCTCACCGGCGAGATCGTCCGCGCCGACCTCGAACGCAAGGTCCTCCTCGTCACCCACGACGAGATCAAGGGCTACATGCCGGCCATGACGATGGAGTTCCTCGTCTCGCCCGGCGACCTCGCCAACGCCCAACCCGGCCAGCGCATCCGCGCCGAGCTGGTCGAGCGCAAGGGCGATTACCATCTTGAAAAAATCTGGCCCGACGACTCCGTGACCGTCCGCGCGCTCGAGGCCTCGGCCAAGGCGCTGGCGCAGGACACCGTGATGCGCGGCCGGGGCGTCTACCGCGAGGTCGGCGAGGCCGCGCCGGACTTCACCCTGCTCGACCAGGAGGGCCGCACCGTCACCGCGGCGCGCTTCCGCGGAAAGAAGGTGATGATGAACTTCATTTTCACGCGCTGCCCGATCGCCACGATGTGCCCGGCCGCGACGCAGAAGATGTCCGAGCTGCAACAAGCCGCGAAGAAGGCCGGCGTCGCCGACGTGGAGTTCGTCTCCGTCTCGCTCGATCCGGAATACGACACGCCCGGCGTGCTCAAGGAATACGCCGAGCTGCGCGGGCTCGATCTCTCCAACTGGTCCTTCCTCACCGGCCCCGACGCCGCCGTGCGCCACCTGCTCGCGCAGATGGGCATCCTCCGCGAGTTCGAGGGCGCCACCATCAAGCACAACCTCGCCACGGTGCTGGTCGACCCCGCCGGCCGCATCATCCACCGCGTCGACGGCAGCCGGTGGGACACCCAGGAATTCCTCCCGAAGATGCAACGCTGACATGAGCTCCCCCGCCGCCCCGCTCACCCGTCCGCAATGGCGCGCCGTCGGCCTCATCACGGCCGTGGCGCTCGCGCTCTTCCTGCTCATGCGCTGGCTGCCGGTCGGCTCGAACCTCAACCATATGGATTTCCGCGTGGCCGAGAAGGGCGCGATCGAGTTCTGCGATCCCAACAGCCCGCAGTTCATTCCGGTCATCAGCGCCAAGTCCCCCGTCCAGCTCACGCTCAAGGGCGACATCGCGCCCGCCGTCGGCCGGCGCGTGCGCTTCACCCTCGCGATGAGCACGGCCAGCGGCAAGCCGGTCGGCCCGGCCGACCTCCTCGTCGCGCACACGCGCAAGCTCCACCTGCTCGTGGTCGACCCGACGCTCAACGACTACCAGCACCTGCACCCCGAGCCCGGCGCGCGCGACGGCGAGTGGGTCTTCGAGATGACGCCCGACCGGCCGGGCGCCTACCGCGTCTTCGCCGACTTCACGCCCGCCGCCACGGCGCGCGGGCTTTACGCCTCGGTGGACTTCAACGTGCCCGGCGAGGTCGCCCGCGTCTCGCGCAACACCAACCGCACCTGGCAGGCGGCGGGTTTCAACTTCGAGCTCGCCACGCCCTCATATTTCAAGGCCGGCGTGGCGGCCGAGCTGCGCTTCCGCATCGAGAGCCCCGGCGCCGGGAAGCGCCCCGTGCCGATGCAGCCGGTGATGGGCGCCTTCGCGCACCTCGTGGCCTTCGACGAGGAACGCAGCGGCTTCGCCCACCTGCACCCCGAGCAGGTCGACCTGACGAAGGCGCCCGACGCGCTGAAACCCGAGCTGACCTTCAAGGTCACCATCCCCCAGCCCGGCCGCTACGTCATCTGGGCGCAGGTGAATCTCGGCGGCAACGAGGTCTTCGCGCCCTTCTGGGTCGAGGTGTTCCCGTAGCTTGGAGATCGCGCCGCGCGCAGCACACTCCGCCCTGCGGGCACCCCTCGCGACAGGGGAACCAAGCTCGCGCGGCCGAAGATCCTTTTTGGAGGAGGGTGGTGAGGCCCGGCGGTAGCCGGGCCCTCCAACCGCAGCTTGATCCGTCTCCACCAAAGTAGAGCGCTCGCAGGGAGTCGCGCTACGAGTGCACTAGCGGCGTGTGGCGGAGAAGTAGCCTTCGAGGAAGCCGGTCTTCACATCCGACCAGTTGTGCAGCAAATGTCCCGCGAGGAAGGCCAGGAACACGATGCCGGCAAAGCGAGCGAGCGCAGCAGCCGACAACTTGCGACCATGACGGCGGGCATTCCAAAACAACCAAAGTCCGCCGACGGCCAGGCCTGCGCCGACTTGCCCGGCCCCCGCCAATCCCGCGGCTGCAGCCCAAGCCGCGCAATTTCCTCGGTCGAAGTTATTCTGTTCGGCGATGAGCGGCGGGTTCATGGAGAAACCGGGCGCTCAGCTCCTCGCCTTGCGCTCGAGCGGGTGGCGCAGGGTGGCGATGACGCCGCCGCCGGGGTTGTCGCCGAGGGTGACTTCGCCGCCGAGGTTGCGCATCGCGTGGCGGGCGACGGTGAGGCCCATGCCGACGCCGACGGTGTGCTTGGAGCTGATGAAGGGCTCGAAGGCGTGGTCGCGCATCTCGTCGGTCAGGCCGCGGCCGGAATCCGCCACGTGCACGAGCAGGTGGCGGCCGTCCTCGCCCTTGTCCAGCACCTCGGTGCGGATCCTGATCGGGCGCTGGTCGTCGGGCGCGTCGTGGTAGCTCTCCCAAGCGTTGATGAGGAGCTTGGCGACGGAGTCCTCGAAGACCTCGTTGTTCGTCTCGATGGTGATGTCGCCGACGGGATTCTCGATCTGCACGGGCTGGTCGATGCGGAATTCGTTCTGGAAGCGGCGCACGCTGCTCTCGAGCAGGAGCGGGAGGCTCAGGCGGGTGAGGGCCGGCTTGTTCTTCACCACGAGGTTGGTGAGCTGTTTGATGATGACGACGATGCGGTTCACCGCGTCCTCGAGGTGCTGCGCGTTCTTGCGCACGAGTTCGGGCTTCTCGTGGTAGGCCTTGATGAGGTCGACGTAGCCGATGACGACGCCGAGGAGATTGTTGAGGTTGTGCGCGATGCCCTGCGTGACGGCGCCGAGCGTGGCGGCGCGGCGCGACTCTCCGAGGCGGCGCTGGAGCTCGACGAGTTCGCGGTTCATCTGCACGAAGCGCAGCTGCGTCTGCACGCGCGCGAGCGTCTCGTCGAGGTCGATGGGTTTGGTGATGTAGTCGACCGCGCCGACGCCGAGGCCCTCGAGCTTGCCCTCCTTCGAGGTGCGCGCGGTGATGAAGATGACGGGGATGACCTTGGTGTCCGGGTTGGCCTGCAGGCGCTGGCAGACCTCGATGCCGTCCATCTCGGGCATCATCACGTCGAGCAGGATGATATCGGGTTTGTCCGCCGCCACCAGATCGAGCGCCTCGCGTCCGGAAAAGGCCGTGGTCACAAGCATTCCCTCGCGCTCGAGCTTGCGTTTGAGCAGCTGCACGTTGATGGGCTGGTCGTCGACGACGAGAATCTTGGAAGCCATGGTGGGGCGCGATCAGAGGGAATAGAGTCGCTTGGCGGGAGGCAAGCCCGCGTCGTTGCGCCTATCGGCTGAGGGCCGGCCGGCTATTGCGCTCTCGCCCGGCGGGCGGGGTCGTCCCGCTCAGGCGGCACGGTTCTGCCGCCAGGCTTTCACGGTGTTCTTCATCAGCATGGCGACGGTCATCGGGCCGACGCCGCCGGGGACGGGCGTGATCTTCGTGCAGAGCGGCGAAACGGTGGGGAAGTGCACGTCGCCGGTCAGGCGGTAGCCGGCCTTCTTGGTCGCGTCGGGCACGCGGTTGACGCCGACGTCGATCACGACCGCGCCCGGCTTCACCATGTCGGCGGTGACGAATTCCGCCTTGCCGATGGCGGCGATGAGCACGTCGGCCTGGCGCGTGAGGGCCGGCAGGTTGGCGGTCTGCGAATGGCAGATCGTCACGGTGGCGTTGGCCCACTTCTTCCGCTGCACGGCGAGGAGCGCGGCGGGTTTGCCGACGATGAGCGAGCGGCCGAGCACGACGACGTGCTTGCCGGAGAGGGAGACGCCGGCGCGCTGGAGCAGCTCCATGATGCCGGCGGGCGTGCAGGCGACGAAGCCGGTCTCGTCCTCCTGCGCGAGCTTGCCGAGGTTGAGCGTGTGGAAACCGTCGACGTCCTTGTGCGCGGCGATGCGGCGGAAGACCGCGACCTCGTCGAGGCCCTTCGGCAGCGGCGACTGCACGAGGATGCCGTCGACCGTGGCGTCGGCGTTGAGGTCGTCGATGAGTTGGTTCAGCTCGGCCTGCGTGATGGTGACGGGCGGGAGGATGAGGCGGCTCTCGATGCCGATCTCGGCGGCGCTGGCCTGCTTCTTCTTCACGTAGGAGACCGACGCGGGGTCGTCGCCCACGCGCACGAGCGCGATGCAGGGCTTGCGGCCGGTGGAGGAGGCGACTTCGGCCTTCAACTCGGCGATGATGGATGCGGCGACCTGGTTTCCGTCGATGATTTCCATGGGAGAATTTGAGGACTGCGAGGAATCGGCTGTAGGAGCGGCTTTACGCCGCGACGTTGGATCCCGTTTCGAGTCGGGGCGCAAAGCCCCTCCTGCAGTTCTGGAATCGTGTGCGACGGATCTCGCCGAACCGCTCACTTCACCTGGATCGACTCGGCGACGACCACGAGGTCCTTGCCGTCGACGGTGTTCCGGACGGTGCCGGTGACGGTGACGATCTTGTCGACGAGGTTTTCGATCCGGTCGGTCAGCACAAGGCGCTTCGTGTCCACATAGGCGAAGCGGCGGCCGCTGAGGTCGGAGAGCTGGTAGTCGTAGGGCGGGTTGGGATTGATGAGCGGGCGCCGGGCGACGACGAGCGTGCCGCTGAAGAGGCGGGGGAGGTCGGCGGTGTTGGTGGCCGCGATGGGCTTGCCGATGGTCGTGGTGGGCGCGGGCGCCGGGGCGGCGGGTGCGGCTGGCGTGGCGACGAGCGGCTTGGACGGGCGGTTGGCGATCTCGGTGCCGGCGATGAAGCCCTGGAGCTTCTTCGTGACCTTCACCTGGCAGTAGTCGCCGCGGAGGCCGACGATCTCGGACTTGTCGTCCTTCTGCGCGGTGGTGAGCACCGGGGCGCCCTTGGCCGGCGCGGTCAGGAGGTTCGCGCCCTCGCGGACGTCGAGGCCCTTGGTGATGTCGCGCGTGTGCACGAAGGCCTCGAAGGTCCCTGCGATCTCGACGCGGCGCCAGCCGGCCGGGGCCTCGCCGACGAAGTCGACCGTCGCGCCCTTGGCGAGGCGGGTGATGACGGGCGAGGCGGCGTCGGCCTGCTGGAAGACCGCGGTGTCGGCGGTGAGCGTCTCGGCCGCGGCGAGGCGGACCGCGGCGGCGGCGAAGAGGGCGAGGAGGGCGCAATCAGTCTTCATGGGCGGGGGTCGCTTCGGCGGCGCGCGGGCGCGGCGTGGCGAAGAGCTGTGAGATTTCCTTCGTAGAAAGTTGTTTCACCCCGCGCAAAGGAATTCCTTTGAGCGGGAAGGCGCCGATCTGGTAGCGGCGCAGGCGCTTGACGGGGTAGCCGAGGGCGAGGAAGAGCTGGCGGATCTCGCGTTTCTTGCCGTGGTGCAGGTGCACGTCGAGCGCGGCGGATTTCTTGTCGGCGCCGGGGTTCACGAGGTTGGCGCGCTCGACCTTGAGCCATTCGTCCTCGACCTTCACGCCGCGGACGAGCAGGGGCAGGCGCGCGGCGGGGAAGGGCTCCTCCAGCTGCACGTAGTAGCGCTTCACGACCGTGTTGGACGGGTGCATGAGGCGGTTGGCGAGGTCGCCGTCGGTCGTGAGGATGAGCAGGCCCTCGCTGTCCTTGTCGAGCCGGCCGGCGCAGAAGAGCCGGAGCCGGGCCCACTCGCGCGGGAGGAGGTCGAAGATCGTGCCGTCGACCGCGTGGGGGTCGCTGTTGGAGCAGACGAGGCCGCGCGGCTTGTGCATGGCGAGCGTGACCTTCGGCTGCGGGACGCCGCGGAGGGGCTTGCCGCGCACGGTGACGCGGTCGGCCGCGGGGTCGACTTTCTGGCCGGGGGTGGCGGCCCGGCCGTTGACGTAGACCTCGCCGGCCGCGATCAGCGCCTCCGCGGCCCGGCGCGAGCACAGGCCGGAGTCGGCGATGAATTTCTGGATGCGGACCGGTTCCATCCCCGCACGGTGGGCGGGCGTTCCGCCTGCGGCAACAGGAAAGCCCGCGTTGCGGCCGCTGCGCGGCATTTGACATTGGGGCGACTTGCCAGCTCCTTTCGCTCGGAGCCATCATCACCCCCCTCCATGCATTCGGCGCCTCCCATCGTCACCTACTCCAAGGATTTCCCGTTCCCCGCCCGCCTCCTCGAGAACCGGGTGCTCAACAAGGACGGCTCGAGCAAGGACGTGCGCCACCTCGTGATCGACATCACAGGCAGCGGTCTCACCTACAAGGCCGGCGACTCGCTCGGCGTCTACCCGGCCAACCGCCCGCAGCTCGTCGAGGAGATCATCGGCCTGCTCGGCGCCACGGGCAACGAGCCCGTCAGCCTCCCGCGTCTCACCGGCCCCGTCAGCCTGCGCGAGGCGCTCACCTCGCATCTCTCGCTCGGCAGCCCGACCCGCAAAATCATGGAAACCCTCGCCGCGCGCACGAACGACCCGCGCGAAAAGGACCAGCTCGCCGCGCTCCTCGCCCCCGACGCCAAGGAGGCGCTCGAGATCTTCCTCGCTCAGCGCGAATACATCGACCTGCTCGAGGAGTTTCCCGGCGCGCCGCTTGCGCCGCAAGAACTGGTCGACCACCTCCGCCGGCTCATGCCGCGGCTCTACTCCATCGCGTCGTCGCCCCGCCTGTTTCCCGGGCAGGTCCACCTCACCGTCGCGCCCGTGCGCTACGAGTCGAACTTCCGCCGCCGCTACGGCGTGTGCTCCACCTTCCTCGCCGACCGCGTCACCCGCCGCAAGACCCCCGTGGCGGTCTTCGTGGCTTCCTCGCACTTCGGCCCGCCGGAGGACCCGTCGCGCGACGCCATCATGATCGGCCCCGGCACCGGCATCGCGCCCTTCCGCGCCTTCGTGCAGGACCGCGTGGCCGCCGGCGCCACCGGCCGCAACTGGCTCTTCTTCGGCGACCAGCACGCCAAGACGGACTATCTCTACGGTGACGAGTGGACGAAGCTCCAGGCCGAGGGGAAGATGGCCCGCATCGACCTCGCCTTCTCCCGCGACCAGGCGAAGAAAGTCTACGTGCAGGACCGCATGCGCGAGGCCGCCGCCGAGCTCTGGGCCTGGCTCCAGGCCGGCGCGCACTTCTACGTCTGCGGCGACGCCCACCGCATGGCCAAGGACGTCGACGCCGCGCTCCACGAGATCGTCGCCACGCAGGGCGGCATGGATGCCGCCGCCGCGGCCGGCTACGTGAAGCAGATGAGGAAGGACAGGCGCTACCAGCGCGACGTGTATTGAGGCGCGGGGATTGACACGGCCTCCATGTCCGGCAAATTGTCCGGCATGGAAACCGTGACGGTCCGCGAGCTGCAGAAAAACCTCAAGGGCGCCCTGCTGCGCGTGCAACGCGGGGCGACGCTGCGGGTCACCCGCCGGCGGAAGGCGGTGGCCCAGCTCGCGCCGGTCCCGGCGAGCGCGCCGGCCAAGCCCTGGCCGGACTTGAAGGCTCGCGCCGAGGGAGTGCTGGGCCCGCGGGTGCTCCGGCGCGGCGCGGCGGACGAGTTGCTGGACGGCCGGGGCGACCGGTGAAGTCCTATTTCGATTCCAGCGTCCTGGTGAAGATCTACGTCACCGAGGTGCATTCTGCCCGGGCGCGTCGCGAGGTGCAGGGCACCCGCCAAGTGCCATTGACGTGGCTGCACACCCTGGAGATCGGCAACGCACTGCGGTTGCTGGCAGGCCGGAACCTGTTGTCCACCGAGGAGGCGGCAAGCTTGCTGGAACATTTCGAGGATGACAGACAGGCCGGCCGCTTGGTCGAGGCGGCGGTGGACTGGCCGAAGGTTTTCCACGAAGCAGTGCAACTCTCCCGCCGGCACGCCGCCCGGCACCTCTGCCGCAGCCTCGACATCCTGCACGTCGCCGCCGCCGCGGAACTCGGTTGCGCGCGCTTCGTCTCGGCCGACGCCCGGCAGCTGGCCCTGGCTCGCGCCGCCGGACTCAAACCGGTGGATATCCGCGCCGAACGCTGACGCATCCGCGGTCAAGCCGGACAGCGCGGCCGACACCGTGAAGCAGATGAAGAGCGACAAGCGCCATTCGCGCGACGTGTGTTGATAAGTCCCTCCGCTCCTGTTCGCCCAACGCTCGGCGCAACTTTTCACGCTTGCGGGCGGGGAAGGGAGCGCATCCCATCCGCCTCCCCATGAGCCTCACCTTCAACAATCGTGTCGCCCTCGTCACCGGCGCCGGTCGCGGCATCGGCAAATCCATCGCGGAGCTCCTCGCCAGGCACGGCGTGACCGTCATCTGCGTGAGCAAGTCGCCCGAGAGCTGCGGCGCGGTGGCGGACGGCATCGTGGCCGCCGGCGGCAAGGCCAGGGCCAAGGCGGTCGACGTGGCCGACGGCGCCGCGGTGAAGAAAGCCTGCGAGGAGCTGCTGGCCGAGTTTCCCCACATCGACATCCTCGTCAACAACGCCGGCATCACGAAGGACGGCCTGCTCTTCCGCATGTCTGAGGACGACTGGAACAACGTCATCGCGACGAACCTCACCAGCTGCTTCCACTTCACCAAGCTCATCGGCCGTCCCATGACCCAGAAGCGCTGGGGCCGCATCGTGAACATCAGCTCCGTGGTCGGCCTGATGGGCAACGCCGGCCAGGCCAACTATTGCGCGGCCAAGGCCGGCATGATCGGCTTCACCAAGGCGATCGCCAAGGAGTTCGCCGCCCGCAACATCACCTGCAACGCGGTGGCGCCGGGCTTCATCAAGACCGACATGACGGCCGCCCTGCCCGAGGAGGCCGGCGAGAAGCTGCAGGGCATCATTCCCCTCAAACGCCTCGGCGAGGCGGCAGATGTCGCCCACATGACGGCCTATCTCTGCTCGGAGGAGGCCGGCTACATCACCGGACAAGTTTTTACCGTTGACGGCGGCATGGTGATGTGATGCCAGTTTCACTCACTTTTCACCCGACCCCCTTTCCCACATGGCCGACCAGAAAACCATCGAGCAGCGCGTCAAGCAGATCATCGTTAACCAACTGAATGTTAACGAGGAGCAGATCACCAAGGAGGCGTCGTTCCTCGACGACCTCGGCGCCGATTCCCTCGACACCGTCGAGCTGATCATGGCCTTCGA
>PNKG01000007.1 GCA_013822585.1 Opitutus sp. | reverse complement strand
TGGGGCTGGGTCATCGGAATCTCCTCCGGCTTGAGGCTCTGTTGCTTCTGTTCGGTGCTCATGAGAATTGGAAAAGGGGACGAGATGTTGCGCCCGGTGCAGGGGCTGTCAACGGACATTTTTTGTTTGCTTCGTCCGCGCGACGGGAGTCAGTTGCGCACCGGTTAGTCCCCGTAGCTCAAGTGGATAGAGCGGTCGTTTCCTAAACGACTGATCCGTGTTCGAGTCACGGCGGGGGCACCAGCGGCTCACATTCCGCTGCGGAAGGTCTTGTGGTCGACCACGCCGCTGGCGCGGACGCCGCCGAGGGCCCGGCCGTAGGCGCCGAGCAGCCGCAGAGCGTAGCGCAAGCGGGCGCGGATGGTGGCGTCTTCCTTGGCGAGGGCGGGCGAACCGTCCGGTGCGTTGAGATTCGATTCCGCATGCTGCACGATCACATGCTCGGGAATCCACACGAGGCGGTTGTTCTTCGTGCCGCTCATGCGCAGCTCGGCGACGGGATAAGTGCCGCCGCGCCCGGCCGACACGCTGACGATCAGCCCCGGTTTGTGGCCGACCTCGTCGACCGCGCAATTCATGAGGAAATTCTTCACGCCCGGGGTCGCCATGCCGTTCCACTCCGGCGTCACGACGACCAGCGCGTCGGCGGCTTTCAACTCGCGCGAGATCGGGCCCCACAACTCATCGGGTGCGCCGCCGCTGGCCTCATCCCACAAGGGCAGGGGATTCCCGCTCAGGCTGTAGAGAAAAACCTCCGCGCCGGGCGCCTCCTGCGGCAGCGCGGCCTGCACGTAGCGGGCGACCTTGAGCGATTGCGCCTCCGCGCGGTGGCTGCCGCTGAGCACGAAGTATTTCATGCCGCAGACCATGCGGAGCCGGGGCTTGCTTGCAAGCGGCCTTCGCCCAACCTCTCCTTCGTGCCCAATTCGTTCGGCCAACTCTTCCGCATCACGACCTGGGGCGAAAGCCACGGGCCGTCGGTCGGCGTGGTGATCGACGGCTGCCCGCCGCTCCTTCCGCTGGCCGAAGCCGAGGTGCAGGCCGACCTCGACCGCCGCCGCCCGGGCCAGAGCGACATCACCACCCCGCGCAAGGAGGCCGACACGGTCGAGTTCCTCTCCGGCCTGTTCGAGGGCCGCACCACCGGCCAGCCGCTGGCCATGCTCGTGCGCAACGCCGACGCCCGTCCCGAGGCCTACGCCGAGATGAGGGAGACGTTCCGCCCCTCCCACGCCGACTTCACCTACCAGGCCAAATACGGCATCCGCGACCATCGCGGCGGCGGACGCTCCTCGGCGCGCGAGACCATCGGCCGCGTCGCCGCCGGCGCCGTGGCGCGCAAAATCCTCTCGCTCGCCGGCGGCGTGGAGATCCGCGCCTTCGTCACCCACATCCACCACATCGCCGCGCCTTCGCTCCACCATTTCCCCACCCTCGCCGAGGTCGAGGCCAACGCCGCGCGCTGCCCGCACGGGCCGACGGCGGAGAAGATGATCGAGGCGATCAAGCAGGCCCGCGCCGAAGGCGACTCGGTCGGCGGCATCGTCGAGTGCCGGGTGCGCGGTGTGCCCGCGGGGCTGGGGGAGCCCGTCTTCGACCGCCTCGAAGCCGACCTCGCCAAGGCCATGCTCTCGCTGCCCGCCACCAAGGGCTTCGAGATCGGCAGCGGTTTCACCGGCACCCTGCTCAAGGGTTCGCAACACAACGACCCCTTTGTCGTGCGCGACGGCGTCATCCACACCTCGACCAACAAGTCCGGCGGCGTGCAGGGCGGCATCAGCAACGGCGAGGAGATCGTCTTCCGCGTCGCCTTCAAACCCACCGCCACGATCCTGCGAAACCAGCCTACGGTCACGGCCGCGGGCGAGCCGACCGAGCTGCACGCGCGCGGCCGCCACGACCCCTGCGTCGTGCCGCGCGCCGTCGTGATCGTCGAGGCGATGACGGCTCTCGTGCTCGTCGACCACTGGATGCGCCAGGCGGCGCAGAACCGCGCCTTCAAGTTCTGACTTGTCGGGCCCGCCGCCCCGGCTTCCTTCGCCGCGATGAACCCCAGCGCCGCCTCCGTCTATTTCATCCTCGGCACGCCCGGAGCCGGCCGCCGCGCCCTTGTGCTCGACCTCATGGAAAACGGACTCGGCCCGGACGAAACAGCGCTCGTGCTGATCGCCTCCGGCGAGCCCGCCGATCCTTCCGACGCAAAGCTGGCCTCGCTGCCCCGCACGGAAGTGCGCCGCTGGCGGCCCGGTCCGGGAATCAGTCTTCCCGAGGGCGAACTCGGCTCACCCACGCGCGTGTTCCTCCTCGCCGATTCGCAGGCGGATGCCATCACACAGACCGAGTCCCTCAAACCCTGGCTCGCGCACCATGGCGCCGCACTCGCCCGCATCTTCACGGTGGTCGACTGCGGCTTTGCGGAAAAGCACCCCGCGCTCGCCCCGTGGTTCGACGCCTGCATCCATTTCTCCGATGTCGTCTTTCTCACCCGGCGCGAGGGCGTGCAGAACAAGTGGCTCAGCGGTTTCGTCCGCCGCTACGAGGAACAGTTTTTCCCCTGCCATTTCATCCCCATGAAGAAGGGCGGCCTGCCCAACCCCGCTCTCGTCCTCGAGCCGCAGCCAAGGCGGGTCTCGCAGTATTTCGACGCGCAGGAGGAAATCCCCGAAGACCTCGTCATCGAAACCGACGGCGAGGAACCCGAGGACGGGGACGAGGATGCGCCGCCCGTGGAGGTTTATTTCGAGCGCAACCGCAGCGGCCGCCGCGTCAGGGAATTGCCCGACGTGCGCGCCTGCTATTGAGCGGCGTCAGCCCCGCGCCTGCTTCGCGGCGAAATACTCCAGCCGCACCCGCGGCGCCACCACGGCCAGCACCGCTTCGGTCGCGCTGCGCTGGCTCGCCAGCGTCGGCACCTCGACGAGCACGCAGCGCCGCAACCGGCGGGCCTCGCCCAAGGGACGGCTGGCGTGCGCGAAGGCCAGGGCCGACTCCAGCGGCGAAAAGCTGGGATTGTAGGCGGCGTTGCCGGCGTAACGCCCGGTGCCAATCGAGCCGTCCGCGAATTGCAGCGCCAGGCCCGCGAACTGGCCGGCCCGGTCGGTCGGGTAGGGGGCGTAGCTGCGGCGCGCGGCGCCGAGCGCCGCCACCACGAGCGGGTCGGTCTTGGCGCGCGCCGGCAGATCGAGCCCCGGCGCGGAGAGCGCCGGATCCATCAGGCCGCCGCGGATGCCGAGGTCGGCCGGGCCGAACGCCTCGGGCAGGAAGCGCGCCAGCGGGGCCGCCTGATAGCCGCGCCTTCCCTCCGGCAGCAGCACACCGAGCTTCGGCGCCGTGCTGAGCTCGTTGAGAAACTGCCGGCAATAGCCGCAGGGCGCGGCGGTGATCGCGAGGAGCGACAGGCCCGCCTCGCCGTGGAGCCAGGCGTGGTTGGTCGCGCTCTGCTCCGCATGCACGGTGAAACTCAGCGCGACACCCGCGAATTCGTAGTTGGCGCCGAGATACAGCGCCGGGCTCCGTCCGCGCCCGGGCAGTCCCGCCGCCACCGCGCCCACCCGGAAATGCGAGACCGGCACGACCGCATAGTGCTGCGCGAGCGGCAGCAGCCGCATCATCGCGGCGCCGAGGTCGCCGCCGCAGGCGTCGCGCAGGCGGTCGACCGCCTCCGGCCCGAGGCGGCCGCCCCGCTCCCAGATCGCGTCGATTCCGGGACGCAGTTTCGCGGGAAAGGACGAGACGGCCTTCCTCCAGTCCGCCGGACGGGACGCGTGTTTGCTCATGCCGGGAATCAATCGGTCCGGCGCCGTGCGGTCAATCGCGGCAAAAAACCCCGCCCGGATTTCGGCCGCGGACTTGCGGCGCGATTCGATAAGGTATCAGCATGCTCCAGCCAGATTCCCCCTCCGCCGTGGCCGACCTCGCCCAACGCCTGCCCAGCTTCCGCACGATGTATCGCGCGCTGGAACGCCGCGACGCCGCCTACGAAGGCGTCTTCTTCACCGGGGTGAAGACCACCGGCATCTTCTGCCGCCCGACCTGCCGCGCCAAGAAACCCAAGCCCGGGAACGTCGAATTTTTCCCCAACGCCTCCGAGGCCCTGCACGGCGGCTACCGGCCCTGCCGCCTGTGCCGCCCGATGGACTCCACCAAACCCGTGCCGCCGCTCGTCGAACGCCTCCGCCGCGCGGTCGAGGATTCGTCCGATGGCCGCGTGAGCGACAAGGATCTCGTCGCCATGGGCATCGAGCCATCGACCGCGCGCCGCCAATTCAAGGCCTATCACGGGATGACTTTCCACGCCTTCCAACGCGCGCGCCGCATGGGCCTGGCTCTGCGCGATGTGCAGGCCGGCAAACCCGTCGTGGAGGTGCAGCTCGGCCGCGGCTACGAGTCGACCAGCGGATTCCGCGACGCCTTCGCCCGCGTCTTCGGCCAGGCGCCGACCGGGGCGAAGGGGCAGGCCTGCCTCCTCGGCCGCCGCCTCGAGACTCCGCTCGGCACGATGCTCGCGCTCGCCGACGAGCAGGGCCTGCGCCTGCTCGAGTTCGTCGACCGCCGCGGACTCGAACGCGAGATCCTGACGCTCCGCCGCCGCCTGAAATGCGCAATCGTGCCGGGCAACAACGCCGCGCTTGAGGCCGCGGCTGTGCAGCTCGCGCGCTATTTCTCCGGCGAGTCCCTCGTGTTCGACCTGCCGATTGCGCCGGTCGGATCGGACTTCCAGCAGCGCGTCTGGTCCGAGTTGCGGCGCATCCCGGCCGGGCGCACCCGCAGCTACCTCGAGATGGCGCAGCGCGTCGGCGTGCCAAAGGCCGCGCGCGCCATCGGCCGCGCCAACGGCTCGAACATGATTGCGCTCGTGATCCCCTGCCACCGCGTGATCAACCGCGACGGCTCCCTCGGCGGCTATGCCGGCGGCCTCTGGCGCAAGCAGCGCCTGCTCGATCACGAACGCCGTCACGCCCGCCCCGCCGTCTGAGCGCGGCGGGAGAGGGAGCGCTTGCGCGGCCGGGTTCCCCCCGCGACCAAACTCCGCCGAGGCCCGCGAACCCGCCAAGCCCGGCCTCGCTGCGGCCGGCGGCCCGGGTGAATGTTGCTTATTAGCCCCAAACTCGATGGGGCTAATAAGCAACATTCCCGCCGCCGTGTGCGGGGTTCGCGGAGGGGTGGTGGAGCCGGTTGCCCGCGGGAGAAAATCCTTGCGCCACCCCGGACGGAGCCTATCCATGCCCCTTCGCCCTTTGCTCAGGTGGTGGAATTGGTAGACACGCAGGTCTCAGAAGCCTGTGCCTAACCGCATGGGGGTTCGAGTCCCCCCCTGAGCACCAATCGACCTCGCCGCTTCGGCCGCGGGCTTTTTTTGGGGTCAATCCGGAGTGCGCCGCAGCCAGGTGGCACAGACCGGTGACGAGCGAGAAGGCCGAGAAGAACGCGTGCCGCACGGGCCGGCGGGACGGTGCCGCCACAGGGAGATCGCCTCCCAAATCACGGCGAGGCCGCGCAGCGCGAAGATCGCGCCGATCGCCTGGAGTCCGGCCTGCAGCCACGGCGCGCGGCCGGCCTCGCGCCGGCCCACGCGTAGTATGCCCAGAGGCCAGACAGTCCGGACAACGCCGCACTCATTGCGTCCGGCACGCGCGAGCCTCCGGCCTTCGCCGCGGCAAAGTCCGGCGCACCGAAATACGCCTGCGCATCTGCCGGCGCGAAGATGATGCCGAGATGCAGCAGCGCCACGACGGTGGCGAGTGGGGCGGCGATCGGCGGGCAACGCCGCGCGCGCGCCGGAACAGGTGTGGCCGCCACCGATGCGGGGCCGGGTGTCAGCGCGCGGGCTAGCGGACGAGGTCCTGGATGAGCGGTTCCGGCCTGGGCGGCGCGGGGGTGAACTTGATCGCGTCGCGCACGAGCGCCTCCGCCTTCGCGCCCTTGGCCTCGTCGTTGAGGTGCAGCGTGCAGAGGAGCGTGCCGGGTGCAACGGGCTCGCCGATCTTGATCAGGTCGGCGAGGCCGACGGCGTGGTCGACGTTGTCGGTCACCGCGGCGCGTCCGCCGCCGAGCGCCATGATGGCGTGGCCGCATCTGAGCGCGTCGACCTCGGCGACAAAACCTTGGGCGTCCGCGTCCGCGCGGACATCGAGCTTCCTGTTTGCCGTCGGCAGGATCGAATAGTCCTCCACCACGCGCGGGTCTCCGCCTTGGGCGGCGCACATCTCGCGGAATTTCCGCAGCGCGCTGCCGTCGGCGATCGCGGCGTCCATCCGGCGGCGCGCGTCGGTGGCGTCCCGGGCCGCGCCGCCGAGCACGAGCATGTGGCCCGTGAGCGAGAAAGTGACTTCCATGAGGTCGGCGGGGCCGCGGCCCTTGAGGCACTCGATCGACTCGATGACCTCGGTGGTGTGGCCGGCGCAGCGGCCGAGCGGCTGGTTCATCGCGGTCAGCTGGGCCCAGACCGGTTTGCCGCCGGCCTGGCCCACGGCGACCATGGCGCGGGCGAGGGCGAGGGCGTCCTCTTTTTTCTTCATGAACGCGCCCCGGCCGAACTTCACGTCGAGCACGAGCGAGTCGATGCCCTCGGCAAGCTTCTTCGACATGATGCTGGCGCAAATCAGCGGGATGCACTCGACGGTGCCGGTGACGTCGCGGAGCGCGTAGAGCTTGCGGTCGGCGGGCACGACCTGCGGGGTCTGGCCGATCATGGCCAGGCCGACCGTCTGGAGGATCGCGCGGAATTCGGGCACGTCGAGCCTGACGCGGAATCCGGGGATCGCCTCGAGCTTGTCGAGCGTGCCGCCGGTGTGGCCGAGGCCGCGGCCGGACATCATCGGCACCTTCACGCCGCAGGCGGCGGCCAGCGGGGCGAGGATGAGCGAGACCTTGTCGCCCACGCCGCCGGTCGAGTGCTTGTCGACCTTGGCGCCGGGCAGGTCGCGCAGGTCGATGACGTCGCCGGAGCGCATCATCGCGTCGGTCAGCCAGGCGGTTTCCTGCGGAGTCATGCCGCGGAGGAAGATCGCCATGAGAAGGGCGGTCGCCTGGTAGTCGGCGAACTTGCCGCTCACGACGCCGTGGGCGAAGAACTCGATCTCGTCCTTGGTCAGCGCACCGCCGTCGCGTTTCTTGATGATGATGTCCTGCGGGAAGAACGAAGCGGCACTCATGGGGCCGCCAGTCAATCTTGCGTCGGCGCGCGCGTCGAGGGGTTTTCCACGGCCGCGGCGATGGCGCCGGCCTGCGCGCGATACCAGAGGGCGACGCCGACCTGGTAGAGCGTGCTCACGCCCACGAGCACGATGCAGACGAGGGCGTTCATGGTGCGGAGAAGCAGTTCACGGTCGGCCTCGGGGTCGAGGCCGGACTCGACCATCTTGGCCCGGAGCTGCTCCTGCGCGGGCGCGGGGATTTCGGCCCAATAGGCTGCGGCGTCGAAATGCTGCCAGCGCCACAGCGCGTAGCCGAGGATGACGGTGTAGAGGCAGGCTTGGGCGCCGATCAGCCACTGCAGTCCTCCGAAATCGCCCGCGCGCAGCCGTTCCTGCCCGTGCCACTCCATCCCCCCGCAGAGGAGTGCCAGCGCCGAGAATCCGGCGAAAACCCACGCCCCGCCCGGCAGGCTCAGCATCAGGCTGAAACCCGCGCACACGAGCACGCCCACGGCGTCCGCCCGCGCAAAACGCACGACGCGCTCGAACTTCACCTCGGGCAGCATGGGGGGAGTGGAGGATTTTGTCATTTCCGAGCGGGGCAAATTGGCTTCGCTCAAGAGGTCTGCCAAGCGCGATGACGTCACGCCCCAAATCCACGCCGAGCCTCCGCATCGAGTTCCCGCCGGAACTGCCGATCAGCGCGCGCGCGGACGAGATCATCGGCCTGCTGCTGAAACACCAGGTCATCGTGCTCGCGGGCGAGACGGGCTCGGGCAAGACGACGCAGATCCCCAAGATGGTGCTCGCCGCCGGCGGCGGCACGCGCGGCCGCATCGCCTGCACGCAGCCGCGGCGCGTGGCCGCGGCCTCGGTCTCGCGGCGCGTGGCGGAGGAGCTGAACGTCACGCACGGCCGCGAGGTCGGCTGCAAAATCCGCTTCGCCGACCAGACCTCCGAGGCGACGGTCGTGAAGTTCATGACCGACGGCATGCTGCTGGCCGAGCTGCAGGGCGACCCCGACCTGCGCGAATACGACGCCCTCATCGTCGACGAGGCGCACGAACGCTCGCTCAACATCGATTTCATCCTCGGCCACCTGCGCCGCCTGCGCGCGCGCCGCCCGGACCTGAAGATCGTCATCACCTCGGCGACGATCGACACCCAGGCCTTCTCCGACGCCTTCGACGGCGCGCCGATCGTCGAGGTCTCCGGCCGCACCTATCCGGTCGAGGTCATCTGGTCGCCGCTGGAGGAAATGGGCGAGGCGGAGGGGCGGGCGGGCAGTCCCCTGCCCGCCGAAAACGCGCTGCGCAGAACGGAGTCCGCGCCCTATCGCGCGACCCGCAATGACGAGTTCACCTACATCGACGGCGCCGTCGAGGCGGTCGGGCGTGTGCTGCACGAGAGCACCAGCGGCGACATCCTGGTGTTCCTCCCGACGGAGCGCGACATCCGCGAGATGCGCGATCTGCTCGAGGGCCGCAAGGCCCGCGACCTGGAGGTCGTGCCGCTCTTCGGGCGGCTGACCAACGCCGAGCAACAGCGCGTGTTCGCCCCGACGCAGAAACGCAAGATCGTCGTCGCGACCAACATCGCCGAGACCTCGCTCACGATCCCCGGCATCCGCTTCGTCATCGACACCGGCCTCGCGCGCATCAGCCGCTACGTGCCCCAAAGCCGCACGCGCCGCCTGCCGGTCGAACCGGTCGCGCAGAGCAGCGCCGACCAGCGCAAGGGCCGTTGCGGCCGCGTGAGCAACGGTGTCTGCATCCGCCTCTATTCGGAGCAGGACTTCAACGAGCGCCCGCGCTTCGCGCAGCCCGAGATCCAGCGCAGCAACCTCGCCGACGTCATTTTGCGCATGAAGGCCTTCGGCCTCGGCGACATCGAGGAATTCCCCTTCCTCAACGCGCCCCCGGCCAAGGGCATCCGGGCGGGCTACGCGCTGCTGCACGAACTCGGGGCCATCGATGACGCCGGCGTGCTGACCGATCTCGGCCGCGAGCTGGCGCACCTGCCGGTCGACCCGACGGTGGGCCGCATGGTGTTGCAGGCGCGCGCGGAGAAGTGCGTGCGCGAGGCGCTCGTCATCGCCGCGGCGCTCAGCATCCAGGATCCGCGCGAGCGCCCGCTCGACGCCCCGCAGAAGGCTGACGCGGCGCACCGGCGCTTCACGCATCCCGATTCGGACTTCCTCACCCTGCTCGCCATCTGGGAGGCGTATCACGACGACTTCGAGACGATGACGCTGGGCAAGCTGCGCAAGTTCTGCACGAGCCACCACCTGTCGTTCCTGCGGATGCGCGAGTGGCGTGATGTGCACGCGCAACTCGTCGACACCATCGAGGGTGGCGAAGGTTTCGAGGACACGTCGGTGTTCGACGGCACGGGGGTGGGAGCGGGTTTATCCCGCGACGAGAGACGTTCGTCGGGGCGTAAAGCCCCTCCCACCAAGATCACGCCCGAGTCGGTGCGCGACCTGACGCTGGGCACGCCGGGCTACCGCGCGATCCACCGCTCCATCCTCGCCGGCCTGCTCGGCAACATCGCCACGCGGCTCGACGACGGGACCTACCACGCCGCGCACGACCGCAAGGTCGCGGTGTTCCCGGGTTCGGCTCTCTTCGAGAAGCCGCAACGCGAGAAAGTCGTCGCGCCGCGCAAGGAGGGGCCGCCGAAACCCAGGCCGGCGCGCTGGCTCATGGCGGCGGAGATGATGGAGACTGGCCGGCTCTACGCGCGGACCTGCGCGCGCATCGATCCGCACTGGGCGCTCGACCTCGGCGCGCATCTGCTGCGCGTGTCGCACAGCGAGCCGTTCTGGAGCGCCGAGGCCGGGCGCGTGCTCGTGAAGGAGCGCCGCCGCCTCCACAATCTCGAACTCGAGACGCGCGCGGTCGGCTACGGGAAGACCGATCCGCGGCACGCGACGGAAATCTTCATCCGCGAGGGGCTGGTCGGCGACACGGTGACGTTCCCGCTCGATTTCATCGCCCACAACCGGCGCATCCGCGAGCACGCCGAGAGTGTCCTCACGCGCCTGCGCGCCGCCGGCTACATGAACCTCGACGAGGCCGTCTACCGCTTCTACGCCCGGCGGCTGATGCCGGAGGGCAGGGCGAATCCTCCGGATGAGCCGTCGGCCGCAGCGGGAGAGGGCACGGCTCGTCGGGACGACTCGCCCCGCCACGGCCAGCAACATGAAGGGGGGGCGGGCCGGCCCTTGCCGCCCGAGAACGGGCGGCGCGGAGCGGAGTCCGCGCCCCGCCTGGGCGTCTCCTCGGTGCCGGAGTTGGTCGAATTCGTGCGCCACCGGCAGACGACCGAGCCGAAGTTTCTCTTCATGGCGGAGGACGACCTGAAACCGCAGGTCGACGAGACGCCCGACCCCGCGGCGTTCCCCGAGCAGCTGCCGCTTGAGAATCGCGCTCTGCCGCTCAACTACGCCTACAAGCCCGGACAGGAGGACGATGGCGTGACTCTCCGCGTGAGTCCCGACGCGGCCGCCGACCTCACGCCCGCAACGCTCGATTGGGCCGTGCCGGGGCATCTGCGCGAGAAGATCGAGTTCCTGCTCAAGGCGCTGCCGAAGGAGCAGCGCCGCACGCTCATCCCGCTCGCCGAGACGGCGCAGAAGATCGCGGGCGAGATCCGGCTCCTCGCCGCGCGCCAGCCGCAACCGACGCTGGCGCAGGCGCTCGCCGAGGTGCTCACGCAGCGGCTCGGGGTGCGCATCGATCCGCGCGTGTGGGACGGCAAGGCGCTGCCCGACCACCTGCGCGTGCGCGTCGAAGTGGTCGACCAGCGCGGCGCCGTGCTCGGCGCGGGCCGCGAACTGGCGGGGTTGCTGCAACAGCTCGGCACGAAACAACGCGAAGTCAGCCAGCACGCGGCGAAGGCCGACAGCGCTTCCTGGCGGGCCGCGCGCGAGAAATGGGAGACTCGGCCCGCGGCCGACTGGCAATTCGGCGACCTCCCCGAGTCCGTCGTGGTCGCCGAGCAGGCCGGCGTGCCGGTGCGCGCCTATCCGGGTTTGCTGGCCAGTGACGCGGGGGTGGCGGCGCGGCTGTTTGCGACGCCGGAGGAAGCCCGCACGGCCACGCGCGGCGGCACGCGACGATTGCTGGAGACGGCGCTGCGCCACGAGCTCGGCTGGCTGGAGAAGGACCTGCGCGATCTCCGCGCCATCGGCACGGTCGCTGTCACGCTGGCGCCCTTGGAAAAGCTGCAGGCCGACGCGCTCGAGTCGATCGGGCGCTGGGTGACGGACGGCGGACGCATCAACAGGGCGAACCGCCAAGGCTCTGCGCCTGGCGCCGTCGCCGGTGAGCCGCGGCTCGTCGGGGACAATTCGCCCCACCTCACGCAAGCGGGTTTCGCGCGCGCGGTCGCGGACGCGAAGGCCGACCTGCGCGGGCTCGTGCCGAGGCTCACCGACTGGCTGCGCGAGACGCTGACGCTGCGGCTCGCGCTGCAGACGCACAAGACGCCGTATCCGGGCCTGGAGAACGACCTCGGCGCGCTGCTGCCGCCGGACTTCCTGCGGCGCACGCCGTTTGCGCGCGTGAAGGAGCTGCCGCGCTACCTGCGCGCCATGCAGGCCCGGGCCGACCGCTGGAGGCGCGACCCGGCGAAGGACGCGTCGCGCGCGCGGGAGCTGCAGCCGTTCGTGCAGGCCGTGCAACGTCTCGAGAGGCAGCGGGGCGAGGTCGCCGCGCCCGCCACGGAGTTCCGCTGGCTGGTGGAGGAATTCCGCGTGAGCCTCTTCGCGCAGGAACTCGGCACCGCCGAGCCGGTTTCGGCGGTGCGCTTGGAGAAGGTGCTGCGCGATCTGGGGGCGAGCAGGGAAAGCGACGCCGCGCCCGGCGCGCCGGACAGACCGAAGCCCGCCGCGCCCCTGCCCGTGAAGGGCAAGACGGTGCTCAAAAGCCTCGACGCCCTCGGCAACCTGCCGCGCCAGATGTGAACTTTCAGGAGGTTGCTCCCTTGGGCGCCGGCTTTCGGGTTGCCGCCCCGGGGGCGGGGAGTAATTTGCCCTCACCCCCAACCCCCAAGGACCCCATGAACACCTCGATTGCCACCCTGCTCGAGCACAAGGGCGGCGCCGTGAAGACGGTGCCGGTGAGCTTCTCCGTCTCCGAAGCCGTGAAGGAAATGAACCGCCACAAGATCGGCTGCGTGCTGGTGATGGATGGCGAGCGGCTGGCCGGCATCTTCACCGAGCGCGACGTGCTCACGCGCGTCGTCGCCGCCGAGCTCGATCCCAAGACGACGCCGGTCACGCGGGTGATGACCGGCAACGTGCTCACCGCCTCGCCCGACGCGACAGTGCAGCAGATGATGGACATCTTCGCCGAGAAACGCTGCCGGCACATGCCGGTGACAAAGGACGGCCGGGTCATCGGCATGATCTCCATCGGCGACGTCTCCCGCTGGGTCTCAATCGAGAACCGCGCGGAAGCAGAGTCGCTGCGCCAATACATCTCCGGCGGGCTGTCCGGTTGACCGGCGTCTGGGGAAATTCGCGAAGACGATCCTAGGGAATTTTCCCGCGTGTATTCCCTTGTCAGGGCTTTTCGCCGCGCGTGTGCTGTCGCGTGCAGATGGCGGACGATCACGCAGCACGACCGGCCGGGGGGATGACGCGGGAGATCGAGTTCCGCGTCGAAGCCGAGATGACGCGGTTGCTCTACCGTTCGGCCGGCTTCGGGTTGTTCTCGAATTTCGTGCTCGCGGCGGTGCTGGTCGCCGGAGTGTGGAGCTATTTTCCCGCCCGGACCACCCTCGGCTGGCTGGCCGGGGTCACGGCGGTGACGCTGGCGCGGCTGGCGACCAGTCTCGTTTTCGTCCGGCGATTCCGCACCGATGAGGAGCTGCCGTTCTGGCGGACTTTGTTCTTCGGCGAGCTGATGGCTTCGGGCCTGGCTTGGGGTGCGGGCGCCTGGTTGTTCCTCGAGACCGATGCGCTGCTGCCGCTGTGCCTCGCGACCTTCATCGTGGCCGGGATGAACGCCGGGGCCGCCCGGTCGCTCGCGCCAGTGCGGGCCTGCTATCTCGGCTACCTGATCATCACACTCGCGCCGACGCTCGTCCGCCTTGTGCAGCTTGACGCTCCCGGGGCCTGGACGCTCGGGGCCATCACCTTCACCTACGCCCTGTTTCTGATCAACACGGCGCGGCTGCACCAAGCCGACCTCCGCAAGCTCTACCGCCTCATCTTTGAAAACGAGGAACTCGTCGTCACGCTCAGCGATGCCAAGCGCAAGGCCGAGACCGCCAACCAGGCGAAGTCGGAGTTCCTCGCCACGATGAGCCACGAGATCCGCACGCCGATGAACGGCATCATCGGCATGCTGCAGCTGCTGGGCGGTTCGCCGCTCAACTCCGAGCAGCGCCAGCAGCTGGCGGTCGCGGCCAAGTCCGCCGACACCCTCCTGCACCTGCTCAACGACATCCTCGACCTCTCCAAGATCGAGAGCGGCAAGCTGGAGTTCGAGCAGATCGACTTCATCCCGGGCGAGGTGGCGGAGGAGGTGGTCGCGCTGTTCAGCACCCGGGCGGATGCGAAGAACATCTCGCTCGCCCTGAGCCTCGACCCCGCGCTGCCGGGCCAGGTCCGCGGCGATCCGATGCGGCTGCGCCAGGTGCTGCTCAATCTGATCGGCAATGCCGTCAAGTTCACCGAGCAGGGTTCAGTGCACGTGTCGGTGGAGCAGCGGGCCGGCCGGGAGCCGGGCCTGCTCTTCCGCGTCAAGGACACCGGCATCGGCATAGACGCCGCCACGCGCGAACGGCTTTTCGAGAAGTTCACGCAGGGTGACAGTTCGATGACGCGCCGCTACGGCGGCTCGGGATTGGGGCTGGCGATCTCCCAGAGCCTGGTGCATCAGATGGGCGGGGAAATCCGCGTCAAGAGCGCGCCGGGCCGGGGCAGCGAGTTCTGGTTCGAACTGCCGCTGCCCGTTTCCGAGCAGAGGCGGGGAGACGCTATTCCGGTCCCAACCGCGCCAGCCAACGCTGTGCTGCATGGCCGCGTGCTGGTGGCCGAGGACGATTGGGGCAACCAGAAGGTGATCGAGGCGATGCTCCGCCGCGCCGGCCTGGCGGCGGTGATCGTGGACAACGGCGTCGAAGCCGTCGCCCGCGCGACCGGGGAGGAGTGGTCGCTCATGATCATGGACATGCAGATGCCGGGCCTGGACGGCACGGAGGCGGCAAAGCGCATCCGCCAGCGTTTGCAGGGCCGGTGTTTGCCCATCGTGGCCCTGACCGCGAATGCCCGCCCCGAAGACCGCGCCGCCTGCCTCGCGTCCGGCATGGACGATTTTCTGTCCAAGCCGATCCGGCAGGAGGAACTCCTCGCCTGCCTGGGAAAGTGGCTCGGACGCCAATGATGAACCCGGATTCCGCGATTGTCTGAAGTGCGGGGGGCTTCACGCCCCGACATCGGCCGCATCTTCCGCGCACGGGCGAGTCGCGGCGTAGAGCCGCTCCCCCATTCGTGGCCGCCCTCTCCAATCGCAGAATCCGGGATGAAACGAAGGCGGGTGTGGGTTGCCGCAGCGGGGAGGGGGTATTCGCGTTGGCGTGCCAGTGTGCGGCGCACGAATCGTCTCGCCTCCGCATTCTTGCTGGCGGCGCTCGCCTGCGCTGCATCCGCGCCGTTGTCCGCCAAGGTCGTCACGCGGCCCATCGCCCACGAGCACGGCGGCGTCAAGCTTCAGGGCCTGCCCGCCTACGACGATGCCGTGCCCACGCCCCGTCCGGGCATGCTCGTGGCGGCACCTGCGGCTGTTCTTCCGCGACCTTTTTGCGAAATAACCGACCGGGGGATGCCCCGCCGGCGTTGCCATTCCGGCTCCCGGCGCCACCCTGCTGGCATGTCCACCGCCCGCATCGAGGTCCGCCTGCGCGAACTCGCGCAGCTGTTCAATTCGCTTGATCCCTCTCCCTTCATCGATCGCGACCTCGATGCCGATGCCGAGGAATTCATCGTCAGCTGGGCGCGCGAACTGCCGCACCATGGCGGACTGGAACTCCTGATCCATGTCGCTGTTCCGCCGGAGCCGGAGCGCGCGGCCGGCGTGGAGGAGGCGGTGCGCCACTACTTCGCCAGCCGCGCGGCCATCAAGCAGCGGGAGCTGCGGCTGCTTTTCCGGCGGGGCCGGGCCAGCCTGGTCATCGGCCTGGCCTTCCTCGCGGTCTGCTTTGGTCTGGGCGTGTTGCTGCGACCGGTTCTGCCCGCGGGTTGGCACGAATTCGTGGAACTCGGCCTGCACATCGTCGGTTGGGTGGCGATGTGGCGGCCGTTGGAAATCTACCTCTATGACTGGTGGCCGGTGCGGAGCGACCTGCGGCTCTACCGGCGGCTGGCGCGGATGCCCGTCCGGCTGCAGGGTGCGGCGCATTGAACGGGAAATTGTTGTAACTCCGGGCGGGAGGATGGGTTCTTACGGGCATTCCTTCATGAAAACCCTGATGTGCCTGTTCACCATCGGTGCCGTCGCGGCCCTGCCGGCCGGCCTCGAAGCCAAGATCGTCC
The DNA here is from genome assembly GCA_013822585.1 of Opitutus sp. Classification (GTDB taxonomy): domain Bacteria; phylum Verrucomicrobiota; class Verrucomicrobiia; order Opitutales; family Opitutaceae; genus Didemnitutus. The sequence continues at coordinate 14,044 of PNKG01000007.1, read as the reverse complement.
GCACGGTGGAGAAGACCTTCTCCGTCCAGCCCGGCGGCAATTTCCGCGCGCTCACCCAAGGCGGCGACATCAAGGTCTCCACCGCCGATATCGGCGAGGTGCGCATCACCGCCCGGCAGGTATTCCGCACGGACAGTGAGAAGAAAGCCGACGAGATGCTCTCCGAGATGACCTTCAAGCTTGAGCAGCAGGGCAACGACATTGTGGCCGAGGCTCGCTATGAGAAGAGGGCGATCAACTGGCTCGGGCACTGGCCGCCGGCCAGCGTCGACCTCACGGTCACTCTGCCACGCAATTTCAACCTGGATATCAAAACCTCCGGCGGCGACATCGCCGTGGGCAGCCTCCGGGGCACCGTCAAGGCCCGCACGAGCGGCGGCGATCTGAAGTTCGCCCGCATCGACGGCGACATCGACGCGCACACTTCCGGCGGCGACATCCGCCTTGAGGAAGGCACCGCCACCGCGAGACTTCACACCTCGGGCGGCGACATCGGAGTCAATCGCGCTGGCGGCCAGACCACCGTCTCCACTTCCGGCGGCGACATCCATCTCGATTCCGTGGCCGAACTCGTCCGGGCCACAACTTCCGGCGGCGACATCGTCGCCAGGATCACCCGGCCGATCAAGGCCGACACCGAGCTCTCCACCTCCGGCGGCCGCGTGAAGGTCTTCGTGCCGAAGGATTCGGGCTTCGCCCTCGACGCCCGCACCTCGGGCGGCGACGTGGATGCCGAGGGCCTCACCATGACCATCGAGCGCGGCGGAGTCGGCAAGAGCCGCCTCGCAGGCTCGGTCAACGGCGGCGGCCCGCGCCTCACGCTCCGCTCGAGCGGTGGCGACATCGTGATCCGCGCTGAATAATCTTCTCCACCGGCAACGCCAAGTATGTGCGCAAGGAGGCCGGTGCGAAAGCGCTGGCCTCTCTTTTTCCGGGGATTTCAATCCGATGCATGGGCCTGATCGACACCCACACGCACTTGGAATCCTTCGCGCGGCGCGGCGAGACGCCCGCGGTGCTGCAGCGTGCGCGGGAGGCGGGGGTCGAGGCGTTGGTGACCATCGGCACGGATACGGACGATTGGTCGCTTTACCGCGACCTCGCGGCGGCGCACTCCGGCTTCGTGCACTATACCGCCGGCCTGCATCCCTGCAGCGTCGACGGGAGGTGGGCGGAGCGTTTTGCGGGGCTGGAGGAACTTTGGGGTAGGGCGGCGATTCCGCTCGCCGCTCAGAATGGCGGGCGCGAGCGCGAAGAACGGCGCGGAACGGAATCCGCGCCCCACCTTCCGAAGCCCGTTGCACTGGGCGAGACCGGGCTGGACCGTTTCCACCTGCCCAAGGACGACGCGGCGGCGGCCGAGCGCATCTACGGTTGGCAGCGGGACGCCTTTGCGGCGGCGCTGGAGTTGGCGAAGAAACTCGGCTGTCCGGTCGTGGTGCACTCGCGCGGAGCCTTCCGCGAATGCGTTGAAATGGTCGATGCCAGCGGCGTCGACTGGACGCGCGTGGTGTTCCACTGCTTCACCGAAGGCCCGGTGGAGATGGCCGAGCTGACGCGGCGCGGAGGGTTCGGGTCGTTCACCGGCATCATCACTTACAAGACCGCGGAGAACATCCGCGAGGCCGCCAGGGCGCAGGGGCTCGACCGACTGATGCTCGAGACGGATGCGCCTTACCTGACTCCCATGCCGCACCGCGGGAAGCCCAACGAGGTCGCTTACGTCCGGCACACGGCGGAGTTTTGCGCGGGGTTGTTCGGGGTTTCGGACGAGGAACTGGCGGCGAGGACGACGGCGAACGCGAGGAAGTTCTTCGAATTGCCCTCCTGAGCGCAGGGAAAGGTCCCCGGCTTGTGGGCGCGCCGCCCACAGAAAGCAAAAGGCCGGACAGAGACCGGCCCTTCTTTCCGTGTGTTCCGAGGACGCTCTGCCTCAAGCCTCGTCGAATTTTTTGGCAAATAGCACCTCGAGTTCGTCGAGCATGCCCTCGGCGTCCTCGCCGGTGGCGATGAACTTGATCTTCGTGCCCTTGGCGGCGGCGAGCATCATCAGGCCCATGATGCTCTTGCCGTTGACCTGCTCGTCGTCCTTCTCGACGAAGACGTCGGATTTGAACTTGTTGGTGACGCGGACGATCATGGCCGCCGGGCGGGCATGGATGCCCATCTTGTTTTGCACAAGGAGCTCCCTGACGTGGGTGGCGGCGGTGTTGGTGTCGCTCTTTTCCATTGCTGGAGATAATGGCTCGAAATAAAGGGTAATGCAGAAAGCCGGTCGCTCCCCGGCTGGCAATCAGATTCCCCCCAATGCCCGCATTCGCCGTCATCGTCCCCTGCCGCCTGGAATCCACCCGCTTTCCGCGCAAGTTGCTCCATTCCATTAAAGGCAAGCCACTTGTGCTTTGGGTGGCGGAGCGGATCACGGCCGAGGCGCCCGACCTGCCGCTGTGGTTCGCCGTCGACCATCCTCTGCTGGCCGAATGCGTGGAAGGCGCCGGTTTCCGGGCGATTCTGACCGATGCCCTTCACCCCAGCGGCACCGACCGCTTGGCCGAGGCCAACCGCACCGTCCGGGCCAGCTACGTCCTCAACGTCCAGGCCGACGAACCCCTCGTCACCGGGCGCCAGATCCATGCCCTCCGCCGGCTCATCCAGGGCGCCGCCCCGATGGCGACCCTATGCACGCCCTTCCGGAACGCCGAGGACTTCTACAATCCCAACCAGGTGAAGGTCGTCCGCGCCCCGGCCGCCAACCGCGCGCTCTACTTTTCCCGCTCACCCTTGCCCTATGCCCGTGATCTGGTCGGCAAGGTCGACGATGCCTGGCTGGCCGCCAACCCCTGCTACAAGCACCTCGGCCTCTACGCCTACCAGGGCGACTTCCTCGAAAAATTCGTCCGCATGCCCCCGGGGAAGCTGGAGCAAATCGAGAAACTTGAGCAGCTGCGTGTGCTGGAGAACGGCTACCCGATCGCGATCGACGTCACCGAGGATCCGACCATAGGCGTGGATACGGCCGAGGACGCGGCGAAGTTCGAGGCGTATCTGGGCTGAGTTCGGGCGGTTTCCCCATGGTCGAGCACATTTCTGCGCCGGCGCTTGAATATCTTTGGGTTGTCCGACGTCGCAGTGAGGCCATCAGCTCTTTGCTTCTCGCTTACCTCTATTTGGCACGCACCGAAGAGCAACTGGCCCTCTCACAATGCATCACGTGTTTATCAGTTATTCATCCCGAGATTCGGAGATCGCCCGTCGCTTGCATGCCAAGCTCACAACCATTGGTATGATGCCATTTCTTGCTGAAGTTGACTTGGCTGGAGGTGCGACCTGGAAATGTGAGATAATCGATCGGCTTCGTGGTGCGGATTCGGTGTTTTTCCTAGCTACGCCAAATTCGTGCCGATCTCAGGCGGTTGCCCACGAAATCGGCGCGTGTATCGCTCTCGACAAGCGCTTCGTGCCCTTGCTTTGCGGAGTTAAGCCCGCAGATCTGCCCGAATGGGTGGACGACAAACAAGCGATAGACCTCCAAGATACACGTCAATTGACACGAGTGCTGAGCGGAATCTCAGAGCGAATCGAAAAAGAAAAGTTTTTGATGGCGCTAATTGCCGTAGGCTTGATCGCGATTGTAGTCATGGCGCTGGTCAATGACCGGCGGGCCTAGAATTCTGAAAGTTAGCCGCTAAGGAAAACCCTTGGCAGAACGTGGTAGCAGAGCGCAGCGCGCCTCAGATTTTCCCCGCCTTGCGCTGCTCGACCATCCTGTAGAAATCCTCGAAGAGCGGGTCGGCGTCGTTCGGGCCGGGGGCGGCTTCGGGGTGGTATTGCACGCAGAAGATCGGCAGCTCGGTGTGGCGGAGGCCTTCGACCGTGTTGTCGTTCAAGTTGATCTCGGTGATGACGGCGCCCTTGCCCTCGATGGATTTCGGGTCGGTGGCGAAGCCGTGGTTCTGCGCGGTGATCGAGACTTTGCCGGTCTCGAGGTTTTTCACGGGCTGGTTGCCGCCGCGGTGGCCGAACTTCAGCTTGTAGGTCGTGCCGCCGAGCGCGTGCGTGATCATCTGGTGGCCGAGGCAGATGCCGAAGGTCGGATAATCGGGCAGCAGCGCGCTGACGGTTTTGTGGATGTAGGGCAGGGCGGCCGGATCGCCGGGGCCGTTGGAGAGAAACAGGCAGTCGACGCCAGCCTCGCGCACCTGCTCGTGCGTGGCCGTGGCGGGGAACACGTGCACCTCGAAGCCGTGGCGCACGAGTTTGCGGAAAATGGTGTATTTCGCGCCGTAGTCGAACGCTGCGACCTTGAATTTCTTCGCGTGCGGCGGCTGGACGCCGAGCGTCGTGCCGACGGGGAGATAGGCGGTGTTGTGGCGCTTCGGGTCGGTGTCGTTCCAGAGGTAGGGTGCCTTGCAGGTCGTGTCCTTGACGTAATCGGAGCCGGCCATGTCCTGCCAGCCTTGGGCGCGGGCGACGGCGTCGCTCTCGGAGATGGGCAGCGTGCTCAGGCAGCACTTCATCGCGCCGGTGACGCGGAGCTTTTTGGTCAGGGCGCGGGTGTCGACTTCGCTGATGCCGGGGATGCCGTGCTTCTTCAGGTAGGCGTCGAGCGGCATCTGGCTGCGCCAGTTGCTCACAATGGGCGAGACCTCGCGCACGACGAAGCCCGAGGCCTTCGGGCCGGCGTGCTCCTCGTCCGCGTCGTTGATGCCGTAGTTGCCGATCTGCACGGCGGTCATCGTCACAATCTGGCCGAAATAGGACGGGTCGGTCAGGATCTCCTGATAGCCGGTCATCGAGGTGTTGAAGACACACTCGCCGGCGACGGTTGCAGCGGCGCCGAAGGCGGCGCCGCGGAACACACTGCCATCTTCCAAGGCCAGGATCGCGGGTTGGGGAGCGGACATCAAAGACGCACGAAATGCGGTTCGCCCGGCGCTGTCTAGTGGTTTTCCATGAAGTTGGTCAAATGACGCAAACTGTCCGGTCGCGCGCCCTTGCGCGGCCGCGGCGCAACTGTGCCGGCCCCGGCGCAGGCCCGGTGCCGCAACCGCCGTTTGACACCCCGGAGCAACCGGATAGCCGTTCTCCCGCATCATGTCCTACCACGAAAACCGCGCCACTTGGTTCGAGGGCCAGGGCCTTTGGCAACATATCCCGGAAGCCGACTGGCGCGATTGGACGTGGCAGCTCAAGAACCGCATCACCACCGTCGAGCAGCTCGAACGGCTGATGACGCTCACGCCCGCGGAGAAGGCCGGCTGCCTCTTCGCCGCGCACAAGCTCGCCCTCGCGATCACGCCCTACTTTTTCAACCTGGTCGATCGCAACGACCCGAATTGCCCCATCCGCAAGCAGGTCATCCCGCGCATCGACGAGAGCATCGTCTCGCAGGAGGAGACGCTCGACTCGCTTGGCGAGGATGAGCACTCGCCCGTGCCCGGCCTCGTGCACCGCTACCCGGACCGCGTGCTGTTCCTCGTGACCGACCGCTGCGCGAGCTACTGCCGCTATTGCACGCGCAGCCGCCTCGTCTCGAATGCGCAGGACTACAACTTCCACCCCGAATACGAGCAGGCACTCCGCTACATCGAGGCGCACCCCGAAGTGCGCGACGTCCTCCTCTCGGGCGGCGACCCGCTGCTGCTCTCCGACAAGAAACTCGACCACCTCCTCGGCCGCCTCCGCGCCATCAAGCACGTGGAGTTCATCCGCATCGGCTCGCGCATCCCGGTTTTCCTGCCCCAACGCATCACGCCCGAGCTGTGCGAGGTGTTCAAAAGGCACGGCCCGGTCTGGATGAGCATCCACGTCAACCACCCGAAGGAGGCCACGCAGGAATTGAAGGACGCCTGCGAGCGCCTCGCCTTCGCCGGCGTGCCGCTCGGCAACCAGAGCGTGCTCCTCCGCGGCGTGAACGACGATGCCGAGGTGATGAAAGCCCTCGTGCATCGCCTGCTGCGCATGCGGGTGCGGCCGTATTACCTCTACCAGATGGACCTCATCACCGGCGGCGCGCACTTCAAGGCCGACGTCCGCAAGGGCATCGAGATCATCCAGGCGCTCCGCGGCCACACGACCGGTTACGCCGTGCCGCAATTCGTCATCGACGCCCCCGGCGGCGGCGGCAAGGTGCCGGTCAATCCGAGCTACGTCGAGAAAATCACCGACGACGAGGTGGTCTTCCGCAACTTCGAGGGCCGCGAATTCCACTACCCGCTGAAGCATACGCCGGTCCCGCAAAAGCCAAACGCCGGCAAGGTGCTGCCGGCGGAGATTCATCTCTGAACCAGGCCGGCTTCGGTTGGTCCACACGCTCCCGCGTCTCCGAACCCGATTTGCGGGCAACATGATGGTCGCCACCCTGTCGGCGGCGAAAACACGCGCGACAGGAATTGGCACTGACGCGAACATCGGCGCCCAGCCGCTGGGATCATTCTCCGATGCTGACCTTGCGCCGGTGACGGGTCTTCCGAGCCCGGATTCCGCGATTGGAGAGGACGGCTCCGAAGGGGGGCGGCTTTACGCCGCGACGCTCCCAGGCGCGGAAGATGCGGCCGATCTCGGGGCGTGAAGCCCCCCCACTACAGCAATCGCGGAATCCGTGTTTATGACAAAGTCGGGCGCGTTTCCGCACTCTCAATCCAGAACCAAACCGTCTTGCAACCAGCTACCCCCCAATGGCAAACGCCAGATATATCCTTGGGCAGGTTGCCCGCGATCTTCCTTTGGGAAATTTTTCAACGTTTTGCCGCCCACTTGCGTCTATCTGAACGACATCAGTGCGTCGTTCTTCACGAAACATTGTTTGTAGTTCATACGGTTTGCTTGGTGTTAGGTCATGCAGGGCGCTCCGCGAGGGGCGCCCTTCATGTTTTTCCGGGAGATGGAGGCGGGAGATTTTTCCGCAAAAAGATTCAACGTTTTCTCGGTCGTGACGTCTTTCCTCTTGGTTACAGTTTGTAGTTCTTACGGTTTGCTTGGTGTTAGGTCATGAAGGGGCGGCCTGCAGAGGCCGCCCCTTCATGCTCGGGGGCGCGAAGGAAATGGCGTTGAAAGCCGGCGTGCGTTCTGTCGGCCTGCGCCCGTGGATCGGCGCGTCCATGGTCTCCTCCTCCTCGCCGGCTGTGCGCTGCTCGCATCGGCCCAACCCGCGCCGCGTTCCGCGCGCGATGCCGGGCCGCCCGCCCCGAGCGCGTCCGACACCGAAACCTCCGACGGCGACGAAGCCTGGGAGGCCGCGCGGCAGACCCTGGCCCAAGCCTCGGGCGAACTCGAGGCCTTGCGCGCGCTGGTCACGGTCGTCAATCTCCAGCGCCGGCGCGGCGACTACACCGACGGCCTGGCCGGAGCCCGCGACGGCCTCGCCCGCGCCCGCGCGCTCGGCGACGAGCGCCTGCAAGTCGACTTCCTTTACCTGCTCGGCCGCCTTCTCTGGAATCTCAGCGATTATCCCGGCTCTCTCGAACGCCATCTCGAGGAGCTGAAACTCTCCGAGAAGATCGGCGATGCCGGCCTGCTCTCACGCACCCATGGCGGGCTCGGACTGACTTGCCATCGCTACGGGCGCGACGAGGACGCCCTGCAGCACTTCCGTCTCGGGCTCGACTACGCGACAAAGGCGGGCGACGACCGCATGCGCGCCAGCCTGCTCAACAGCCTCGGCAACTACCATCTCGGCCGCCGCCAATACGAGCTGGCGGCGACGTTGCACGGGCAGGCGCTCCAGCTGCGCGAAGGCTACGGCAACCGCCGCGCCATCGCCGAGTCGCTCACCAACCTCGGCCTTGTGGCCGACGCCCAAGGCGAGACCGCCCAGGCGCTCGCCTACCTCGGGCGCGCGCTCGCCACCTTCGAGTCGCTCAAATACCGCCGCTATATCGCCAACACCCACCGCCGGCTCGGCATGGTGCTGCGTCACGCCGGCCGGCTCGACGAGGCGCTGGACCACCTGCGCACCGCGCTCCAGGTCGCCGGCACGCTGGAAAGCGCCGAGGTGCTGGCCGACATCCACCAGGAGTTGGCCGCGATCCACGAAGTGCGGGGCGATTTCGCCGCCGCCCTCGAGAGCCAGCGCCAGCACGCCGCCGCCGCGGAGCGGCTGCGCCGCGAGGAGGACCGCCGCCGCATGGACGAACTGCGGGCGCGCTACCGCGACGAGCAGCGCGAGCTGCAGATCGCACTCCTGCGGCGCGACCAGGAATTGCAGACGGCCGAACTTCAGCGCCGCCGCTCGCAGAATCTCGTGCTCGGCGCCGGTCTGATCGCCGGCGTGGCGCTGCTCGGTTCCGTCATCGTCGTGCAGATCGTCCGCCTGCGCGCCGAGCGCAAGATGCGCGCGGCCACCGAGCGCGCCCGCGCCCAGGCCGAGGCCGCCGAGTCGCTCAAGTCGCGCCTGCTCCAGATGGCCTCGCACGACCTGAAGGTGCCGCTCACCGCCCTCAACGCCACCGCCACCCTCATCGCCCGTGCGCCGAGCGACGAACCCGCCGTCCGCCGCCTCGCCGCCGGCATCCAGGCCGACACCGCGCGCATGCGCACGCTCGTGCGCGATTTCCTCGACGCCTCCGCGATCGAGGAGGGCAGCCTCCAGCTGCACACGACCGGGCTCGATCTCGCCGACCTCGCCCGCACCGCCGCCGAGAGCCTCCAGCCCGTCGCCGTGCAAAAGGAGCAGCGTCTCACCGTGGCCGAACCGGCCGCGCCGCTGCCGCCGGTGCTGGCGGATCCGGAGCGGCTGCGCCAGGTCTTCGACAACCTGATCGGCAACGCGCTGAAATTCTCCCCGCCCGGCGGCGAAATCGTCGTCGCCCTCGGGGCGGCGGGCGCCTGGGGCTACGCCGAGGTGCGCGACAGCGGGCCGGGCCTCGGGCCGGCGGACTTCGCCAGGATCTTCGCGCCCTACCAGCGCCTCTCGGCCCAGCCGACCGGCGAGGGCGAGGACTCAACCGGCCTCGGGTTGTTCATCGCCCGCGAGCTGCTGACGCTGCAGGGCGGCCGCCTCGAGGTGCAGTCCCAGCCCGGTCGCGGCGCGGTGTTCCGCGTGCTGCTCCCGCTGGCGGCGAAGTGAGGCCCTGCGCTGCGGCAAACAGCCCCGCGTGCACACCGCCCCGCCCTCGCGGAAACCACGGATCGCTCCCCGCGCGAAGCGGCCCTCGTAGCCGTGTAACCTATTAGGTTACAAAACACGTTTCACTCCAGAGGGGAAGATTTCTAATGTAACCCAATAGGTTACAACCGCCGGTCCCGCCAAGCGCGGGGATGACGGGGGTTCCGCGGCTGGCTCAGCCCAGCCCGTTGCGCAGGCACCAGCGCACGAGCGTGGCGACATCGTGCAGGCCGAGCTTCGCGAGGATGCGCGCGCGGTGCTTCTCCACCGTGCGGGTGCTGAGGCCGAGCTGCGCGCCCACCTCCTTGGAGACCAGGCCGCGCGCGACGAGGCGCACGACCTCGCGTTCGCGTTCCGAAAGCGCCTCCGGCCCGGCGCGCGGCAGGGCGGGGGCCTCGGCTAGCGAGGGCACGGGGGGCGGGACGGTGGCGGAGAAGAACATGCCGCCTTCGAGCACGCATTGCACGGCGAGGTCGATCTGCTCCAGAGGAGAATTCTTGTCCACGAATCCCGCCACGCCGAGCGAGACCAGCTCGGCCGGCAGCTGCGCTTCGGGATGGGCCGTGAGCATGACCACGCGCGTGTCGAGGCTGCGTTCGCGCAGCTTCCGCACGATGTCGCGCCCATCCATGTCGGGCAGGTAGAGGTCGGCGATGAGCAGGGTGGGGGGCTGTTCCAGGCAGGCCGCCAAGGCGTCGCGCCCGATGCCGAAGTCGCGGAACGACCGGGGGTGGAAGCGGCGCTGCAGGGCCTCCTTGAGCAGGCCGCGGAAGGTCGCCGTGTCGTCCACGAGCACGAAGTCGAGCTGGGCCGGGAGCGCGGCGGGCATGGTGGAATCGAGCACACCCATGTCTTACCACACCGCAAGACCGCACTGCATTGCGTAGAACTACGCCCGTGAAGTGCCGGGGCGCCGTCCTAGCGGGGCGGCGGGTTCCCCTGCTAGAGTGGCCCCGAATTCTGCGCGGGCCCCCGACCGCGATTCCCATGTTTTTGCCCCGCCTTGCCGTATTGCTGCTCTGCTGCCTGTCCGCCGCCGCCTTCGGCGCCGGGGCGCAGCGCGGGCATTTCGACCACTCCGCCGCCGGCCGCAAGGTGAAGGTTTGGTATTATGTGCCCGCCGGCGCCGCCGCGGATGCGCCGGTGGTGTTCATCATGCACGGCGTGCGGCGCAACGGCGAGGACTACCTCGGCGACTGGGCGCCGGCCGCGGCGGAGCGGGGTTTCCTGCTCGTCGCGCCGGAATTCTCCCAAGCGGATTTTCCCGGCGAGGAAGGCTACATCTACGGCAACACCGCCGATGCCGCCGGGCGCCCGCTCCCCCGGGAGCAATGGGCCTTCAGCATGATCGAGCCCATCTTCGACGCCGTGCGCGAGCGCTTCGGCAACCGCAGCGCGGCATATCGTCTTTACGGCCACTCGGCCGGCGCGCAGTTCGTGCACCGCTTTGTCTATTTCGTGCCGCAGGCGCGGCTGGCGCGCATCGTCTCCGCCAACGCCGGCTGGTATACCCTGCCGGAATTCTCCGCGGCTTTCCCCTACGGCCTGAAGGACACGCCCGTGACCGCCGCCGACCGGGCCGCCGCACTCGCGCGGCCGATGGTCGTGCTGCTCGGCGAGGCTGACACCGATCCGCACCATCCGGCGCTGCGCCGGGACGCTACGGTCGACCGCCAGGGCCTCCATCGTTTGGCCCGCGGGCAATTCTTCTTCCGCCACACCCGGGAGATGGCGGAGAGGGAACGGCTGCCCTTCGGCTGGACTCTCGCCACCGCACCCGGCGTTGCGCATTCCAATCGCGACATGGTTCCCTTTGCCGTGCGCGCCCTTTTCACGACCGATCCTAAACCCACCCAAACACCATGAGCACCTCCCCTCGCTCCGCCCGCCTCCTCGGTCCGTGCGCGCTGCTGGCGTCCGCGGCCCTCGCCGGTTCGCTCTTCGCCCAACTCGCGCCGACCCCCGCCAACCCCGACGAGCAGGCCACCGTCAAGCTCGAGACCTTCACCGTCACCGGCTCGAACATCCGCCGGGCCGAAAGCGAAAAGGCCCTGCCCGTCTCCGTCCTGAACCGCGACGTGATCGACGCGCGCGATGGCTCCACGCCGATCGAGTTTCTCATTTCGCTCCCGCAGATCGCCAACGTCCCGCTCAACGAGACCTCCACTGCGGGCGCGGGCGCCCGCGGCGACAATTCTTCCATTTCCCTCCGCGGCCTCAGTTCCGGTAACACGCTCGTGCTGCTCAACGGCCGCCGCCTCGCACCGCACCCGATCAGCGCCGCCGAAAGCGAAGTCCCCGCGCTCTCGCCCAACGTCGCTCAGTTGCCCAATCGCGGCATCGATCGCGTCGAGGTCCTCCGCGACGGCGCCTCGTCGATCTACGGCACCGATGCCGTCGCCGGCGTGGTGAATTACATCATGGACCGAGATTTTCGCGGCACCGAACTCCGCTTCCGCTACGGCTACGCCGACGAGGGCAGCGGCGACGAGATGCGCGCCACCGTCCTGCACGGCCGCGAATTCGCCGCCGGCAAGGGCCGCCTCGTGACGACCTTCGACTGGTTCAAGCGCGGGTCCGTCCTCACTCGCGATCGCCCCTTCTCCGCGGATGCCGATCACACCTCGCGCGCCCCGGCGCCGTGGAACGACTACAACACCGACACCGACTTCTTCTTCCGCTCCTCCACCAGCGCCTACGGCAACTTCGTCGTCGGCACGTTGAACAATGGCGTCTTCACCGGCGGCCGCCCGAGCGGCGTCCCTTCCACGCTCGCCGCCACCTCCGGCACCTTCTTCTTCGTGCCGGCCGCCACCGCGAGCGGCGCCGCCTTCAAGACCACCACGCCCAGCCGCACCGGCATCGAACGCGACTACTACTACAACCTCGGCCAATACCGGAGCATTCAGCCGAAGAGCACGCGCTACAACTGGTATACCGCCCTCGAATACGACCTGAGCGAAAAACTCACCGCGTTCGGCGACCTCTCCCTTTACCGTGGCGAGTCCTCCGCCATCCGCGAGCCCGACAGCGGAACGCGCTCCGCCGACGGCGACATCTATGTGCCGGTCGGCAATCCCTTCAATCCCTTCGGCTCGCGCTTCTGGAGCCCGACCGGCGCGCCCAACGCCGACGGCACGCCGCGCCTCACCGGCACCCCCTCCACCGTCGTGATCGTCAACAAGCGCTTCATGGACCTCGGCAACCGCACCTTCGACGTCACCTCCGATGTCGTGCGCGGCGTCGCCGGCGTCCGCGGCAAGATGGGCGACACCTGGAACTGGGAATCCGCCGCCCTCTACACCTTTGCCAAGACGACCGACGACGAACGCGGCGCCAACCGCGAGAGCCTCTTCCAGGCGGCGCTCAACCAGACCAGCGCCACCGCCGCCTACAACCCCTTCAGCTACACCTTCGCCGTGCAAAGCGGCGCGCTCGCCATCACCGGCCCCTACGTCAATCCGCGCAGCGTCATCGACACCTTCCAGCAGAACTTCAAGCGCACCGGCGAGACCTCGATCGCGAGCTGGGATTTCCGCGCGTCGGGCGAACTCTTCCCGCTCTGGGGCGGCAACACCGCCTCCGCTGCCTTCGGCACGGAGTTTCGCTTCGAGACCTACAGCGACGTCCGTCCTCCGTTCGCCGGCCTCAACCCCGCCAACTCCGGCCTCGATCCGCTCGACAACGACTTCCTCGCGTTTTCGCCCAATCCCGACACCGACGCCGACCGCGAAGTCGCCGCCGCTTACGTCGAACTCGGCCTCCCGCTCGTCGGCAAGAACTTCACCCTCCCGCTCGTGCAGGACCTCGAACTCACCGCCTCCGCGCGCTTCGAAAAATATTCCGACTTCGGCGACACCACGAAGCCGAAGTTCGGCCTCACGTGGCGGCCGACGTCTTGGGCCGTCGTGCGCGCCTCCTACAACGAGGGCTTCCGCGCACCCAACCTCGCGCAGCTCTTCACCACCGAGCTGATCCGCTCCACCGGCCAGACCGACTCCTACCGCAGCTCCGTCACGCTCCTCCCGAGCGACGGCAACATCAATCGCCTCTTCCGCCGTTCCGGCAACCAGAACCTCCGCCCCGAGGAAGCCGAGGGCCAGTCCGCCGGCTTCGTCGTCGATGTGCCGTTCATCAAGGGCCTCACGCTTTCCGCCGACTACTGGGAAATCCGCCAGAGCGGCGCCATCGGCACCACCGGCGGCGTCACCGACGACACCAATGCCCTCATCGCGGCGACGCAGGCCGCCCTCGCCGCCGGCCAGAACATCGCCAGCATCGACCTCGGCTCGGGCACGGCCAACTACCTCGGCGACGCGTCCGTTGTCCGCAACCCCGTCACCCAGGCCGACCGCGACGCCTTCGCGCTCTACAACTCGACGCGCCCGGCCTCTTCGCAGCGCGCCGTCGTCGGCTCCATCGCCTACATCCGCGAGACCTACCTCAACCTCGCCGAACGCTTCGTCAACGGCGTGGACTTCGAGGTCGCCTACCGCTTCCCGCGCACCGCGCTCGGCAACTTCACCGCGCGCTCCGAGTGGACCTACGTCATCGACGCCTACTCCTACGACACGCCCGGCGCCGCGCGCAACGACCTCCGCTGGCAGAGCGGCCAGCCGATCTGGAAGGGCAACACCACGCTCTCCTGGCGCAAGGGCGACTGGCGCGCCTCCATCAGCGCGCTCTACACCGGCTCGTTTCAGGACGCCGACGGCTCCACCACGCTCGCCGTGTGGGAATCCCTCGGCCGCCCCGGCTACATCGTCGAGACCTTCGACACCGGCGCCAACCGCTACCGCTTCCTCGTCGACGACACGCTCACCTACAACGCCAGCGTGAGCTATCGCTTCCGTTCCGGCAACAAGTGGCTCGGCGACACGACGGTCCGCCTCGGCGTCATCAACCTCCTCGGCGACGAGCCGCCGCTCGCCGCCGACT
>PNKG01000006.1 GCA_013822585.1 Opitutus sp. | reverse complement strand
GGCGGCAGCGAGGCCGTAGACCTCGTCGACCGTCACGTCCGGCGCGAGGCGGAGGCCGCCGAGGCCGCGGCCGCGCACGAGGTTGTCGACGGCGACGTAGCCCCAGGTGGCGCCGTCGGCGGGGTCGTGGATGCGGTAGATGCACTCCGGGCCGAATTCGTTCCGGACGATCCTGAAGCGCTGTTCAATCGCGGCGCCCCGCACCGCCTCGGCGGCGAGGCTGCGGGGGAGTTTGAAATTCTGCATGGTCCCAGCAAGGCGCGGGGCGCGCGACGACGGAAGGAAAAATCCGGCGGTTCCGCCAGCCATGAGCTGGCATTCGGCCCGGATAACGGTCCCGAATAATCGGCAAAAACCCCTTTCTTCGCGCCGGGGTTGGGTGCACTGTGCCGTCCACCACTCGTTTCCCCATGCGCAACTACGGCATCCTTTTCGTGCTCGCGGGCGTCCTCATCTTCATCGCGTGGCAGGCGCGCACCGGCGTCTTCCGCCGGGCCGACCCGGGCCTGCCGGCCAACAAGTGGACCCGCGCCCAGCAGGAGGCCGCGCGCCTCCCGCCCGAGGACCTCGCGCAGATCCAGCAACGCTATGCCGGCGCGACCGTGACGGCGACCGGCCTGCGCTACCTTGTGCGCCGTCCGGGCGAGGGCCCGCCCCCGTCGGTCGGAGCCATGGTGGCCGTGCATTACCACGGCACGCTGCTCGACGGGCGGAAGTTCGACAGCAGCTACGACCGCGGCGAGCCGTTCTCTTTCCGCGTCGGGACCGGCGCGGTGATCCAAGGTTGGGACGAGGCCTTCGCCACGATGACCAAGGGCGAGAAGCGCACCCTCGTCATCCCCTGGTGGCTGGCCTACGGGACCCAGGGCAAGGGGCCGATCCCTCCGCGGGCCACGCTGGTTTTCGAGGTTGAGGTTCTGGACATCCGCTGAATGCTCCCTCCCCGACCCTGTTGACACCACCGTCCGGACTTCGCGCATTGGGCCACGCGCTGCAAGTCCGGGCGCAAGGCCGCGTGCCGGGGTCATGATTGCCTCCCGGGTCCACCATTCATCAACGCCTGCTCATGCTCGCCATCGCGGTGGCGCTCCCGCTCGCCGGCCTGGTGGGCTACGGCGTCTATCGCCAGTTCCTGAACGATCGCGAGCACGCGCTGCACGACCTGGTGTTCCTCCAACAAATCAACGGGGGCATCATCCAGCAGTTCCTCGACAAGAACCGCTCCCTCCTCGCGCGCCTCGTCGGCGATTCCAGCGTGCAGGAGAGGCATGTCCCCGCCATGGAGGACATCTTCCTCCACGTCGTGCAGGGCAACCCGGCGTTCGCCGACATCCGCGCCCTCGATCCCGCCGGCCGCCTCATCGCCACCGCGCAACCGATGACGGAGGAGCGCCGCCAGCAGATTGCCGCCCTGCCCGCCTACGTTGCCGCCGCCCGCTCCGACCGCTTCCAGATCAGCCCGCCCTACCAAGACCCCGACAGCAGGCGCTGGCACTGCCTCCTCACCCAGCCCGTCCTCGACGCCGCAGGACAGCGAGTCGGAACCCTGGCCGCCCTGCTTCGCCTCGAGGAATTTGCCGGCTACCTCAACCTGCCGCCCAACGGCGTCGGCCTCGCCGTGGGCATCATCGACCGGAGCGGCCTCGTGGCCCTGCGCCGGCCGGACCCCGGACGCTACATCGGCGTGCCTGCCGCCAGCTTCCCCGCCATTCTCTCCGCCCTCGAACGCGGCGAGAAAAGCATCCAGGCCATCGGCCTCGACGGCGAGCCCCGCACCACCTTGGTCACCCCTGTCGCCGGCGCGCCGTGGATCGCCATCACCTCCGTGCCGACCCACACCATCTACCGGTCCGCCCGCCGCAACCTTTGGCAAACCCTCGTCGTCGCCAGCGTCATCCTCGTCCTCGGCGCCTACCTCGTGGCGCGCTACGCGAACACGATCGAGGCGCCGATCAAGGCGCTGGCCGACGCCGCCCGCGACCAGACCGCCGGCCGGACCGAGCACCTCGCCCCCGTCACGGGGCCCGCCGAGGTCGCCGAGACCGCCCGCGCGTTCAACGAGATGGTCGCCGCCCGCCGCCAAGCCGAGGAACTCCTCGTCCAAAGCGAAAAACGTTACCGCACCGTCATCGACCAGACGGGCCAGATGGTCTACGACCTCGACCTCGTCACCAACGTCCCCCTCTGGTTCGGCACCGAGGCCGTGCCCGCGATCACCGGCTACTCCCTGGCCGAATTCCAAAGCGTGGGTGTGAAACGCTGGGAGGAAATGATCCACCCCGACGACCGCGCCCGGGCCGTCGCACTGCTCGAGCGAACCATCTCCTCCGGCGCCCCCTACGTCGCCGAATACCGCTTCCGCCGCAAAGACGGCTCCTACCGCCACATCGAGGACTACGGCGTCTGCCTCCGCGATGCCGACGGCCGCCTCCGCCGGCTGCTCGGCCGCATGAGCGACGTCACCGCGCGCCGCCACGCCGAACAAGCCCTGCGCGAGAGCGAGGAGCGGCTCCGCACGATCATCGCCGCGGAACCGGAATGCGTGAAGGTGCTCGATCCCGCGGGCCAGCTCCTGGAAATGAATCCCGCCGGCCTGGCCATGATCGAAGCGGAATCGCTCGAGGTGGCCAAGCGCCACACCTTGGCCGACATCGTGGCGCCGGAGCACCACGCGGCCTTCGGCGCCCTGCACCGGCAGGTCATGGCCGGGAACGCCGGCACCCTCGAGTTCCGCATCGTGGCGCTCAAGGGGACCGAGCGCTGGCTGGAGACCCACGCCGTGCCGCTGCGCAACGAAGCCGGCGCCATCAACGGCCTGCTGGGCATCACCCGCGACATCACGCTGCGCCGGAAAGCCGAGGAGGAGCACCGGCTAATCGGCCGCAAGCTCCAGGAAACCCAGAAACTCGAGAGCCTCGGCGTGCTCGCCGGCGGCATCGCCCACGACTTCAACAACCTCCTCACCGGCGTGCTCGGCAACGTCGGCCTGGCGCGCCTCGAAGCGCCGCCGGGCTGGGTCGGCGCGGACAACCTCGCCCAGATCGAGAAGGCCGCCCTGCGCGCCGCCGACCTCTGCAAGCAGATGCTCGCCTACTCCGGCAAGGGCCGCTTCATCGTCCAACCCATCTCGCTCAACGAACTGCTCGAGGAAACCACCCATCTGCTGCAGATCTCGATCAGCAAGAAAGCCACGCTCCAGCTCACGCTCGATCCCGCGCTCCCGGCCATCAGCGCCGACGCCACGCAGGTGCGCCAGGTCGTGATGAACCTCGTGATCAACGCCTCCGAGGCGCTCGGCGACCGCAACGGCCAGATCACCGTCACCACCGGGCGCGTCACGGCCACCCCCGCCTACCTCGCCACGGTGCAGTTCCAGACCGAGATCGCCCCGGGCGAATACGTCTTCCTCGAGGTCGGCGACAACGGCTGCGGCATGGATCGAGAGACCCTGGCGCGCATCTTCGACCCGTTCTTCACCACCAAGTTCACCGGACGCGGCCTCGGCCTCGCCGCCGTGCTCGGCATCGTCCGCGGCCACAAGGGCGCGATCAAGGTCTACAGCGAGCCCGGCCGGGGCACGACCTTCCGCGTGCTCCTGCCGCCCGTGTCCGGCGCACCGCAGCCGCTCAACCGGCCCGGCGCGCCCGCGCCCGAATGGCGCGGCCAGGGCCATGTGCTCGTCATCGACGACGAGGAGAGCGTCCGCAACGTCGCCCGCAGCGTGCTGGTGTATTGCGGCTTCACCGTCGAAGAGGCCGCGGACGGCGCCACGGGCGTCGCCCTCTTCTCCGGCGCTCCGCAGCGCTTCACCGCCGTCCTGCTCGACCTCACGATGCCGCAGATGGACGGCGAAGAGGCCTTCCGCCAGCTGCGGCTGCTCAACCCCGGCGTGTGTGTCGTCCTGATGAGCGGCTTCAACCGCGTGGATGCGATCAACCGCTTCGTCGGCAAGGGCCTCGCGGGCTTTGTGCAGAAGCCCTTCGAGGTGCAGACCCTCGTGACGGAACTCAGCCGCGTGCTGAAAAAACCCTCGGGGCAGTCC
Source organism: Opitutus sp. (assembly GCA_013822585.1). GTDB lineage: Bacteria > Verrucomicrobiota > Verrucomicrobiia > Opitutales > Opitutaceae > Didemnitutus. The sequence continues at coordinate 31,013 of PNKG01000006.1, read as the reverse complement.
TGACCCGCCGCGTTCCGCTCACAATCCGAGCAGGCCGCCGTGGCGTTTCAGCCAGCGCTCGGCCTCCCGCCACCCCGGGCACACCTCGGCCACGCGCGCCCAGAAGCGCTCGCCGTGGTTCATCTCCCGCAGGTGCATCAGCTCGTGGTAGACGATGTAGTCGCGCACCGTGTCGGGAGTCTGCACCAGCCGCCAGTTGAGCGAGACCGCGCCGCCGGCCGAGCACGAACCCCAACGCGCACGCTGGTTGCGCACGCTCACGCTTTTCAAGTCGACGCCCGTCTCCGCCGCCAGCTCCCAAGCCCGCGCCGGCAGCTCGATCCGGGCGCGGCGCGCGAAATGCGCCTCGAGCGTCGGTCGCAGGTCGCCCTCGAGCGTGGCGACGCGGAAGACATCCGCCGCCACGCTCACCTGCGGCTTCTCGCCCCCAACCGCGAGACGGATCGCATGCATCGCACCGCGCCAGAGCACAGGCGTGCCGACCGTCCAGACCTCCGCCGCGCGCGGCCGCTTCGCCTGCCGTTCGCGGGCGCGCTCGAGCCATTCCTGGTGCTGATCCACGAAGCGGCGGGCCTCGCGCTCGTTGCCGCGCACGGGAATCGTGGCCACGGCCGTGCCGTCGCGCCGCAAGGTCAGCCGGTAGCGCCGCGCCAGCGGGCTGCGCACGTAGACGATGGCGGGTGCCGGCCGCGCGGCCGGACCGGGCTCAAGCTGTTGTTGTTCCCCGCTGTCCACCTTCCCCACCCAAGGGGCGATGCCGCGGATTTCCAAGAAAACTCCTGCGGCCTCCGTCCCGCGGGCGCTTGCCGGCGTGGCGATGGACAGTTCATCGGGAAAAGATGATGCGTCCATCTGGCCGGGACGTCGTCAGGTTCTTATGGCAGACAGGCTGCAAAAAAAATCCGGCCTAGGTATAAGACTGGTTGCGGATTTCGGGAGAACACCCCAGAATTTGGAAAAATGGCCGGATCACCTCGCAGATTCCCGCGTCCGTTCGCTGGATTCACCCTGGTGGAAATCATGGTGGTCGTGGCGATCATCGGATTGCTGTGCGCCATTGCCCTGCCGGGATTCCGGATTCTCACCCAGCACACCAAGGCCTCGGCGTTTCAAAACGACTTCCGGGCCATCACCGGTGTGTTCATGACCTACAACCTGCAAAACGGCCGCTGGCCCGCCGAAGTCTCCGTCGGCGAAGTGCCGGCCGAACTCGCCGACGCGCTGCCCAAGACCTACGACCGGGCGACCCCGATCGGCGGCTTCTACGATTTCAACAACAACGTCTCCGCCGACGGCATCGCCGCCAAAGCCTCCATCGTCATCGTCACCTCGCCCTCCGCGCCGATGACCGATGATCTCGATCTGCTCGAGCTCATCGACCGCATGATGGACGACGGCGATCTTGCCACCGGCTCGATCCGCCTCGGATCGACCAACTCACTCGTGATCATCCTCGAACCATGAGCGGGTCCTATCACATTTTCCTGCTCCATCTGAAACCCAAGCTCGCCGGCTTCAGCGGTTCGCAGGACCGCGTCGACCACGGACGCGCGGAGGTGGAGGAGATCTGCCGCCTCGCCGACCAGCTGCTCGCCCTGGCGCGCACGGAGAAAGGCGACCCCCAAGCCGGCCTGCTGATCCAGCGCGGCGAATCGAAGTGGCGCCTCGTCGTGCATGAGGACCGCCTGCGCCTCCACAAGAGCTCGTCGCTCTTCGACGAGTTCTGGGCCGCCAACCGCGGCGAGGAACTCGCCCACCTGCCGCCGTTCCGGCAACAGCTTGCGCCCGCCGAAGGCAGGACCGTCGAGGTCATCCGTCTCGACCCGACGCGCAGCACGACGCGCACGGTGCTCGGCCTCGTCGGCCTGGGTGCGCTCGCCCTGGGCCTGATGGCGTTCGCGCTGCGCTTCGGCCTGCCGCAGCGCCGGTTGAGCGACCTGCCCGCCGGAGTCACCATCGTCTCCTCTCCCGCGGAGCGCCAGGAGATCTTCCGCACGGTGGCCGGCGCCTACTCCACCGGCTCCACGCCGGGCAACAGCATCGTCACCATCACGCCCGAAGGCGAGGTCACGCTCGCCTCCATCGGCAAGGACGGCAAGCCCACGGCCCCGCGCGTGCGCGAAGTCGCCCGGGCCGGACGCAAGGCGGGGCAGGCCATCGTGATCACGTCCTTCGGCATCATCGCCGCCACCGAGCCGCCGAAAGCGGTCAACGTCGGCGCCTACCCTTGGAAAGCCTCCCCGTCCTGAGCGCGCCTCACGCGAGGCGCTTGTAGAAGATGGCGTTCGGCACGAGCGTGCCGTCGGGATCGGCCGCGTAGTCCGGAATGCTCCCGGCCGGGATCCAGCCGAGGCGGGTGTAGAACTCCACCGCGCCACTCGCGCCCACGCTCGTGTCGAGGAAGAGCAGCGTGCGGCCGCGCCGGCGGGCCTCGTCCTCTATCCGCCGCATCAACGCCGCCCCGATGCCCCGGCCACGCGCGGCGGGCCGCACCATCACCTTCTGCACTTCGGCGCGATGCCGTCCGTTGGCGCGCCACTCGAGGCCGAGCTGGGCCGCGCCGATGACCGAGCCGGGCTCATCCAGAGCGACGCACAGGACCTTGCCTCCGGCGGCGATTTGCACCGCAACCCCATTCCAGTAATCGCGCACCTCCGCCGCGGTGAGCGGCAGCACAAACCCGATGGAGGCGCCGTGCTCGACCGCATCGGTGAGCAGGCCGGCGAGTTCATCGGCCCGGGCGAGCACGCCCGCCTCGTCCAGCATGAGGATGTTCATGGTCGTGTTCTCATGCAGGACCCGGGCCGGCCGCGCGTCAAAGCGGCATCAGCTTCCACTCGGGCGCACGGCCAGCCGCGACGGTGAGCCAGGCAAAACTGGCCGGCGCGCCGCGGTTCGGCCGCGAGACGCAGCCGGGATTCAGCCAGCGCACTCCGCCTGCATCGGTCTCGTCGCGCGGCACGTGCGTGTGCCCGTGCAGCACGGCATGCACGCCCCGCGGCGCGCGCGGCGGCGGGATGTGCGTCAGGAAAAATCTCCAGCCCCCGCGCTCCAGCGTCAGCTGGATGGGCCAGAGATTGTGCGTCTCGTTGTTGCCGAGCACGACTTCCAGCGGCTTGCCGAGCTGCTCGAACTCCACGAGCGCCCCGGGCTCGCACACGTCGCCGAGGTGCCAGATCTCGTCCGCCGCGCGCAACCGCGCGGGAAGATCGGCCGGATACCGGTCATGCGTGTCGGACAACACTGCGATGCGCATCTTGACCATCTCGCACAGCGGTGCCGCGCCGCGCAAGCCGCTCCTCGCCCGCCGCGCCGCTCGCCCTATTGGCTCGACGGTGGCGCAGACATGACAACACTCCCGGGCATTCTGGGCCTGTAGCTCAACGGTCAGAGCAGGGGACTCATAATCCCTTGGTTCCGGGTTCGAATCCCGGCGGGCCCACCATCCGGTCCTGGAGGAGAGTGCCGCTTTGCTAAACGAGCGTCAAAGAACCCTCGCTCGTGATTTTCACCTCGGTGGATTATCGGCGGGGGCGATAATCGGGGCATGGTCCCGCTCGCCGTTCTCTCCCTCGCCCTGCTCGTTCCCGCGCCAGCCGGCAGCCGGACAGCCTGGCGGCATCTCGAGCGTGGCATGTCAGCGCCCCGGGTCGCCCAAGTGCTCGGCGCCCCCTTGCTCCGCAATTCCGCCCGGGGTTTCGAGCTGTGGATCTACGACCGGGGCGCCAACGCCCAGTTTGCGGGCGGCGCGCTTTCGGCTTGGACGGAACCCGCCGCTGACTCGCAACCGAAAGGAGCGGCCGCCCCGTCGGTTCCCGCAGCGCCCCGCCAGCCCGTCGTCCTATCGTCCGCTGGCAATCCGTCGAAGCCAGGCCCGGCTGCGCCGGACCTGCCGCCGGGGCCGTCCCGCTTTCCTGACGAGACCACCGCCCATCGGGGCGTCTGTGACATGGCGGCGTGCTTGACCACCCGGATCCGGCCCCCCTTGGCCGCGGATCAGAACCCGGCAGGGGTCGCCACCACTTGCGATCAACCGCCCGCGACTCCGGCGGGCGGCTGATCCCGGCGCCCGGTCAGGGGTTCACGGTCACGCGGAGCGGCTCGGAGGAACGGCCTTGGTCGTCGCGGGCGGTGAGGCGGAATTTGTAGGTCCGGCCGCGCGGGAGTATCGCCTCGATCATCCATTGCTGGTCGCTCGAGCGGCGGGCGGATGCGGCGGTTTCCTGCACGGGCTGGTCGGCGCCTTCGTAGTGGCACACGGCGTCGACGGCCTCGACCACGTGCTCGGAAAGCACGGCGACCTCGACCACGATGCGGTAGCGCCACTGGCCGTAGGGCTCGGCGCGGCTGGCGAGGAAACGCAGGCGCGGCACGCCGGCGGGCTGGTCGGCCGAGGCCGGCTCGACCTTCGCCACCGTCGTGCTGGCCTGCGCGGGAACGCGGCGCCGGAGCGGCGCGGGCAGGTGCACGCCTTCGACGGCCGCGGGCGTGGAGTTGTAGAAGAGGTTGTAGCCCGTGGCGAAGGCGGGCGTGTAGCCGAGCAGGTCCGCGGCGCCGTCGCCGTCGAAATCGCCCGCGAGGAAGACGCGCTGCTCGGGGAAATCGTGGCCGGCCGCGAGCCGCGGCCAGACGGGGTTGCGGCTGAAGCGCCGGTAGTCGGCGCCGAAATGCACGCGCAGGCCGTTGCGCCCGCCGACCCCGATGTCGGTGCGGCCGTCGCGATTGAAATCGGCCACCACGACCGAGGCCGTGCCGAGACCGACTCCGTATTCGGAACTGATCAGATCGACCGGGTCTTCCCAGCCCGCGCGGCCGGCGGAACCGAAGACGACGCGCACATGATCGCCCTGCTCGGCATCGCTGTCGGTCAGGATCAGGTCGGCGCGCCCGTCGCGATCGAGATCGGCCACCGCGAGATCGCGGGCGAAGTCGTCGCGCCCGCCGATCGGCCAGAGGAAGGGCCGGCTCGCGCCGCGCTGGTTGAAGAACATCCAGGCGCCGGTGCTGCGGCCCCGGCTCTCGGCCGTCACGGCCACGTCGGTGAAGCCGTCGCCGTCGAAGTCGCCCGCCGCCAGCCGCGTGAGACGGTCGAAGCGCAATTCGTAGGGCGGACCGCCGGCGGTGATCCCGCTCTGCGTCACGCGGAGGACGGCAAAGCTGTTGAAGCCCTCGATGACCGCGACCCCGGTGGAAAGCGGCCCGGTGAAGAAGCGGCCCGCCGCCGCACCGCGGATCGGCAGCGCGGCGCGGTAGGCCTGCACGCCGGGGGTGAAGCCGCCGGCGGCGTTGCCGAAAAAGGCCTGCACCACCGGTCCGCCCGCGACGACCAGGTCCGTCTCGTTGTCGTGATTGAAATCCGCGGCGACGAGGACCTCGGGGGCGAAGCCCTGCAGCGGGGCGAGGTCGAGCTGGGCCACGCGCACGAAGCCGGCCTGCGCGTCGCGCCGGTAAATCGCCACGCCGCCCTCGATGGCGGCGAAGCCCCGCACCCGGCCCTGCGACAGGAGCAGCGCGGTGCGGAGCGGAGCCCGGGTGGTGGGGATGCCGGCGGTGTCGCCGAAACGGAACTGCGGCACGGGCAGCGCGCCGGTGCTGAAGCGCACGGGATCGCCCGCGTCCTTGCGCGCGAGTTGTTCGAGCCAGATCTCGGCCACGGCGGCGGCGCGGGGGGGACGCGGGAGTTCGAGGGCATGCGGCAGGGGTTCGGGCACCGGCAGCGCGGCGCTGGCCTCGGCCTGCGCCGCAGGCTGGTCGGGCTCGCCCGGCTGCGCGGGCGCGGGCCGCACGGGGCGGATGCGCTCGGCCTCGACCCACTCGTCGTGGGTTTCGTCCGCGCCCTCGTAGGCCACGTAGCTGCGCGCCGGCTCGGAGCGGAGCACGATCGCGCGGTGCCCGGCGCCGGCCTTGTCCACCAGCACGCGCGCGCCCGGCGGCCATTCGGCCGCGGCGAGGCCGGCGGCGGCGAAGGCGAGCATCATGGGGAGAACACGGCGCATGGGGGAAGGGGACCTTGCCGGCGGAGGCGCGGTCGCGCGATGCAAAATTGACCGGCGTCCGGGCTCAGACGCCCGTCAGCTCGTCGTAGACGACCCCGAGGTTGCCCGGCAGGCGGCTGTTTTGCGCGGCGTGATAGTCGGCGAAGCCATCGAGGTTCTGCAGCGTGACGACCTCGGCCTTGGACTTGCCGGCCTTCACCGCCGCCTCGACGTGCGCAACGAGCGCGCCGAGGAAGGCGCCCATCTGCTTCACGTCCGCGTGTGTGCCGGTGATGCCGAACTTCGCGCTGCCGTGGCCGAAGATGAAGAGCGTGTCCGCCGGGTAGGCGCGGCCGATCTCGTCGAGCACGGCGATCCAGTTGCGCACGCGGCAGCCGCCGGCCTTGTCGGTGACGGGATAGAGGCGGTTGAAGACGAGGTCGCCGAGATGGGTGACGTTGGCCTTCTCGAAGTGCACCACGATGTCGCCGCCGGTGTGCGCGGCGCCGAAGTGCCGGGCATGCACGCGCTCGTCGCCGGCGACCAGGTGCCAGGTGCCGGCGAAGGTCGTGTCCGGCAACGTGGGCTCGCCCAGGTTGGGGCTGCGCTGGGCGGCGGCCTTCTGGAGGGCGGGCACAGCGGCGTGCGCGACGATCGTCTTCGCTTCGGGCCGGAACGTGGCGTTGCCGCCCGTGTGGTCCCAGTGGTGGTGGGTGTTGATCACGGCATCGAGCTGGCGGCCGGCGCGGCCGGGCAGGCCGGCGAGGAAACGCGCGGCGGGCTCGGCGAACTGCGTATCGACGGCAACGAGCGCGTCCTTGTCGGACAACCAGCCGATCGTGCCGCCGCGGCCCGTGAAGGTGCCGACGCCGCGCCGCAGCTCCTTGAACTCCGTGACGAGCGGCGGCGGCGCAGGGGGAGCCGGGGGCGGGGCGGCCGGGGCGGGGGGAGTCGACTGTGCGAACAGCGGGCCTCTCGCCAGCAACCCGAGCGAGACGGCCGCGGACGTGGACAGGAGGAAATCGCGGCGATTCATAGGCAGCAACTTACGCGGACGGCCGCGTCGCGCCAGCCGTTTTCCCAAAATCCCTGTAACCGGCCGCGCCGCGCACGGTATTCCCCCACGCACACCGCCATGACCCAGCTCCATGTCGTCCGCTTCACAGTCCGCCGCCGAAATCCGGGTTCCCTCCGCCGTCGCCGCCGTTAACTTCCCGAGCATCGTGGAAGCCACCGATCACGAACTGATGCTAGCCGTGCGCGCCGGCGACGTCGCGAAACTCGGCGAGGTCTTCGAGCGCTACCAGCAGCGTCTCTACGGGTTCTTTCTCCGCCTCACCAATCAGCCCGCCGTCAGCGAGGACCTCGTGCAGGTCGTCTTCTACCGCATCCTGAAATACCGCCACACCTACCGCGACGAGGGCAAGTTCACCGCCTGGATCTACCACCTCGCCCGCAAGGTCGCCGCCGACCACTTCCGCAAGCACGCCAAGGCCGCCGCCCCCACCGACCCCACCGACCTGCACCAGCACCCCGACGCGGGCGCCTCGCCCGACTCCCGGGCCGCCACGACCGACGATCTCGAGCTCCTCCGCGTCGCCCTCAGCCGCATGCCGCTCGAGCATCGCGAAGTCCTTGTCCTCGCCCGCCTGCAAAACGTCGGGCACAAGGACATCGCCCGGCTCTGCGATTGCTCCGTCGGCGCCGTCAAAGTCCGCGTCCACCGCGCGCTCAAGGAACTGCGCGAGGTCTATTTCAAGATCCGCCGCGAACAGGCCGCCTAACCCCCGTCCGCGCCCCGTCCCCTGCTCACCGCCTACCGCCCACTCAAAATGAACTGCCAACGCGCCCAGGACCTCTTCATCGACTACCAGGAAGGCACCCTGCCTCCCGACGTCGCGGCGCAACTCCGCGCCCACCTCTCCTCGTGCCCGGCCTGCCAGCGCGAATGGTCCGCCCTGCAGGAAATCACGCGCAAGCTCGACCTCCTCCCCGCCGAGGAGCCCAGCCCGCGCCTGCGCGAGCAGTTCTACGCCATGCTCGAAACGCATCAGCGCGAGGCCGACGCGCCCAGCCCCTTCGCCCTCGCGAAGAGCCGCCTCGACCGCTTCTTCGAAGCCATCCTCCCCGCCCAGCCCGCGCTCCAGTTCGCCTTTGCCCTCGCGCTCCTGGCCGCGGGCGTGTTCGCCGGCGCCCGCTTCCTCCAGCGCCCGGCCGAAATCCACCCCGACGACTCCGCGAAACAGGAACTCGCCGCCCTCCGCGCCCAGGTGAACAGCATGAACCAGCTCGTCACCTACTCGCTCCTCCAGCAGAAATCCACCAGCGACCGCCTCCAGAGCGTCCTCGCCACGATGGACCTCAAGAGCCCCGACCGGAAGGTCCTCACCGACCTCGTCGGCACGCTGGCCTTCGACCCCTCCGTCAACGTCCGCCTCTCCGCCGTCGAGGCCCTCGCGCCGCACGCCGGCGAGGATGTTGTCCGCGCCGGCCTGCTCGCCGCGCTGCCGCGCGAGTCCGCCCCGCTCGTGCAGATGGCCATGATCGAACTCCTCGCCACCGTGCGCGAGACCGGCGCCGAGCCGATCCTCGACCAGCTCAGCCGCAATCCGCAGACCGACGAGAACGTCCGCGACGCCGCCAAGCGCGCCCTCGCCACGCTCCGCCTCCCCACTCCCGCTGACAGTCAACCCAACGCCCAATCCAAGGAGCCAGCGACCAGCAAGGCCTGAACGCTCCTCCGCCCCTCCCAGCTCAACCCTCACGATGAAAAACCCGATCCACCTCCTCCGTGCCTCCGTGCTGGCGCTCTGCGCCCTCGCCGCGGCGGCCGCCTCCCACGCCACGAACGGCGACACCGCCCGCGCCAAATTCTCCGACCCCTCCAAGCCCGGCACCTTCAAGCTCTCGCTCGCCTGGGCCGACGTCCGCATCACCGGCACCGACACCGGCGAGGTCATCGTCCGCTCTTCCCTCGAACGCAAGAAGGACAAAGGCGAACCGGTCGACGCCGACGGCTTCCGCCGCCTCGACGACGACGTCACCTTCGAGCTCAAGGAGAAGAACAACCTCATCACGCTCTCCGTCTCCGGCGACCAGCACTGGTTCTCGCATGGCACCGAGTTCGTCGTCGAGGTTCCGCGCCACACCCACCTCATCATCCGCACCCAGCTCGGCGGCGAGATCGCCGTGTCGAAGGTGGACGGCGACATCGACGTCAACAGCATGAACGGCGAGGTCACGCTCGAGGACATCAGCAGCTCCGCCGTCGTCAGCACCATGAACGGCGAGGTGCGCGCCAACTTCGTCAAGGCCCCGGCCAAGCCCGTCTCCATCACCTCGATGAACGGCGAGATCGACCTCCGCCTCCCCGCCGACACGAAGGCCAACCTGCGCATGCGCACCCACAACGGCAGCATCCGCACCAACTTCCCCGAAGGCGTGCTCGTCTCCAAGACCGAGAAGGTTCCCGGCTTCCGCGGCCGCGGCCTCGCCTATTCCCACGAGGCCGCCGAAGCCGCCCGCGATATCGCCCGCGAAGTGGCGCGTGAAGCGCGCAACGCCCAACGCGAGGTGCGCGACGCCGTGCGCGAAGCCACCCGCGCCCAACGCGCCGCCCACAGCGGCAAAGACGAAGACGACGAGACTCCGGCCCCGCCGGCCGATGCCGCCGCCGCGAGCGCCGCGGCTCCCGCGATCGCGCCCGTTGCCCCCGTTCCGCCCATCCCCGGCTGGGGCGGCAAGTCCATCACCGGCACGCTCAACGGCGGCGGCATCGACATCTCGCTCTCCTCGATGAACGGCACGATCACGCTCCGTCAGGGGAAGTGATCCCGATTGCGCTCGGCACCGACCGCACAACCCCGTCGACCCGGCGGTGGGCATTGGATGCCCTCCCCCTGCCGGTGGCGCCTTCACCCCGGATTCCATGAATGCCTGAAGTGTGGGAGCGGCTTTACGTCCCGGCGTCGGCCGCCTCTTCCGCGCCCGGGAAAGTCGCGGCGCAAAGCCGCTCCCACATTCGGAACCGTCCTCTCCAATCGCGGAATCCGGGTTAAGACCAAGCATCCGTAGCTAATTGACTTTAGGGCGGGCGTCGGCGTCCCCGACGACGCCTGTCGCGCCGGGGACGGCGGCGACCACCTGCCTGCCTGATAGTCCAGAAGCGAGCGGACGCTGGTATAAGACCATTTAGCCCGGGTGCCTCCCGGCTGTTGCTGCGGTGCAATTGCGTTGCAAAAAATATCGCCGTGACAAAATTCCACCGCTGTCGGCCCCATGGGAAGATAGGGCCGACGGTGTTGTGCCGTGCAAACGCCCCTCGAACGCAAAATTCACTTGGGATTCTCGGCTGCGGTGGCCTTGTTGCTACTCAGTAGCGGTGCGGTTTGGTTCAGCGCCACGCGCACGGCGGCAAGGACGGCCCAGGTGGATCACACCCACCGCGTGCTCTACCAGATCGAAGGCCTGCTGGCGGCCCTGCTCAACATGCAGACCGCAGTCCGCGGCTTCCTGCTCACCGGGGAGGAGCGCTTTCTCGAACCCTACCAGGCGGGCCGCACCCAGATTCAGAACTCCCTCCCGCGCCTCGAAAAACTGATTGAGGACAATCCCACCCAACTCGCGCGCATGCGCGATCTGAGGGAAGCAGCCGTTCGCACGCTGGAGCTGATGCGCGGGCGGATCCGAGCGCGCCGCACCGCGGGTTTCGAAGCGGCCGCCGAGGTCGCGGCGCTGGCCGAAGGCAAGGCCGCCATGGACCGCGTCCGCAACCTCGTGGCGGCGATGCAGGAGCACGAGCGCCGGCTGCTGGACGAGCGCAGCGAGGAGGCCCGCCGCGAGGCCGGACGCACCCTGGGGGTGATGCTCCTCGGCGGCGGCGTGGCCCTGGTCGTGGTCGGGGTGGCGGCCTTCTGGGTCCGCACCGACCTGCGGGCGCGGCTGCAAGCCGAGGCGGAGCGCGATCGCTTTTTCACCCTGAGCCGGGACCTGCTGTGCGTCGCCGGCTTCGACGGCTATTTCAAGCGCATCAACCCCGCCTTCACCGCAACCCTCGGTTGGACCGAGGCCGAGCTGCTGGCACGTCCCTTCCATGATTTCATCCATCCCGACGACCGGCAGCGCACGGGTGAAGTGGTGCAGCAGCAGATCGGCGGGCACGAGATCATCTCCTTCGAGAACCGCTACCTCTGCAAGGATGGCTCGGCGCGCACGCTGCAGTGGAATGCGCGCACGGCCGTGGAGACCGGTCAGATCCACGCCATCGCCCGCGACGTCACGGATCATCGCACGGCCGAAGCCGCCCTGCAGCGGGCGGCCGCCGAGATCCACGACCTCTACAACCGCGCGCCGTGCGGTTATCATTCCCTCGACGGCGAGGGCATGGTTGTGGCCATCAACGACACCGAGTTGGACTGGCTCGGCTACACCCGCGACGAGGTGGTGGGCCGCCTCCGTTTCCGCGACCTGCTCACGCCGGAGGGGCAGGAAGTCTTCGCGCGGAATTTTCCCCGCTTCATGGCGACCGGCCGGGTGGACGACCTCGAGTTCGAGCTCCGGCGCAAGGACGGCTCGACCTTCTTCGTCTCCCTCAGCGCCACGGCGGTCCGCGATGAGGCCGGCCGCTTCTTGCGCAGCCGTTCCACTCTGCACGATGTCACCGCGCGCCATGCCGCGGAACAGCAGCTGGCCCGGCTGAACTCCGAACTCCAGGCCAACGCGGCCCGCCTCGAGGCCGTGAACCGCGAATTGGAAGCCTTCTCCTACTCCGTGTCGCACGACCTGCGCGCCCCCCTGCGGCACATCGACGGCTTCGCCTCCCTGCTCCAGAAAAACGCCGCCGCCCAGCTCGACGCCACGGCCCGGCGCCACCTCGATTTCATCTCCAACGCCGCCCGCCAGATGGGCCGGCTCATCGATGATCTGCTCAGCTTCTCCCGCATGGGACGCGCGGCCCTGCAGCCGAGCCGGGTGGATCAGTCCGCCTTGGTCGCCGGGGTGGTGCGCGAGCGGCATTATGCGCAATCGCACCCGGGCGTCACCTGGCGGATCGATCCGCTGCCGCCCACCTGCGGCGACCCCGCCATGCTCCGGCAGGTCTGGGCCAACCTGATCGACAACGCCGTGAAATATTCCTCCAAGAGCCCGCAGCCCTGCATCGAGATCAGCGCCAGCCCCGCAGCGGCGGACAACCGGGAGACGGTATACTTCGTGCGCGACAACGGAGCCGGCTTCGACCCCCGCTACATCGACAAGCTCTTCGGGGTCTTCCAGCGCCTGCACTCCTCCACCGAGTTCGAGGGCACGGGCATCGGGCTGGCCTGCGTCCGCCGCATCATCGCCCGCCACGGAGGCCGCACCTGGGCCGAGGGCCGCCCCGGAGCCGGCGCCACCTTCTATTTTTCCCTGCCCGCCGAACCCGCCTCCTCCACGAGAAACGGGAATCACACGACGTGATTGCTCCTCAACCGCCCGCCCTCTCCCCCATGAACTCCCTCCGCCCCATCCTCCTCGCCGAGGACAATCCCGCCGACGTCGAACTCACCCTCGAAGCCCTCCGCACCGCGCACATCGCCAACGAAATCATCCATCTCCCCGACGGCGAGGCCGTGCTCGACTGGCTGCACGCCCGCGACCGTTTCGCCGACCGCCCGCCCGGTCTGCCCGCCCTGCTGATGCTCGATCTCAAGATGCCCAAGATCGGCGGCCTCGAAGTGCTCCAGCAGCTCAAATCCGACCCCAGGCTCCGCACCCTCCCCGTGGTCGTCCTCACCTCCTCCCGCGAGGAACAGGATGTCGTCCGAAGTTACCAGTTGGGCGTGAACGGCTATGTCGTGAAACCCGTCGAATACCACTGCTTCATCGAGGCGGTCAGCCAGCTCGGCGTCTTCTGGGCCCTCGTCAACGAACCGCCGCCAAACCGCCCCTTGGCCGATGAGAATCCTTCATCTTGAAGACAACCCCAGCGACGCGGAGTTGATCCGCGCCGTCATCGCGCAGGAGCTGGGCGACTGCCATCTCCACATGGTCGCCGACCGCTCCGCCTACCTTGCCGCACTGCAGCAAGGCGGGTTCGACGTCATCCTGTCCGACTACAGTCTGCCGGAGTTCGACGGTCTCGAGGCGCTGACCCTCGCGCGCGAGCACTCCCCTGAGACACCCTTCGTTTTCTGCTCCGGCTCCATCGGCGAAGACAGCGCCATCGCCGCCCTGCAGGCCGGCGCCGCCGACTACGTGCTGAAGGACCGCCTCACCCGCCTCGGGCCCGTGTTGCGCCGCGTCCTGCAGGAAACCGCCGAGCGCATGGCGCGGCTGGCCGCCGAAAACTCCCTGCAGCTCAGCCATGAGCGCTTCGACCTCGTCGCCCGCGCCACCAACGACATCCTCTGGGACTGGGACATCCTCACCGATCGCATCTGGCGGAGCGAAGCCTTCCACCGGTTCTTCGGCCATGCCCCGGGCGAACGATGCGGCACGGTCTCCTCCTGGCCGGAGCTTATCCACCCCGACGACATCGCCCGCGTCACCACCGGCCTCCGCCATGCCCTCGATCACGGGCGCGAAAGCTGGTCCGACGAATACCGCTTCCGGCGGGCCGACGGCACCTATGGCGACGTCCTGGATCGCGGCTACATCCAACGCGACGCCGATGGCCGCGCCGTCCGCATGCTCGGCTCGATGCAGGACATCACCGCCCGCAAGGCGGCCGAGGCCGGCCTGCGCGACCGCGAGGCCCGTCTGCGCGCCATCATCGACAACGAACCCGCCTGTGTGAAGCTCGTCGGAGCCGACGGCACTCTGCTCGACATGAATCCGGCCGGCCTGGCCATGCTGGATGCCGAATCTCCCGACCAGGTGAAGGGCCGGAACATCTATGCCTACATCCCGATAAAGGCCGAGCGCGACGGTTACGAATCGCTCATCCACCGGGCGTTCCAAGGAGACACGGGCCGGCGGGTTTTCACGGTTGCCACTCTGCGCGGCCGCCGCCGCATCCTCGAAAGCCACGTCAGCCCGATGCGCGATGCCGAAGGCCGCATCCTGGCCGCGCTGTCGCTCACGCACGACATCACCAACCGCCGCAAGGACGAAGCCCGCCTCCGCCAGCAGGCCGACATCATCGAGCGCGCCCCGGTCGCCATCTTCATGACCGACCTCGACCAGCGCGTGACTTACAGCAACGCCGGGGCCGCCGCCCTGTGCGGCCTGAAACCCGGCGAAATGCTCGGCCGCAGGACGGACGAGCTGTTTTCACCCCGCGCCATGGAACACCTTGCGGCCGGTCGCAAGGAGACCCTGCGCACCGGCCAGTGGCGTGGCGAAGTGCCGCTCGAGACCCGCGAGGGCCGTCGCCTGACGGCCGAGTTCATCCTCTCGCTCATCCGCGACGAGAGCGGCCAGCCAACCGGCCACCTGAAGATCGCGACCGACATCACCGAGAAAAAGCAGCTGGAGGAACAGGTGCTCCGCACCCAGCGCCTCGAGAACCTCGGCCTCCTCGCCGCCGGCATCGCCCACGACCTCAACAACATCCTCGCCCCCGTGCTCATGATCTCCCAGCTCCTCCGCGCGCGCCTGCCCGGTTCGGCCGAGCAGAAGCTCGTCGACACGCTCGAGGAGAGCGCCAACCGCGGGGCCAGCCTCGTGAAGCAGATTATCGGCTTCGCCCAAGGCACCGGCGGCGAGCGGGCGCCGCTCCAGGCCAAACACCTCGCCCGGGACGTGGTCGCGTTCATCGAGGACACCTTCCCGCGTTCCATCACGATAAGCGCCCACATCGCCTCCGACCTCTGGACCGTGCGCGCGAACGCCACGCAACTCCACCAGCTGCTCCTCAACTTCTGCGTGAACGCCCGCGACGCCATGCCCAACGGCGGCACGCTCCACCTCACGCTCGAAAACTCCCACCTCGGCCCCGCCGCCGCCGCGTCGCTTCCCGGCGGCCGCCCGGGCTCCTTCATCCACCTTTGCGTCGCCGACACCGGCCACGGCATCCCTTCCGACATTCTCCCGCGCATCTGGGAACCGTTTTTCACCACCAAGGAGGCGGGCAAGGGCACCGGCCTCGGCCTCTCCACGGTGCGCGGCATCGTCACCGCGCACGGCGGCTTCTGCCACGCCGTCAATGCCCCCAACAGCGGGGCCGAATTCCACGTCTATCTCCCGGCAGAGGGCGTCTCGGTCAACTCCAACTCCCCCGTTCCGCCCAAGAGGGTCCCCCGCGGCTCCGGCGAGGTCATACTGCTCGTGGACGACGAGGCCGCGGTGCGCGACACCGTGGAAGCCGCCTTGATCGAATACGGTTACCGCGTCCATGTCGCGGCCGACGGCATGGAAGCCATCACGCTTCTTGAGGCCTTGGAGACGCCTCCCCATGTCGTTGTCAGCGACCTCAACATGCCCTGGCTCGGCGGATTGCCGTTCATCAGATTCCTGCGCAGATTCCATCCCTCGAGCCGCGTCCTCGTGATAAGCGGCAGCGATTCCTTGTCGCCCATCGCCGCCACGCATGGCGATGCCCACCTGAAAAAGCCCTTTCAAATCGAGGACCTCCTCCAGACGATCCACCAGCTGCTGCCCGCCGACAATCCGTGACGCGGCAACGCCCACAAGGGACCGTGAGCAGAGGCTCCGCCCTCCCCAAGGCCTGCCGGCATTCCGCCCCCGTCGCAGTCGCGCCCCGCCCTGCAATCATGTTCGAGAATCCGGATGCCGCCATGGATTGGTATTGGGCTATCCATCATTTTCCTACGCAGACACCGGACTTGGCCTCTCCGGTTTTTCCCTTGGGCGCTCCGGATCGGGGCCGATGTGAGTGTGTAAAATCCGACTCTTGCCAATTCCCTGCATAAATGTGCAATTCATGGAGCCTCAGACAGTCGCTGCCACGCCTACCCAAGACTGGATAATGAAACATGGCTGACATTCTGGTCATCGACGACGACGACATCTTCCGCGACGTCCTCGTAGGAGCACTCCAACACGCCGGTCACACCGTCCGCCAGGCCACGAACGGCATCGAAGGGCTGAGGATGTTCCAAGAACAGCCGGCCGACCTCGTGATGACCGACATCGTGATGCCGGAAAAGGAGGGACTCGACATGATTCTCGATCTCCGGCGCGAGTTTCCGAAGGTGCGCATCATTGCCATGTCGGGCGGGCTCGCCCACGACCCGAAACTCTACCTCCACATGGCGGAGAAGTTCGGCGCCGCCGCGGTGCTGGCCAAACCCTTCGACCTCGACCGTCTGCGCCGGACCGTCGAGGAAACACTCGCGAAGTAGGAGACGGCCTATCGAGGCTCGTCCATCAGGCTGCCCTGTGTCGCGCTCCGCTTCCGGGGAGCAACCGTGTCAGTGGACAAGCTGAAAGTCGGGATTTTTGCTGAGCAGGTTGCACAGTTCGACGAGGCGGCGGGCGGGCGCGATGAGCGCCACCTCGGCGGGACGCCGAGGACCGCCTGCGGGACGCAGGCCCCCCGGGAACGCAGGATCGCGTCAGCCAGTCGCGCGAGCCGCAGTATTGAGCCCGGATTCCGGGATTGGAGAGGACGGCTCCGAATGTGGGAGCGGCTTTGCGCCGCGACTTTCCCGGGCGCGGAAGAGGCGGCCGATGTCGGGGCGTAATGCCCCTCCCACACTTCAGGCAATCGCGGAATCCAGGCTCAATAGAAGGGCTGCTCCGCGCGGTAGTGCGCGATCAACTCCGCCGTCCCCCTCTCCATCGTCACACGCGGCGCGTAGCCGAGGTCGCGGCGCGCCGCGTCGATCCGGAACCAGTGGTCGGTCGCCAGCTCCTTGGCCACAAAGCGCGTCATCGGCGGCTCGCCTTTCAGCGGCAGCCAGCGCCACAGCGTCTCAAGCACCGCGCCCGCCCGATACGCCGTGCCGAGCGGGACGTGGCGCGTGATTTCGGGAATGCCCACGCCGCGCAGCAGCTCGTTGATCCAGTCCCAGAGCACCACCGGCTCGCCGTTCGTGATGAAATACGCCTTCCCCCGCGGATCCCGCGCCCCTCCGCGGGCCGTCGCTCCGTGGGCACTGTCACCTATTAGGTGACAACTTTCCCCCTCGCTCGCCCGGAAATCCGCGCGTCGCGTTGTTTGTCCGTCACCTATTAGGTGACAATTCGCCAACGCCCGCTCGGCGCACAGGTGCGCGTCGACGACGTTCGCAATGTGCGTGCAATCGACGAGATTCCGCCCGGCGCCGACGATCTTCAGCCTGCCGCGCCGCGCCAGCGCCAGCACGCGCGGCACGACGTGGCGGTCGCCCGGCCCCCAGACGAGATGCGGCCGCAACGCCACGGTCGCCAACTCGCGGCCGTTGGCCGCGGCGACGAGCCGTTCGGCCGCGGCCTTGCTCGTCGGATAGGCGCAGGGCGCCGCGGCGCAGAGCGGCGCGGACTCGTCGACCCCGGCCAGATCGCCGCCGTTGAAGACCACGCTCGGCGAACTGGTATAGACCAACCGCGGCACGTGCGCCGCACGGCAAGCCGCGACCACGTGGCGCGTGCCCTCGACGTTCACATGGAAAAAATCCTCGTCCGGTCCCCACACTCCCACGCGCCCGGCCACATGGAAAACCGTCTCCGCGCCCTCGCAGCCCGTGCGCAGGGCCGCGGGGTCGTGCAAATCGCCGCGCACGATCCGCGCGCCGAGTTTCGCCAGCTCCGGCAGGTCGCGCCGCGCGAGCACGCGCACCGGCCGGCCGGCCGCGAGGAGCCGCCCGGCGAGCTGGCCGCCGATGAATCCGCTCGCGCCGGTGATGAAGGCAGGGCCGTTCATCGCTTCAGGGCCCCCACGGGCACCTCGCGCTTGTCGAGTTCGTATCCCGAGTGGTGCGCCGCCCATTTTGCCAGCGTGAGCCGGTGGATCTTGGCGTTGTGGCGGACGTCGACGGGAAACGCCGGATGGAGAAAGGCCAGCCGGATGCGGTCCGTGTGCGGATGCTTTGCGGCGAGCGCGCGCAGCTCGCGCATGAGCTTTCGGCGCAGCGACGGGGTCTCCACCACCGCGCGGCCGCGCGGTTCGACGACGATCGCCGGCCGCTGCCGGCCCCGCTCGCCGAGCCCGACCAACGCCGTCCGCCGCACATCGGGGTGCTGGTTGAAGATGGGTTCCACCTGGTCGGGAAAGAGCAGGCCCTCGCGGGTCTCGACGCGCTCGGCCTTCCGGCCGACAAACCAGAGGCGGCCGTCGGCATCGAGGTAGCCGGCGTCGCCCATGCGGTGCCACACCGTGTCGCCGTCGCGGATCTTCGCGGCCGCGGTCGCCTCGGGGAGCGCGTCGTAGAGCTTGGTCACCACCGGGCCGCGGACGACAATCTCCCCGATCCCGCCGGGCGGCAGTTCGTGCGCCCCGGCGAGCGTGGCGACCGGCTCGTCGGTGAGCGCGATGATCCTCACCTCGATCTCGTCCACGGGACGGCCGACACAGGTGCCGCGGCCGGTCAGGGTCGCCGCCGCATCGATCTCGGCCGCGGCGACGTTGCACAGCGGCAGCGACTCGGTGGCGCCATAAGGGCTGTGGGCCGTGCCGTTCGGCAATAGCGCCTGCACCTCGGCAAACAGCGCCGGCGGCACGGGCGCGCCGGCCATGAGCACGCGCCGCAACGCCGGCAGCGTCGCCTGCGTGGCGCGGCAGTGCGCGGCGATCTTGCGCCAGAGCGTGGGCGAGCCGAAGGTGTTCGTCACCTTCTCCTGTTCGATCGCCTGCACGATCTTGGCCGGATCGACCGCGGCCGGACGCGAGGGGTCGATCTCGGGCACGATGGTGGTCATGCCAAGGGCGGGGTTGAAGAGCGCGAAGATCGGCAGCATCGGCAAATCGACTTCGCCCGGCCGGATGCCGTAGGTGTCGCGCACGAGCCGCACCTGCGCGTCGAACATGCCGTGCTCGTAGCACACGCCCTTCGGCGCGCCGGTGGAGCCGCTGGTGAAGAGAATGGCGGCCAGCTCGCCCGGCGCGGTCTCCGCCAGTTTGCCCGGACCCGCCCCGCCGCAGCGGGCCGTGGGCGAGCCGCTGACCCAGACGCGCACCTCGACCGAGGCGAAGGCGCGGCGGAACACGTGGCTCAGCGCCTGCGCCAGCGGGATGCCGAGGAGCACGCGCGGGCGCGAGCGCTCGACACAGCGCAGGAAGCTCCCGCGGCCCATGCCGGGATCGATGATCACGGGCACGGCGCCGAGCTTGAAGAGCGCGAAGGCCGCGGCGATGAGCGGCAGGCCCTGCCGCACCAGCACGAGCACGCGGTCGCCGCGGCGCACGCCCTTGGCCCCGAGGCGCGCGACCCAGGCGTTCACCTCGTCGTCGAGCTCGCGGAAGGAGAGCGCGAGGTAGTCGATGCGCCCGCCGGAGCGGCCGCGCGGGACCTTGACCGCCGGGTGGTCCGGCTGGCGCGCCGCCATGAGCGGCAGGTGCCGGGCGATGTTGGCGGATTCGCTCATGCGGAGGGAGGCTTTGGGGCTATTAAGCAACAAATCCGCTTCCCCCGGATTTCCCTTCCGACGGGCCCGGGGGCGAGCGGAGGGCGATTGTTGCTTATTAGCCCCAAAGTCGGGCGGGGCCTCTGCGCGGCCGCGGCGGGGGTTCGCGATGACGGACCGGAGGTCATGTCTTCCAGGCGGGCTCGGTCTTGAGGAGCTGCGCCTGCCACGGCAGCAGCACTTCGTCGATGCTCGCCGGCTGGCGGGCGATCTGGACGAGCTGCGAGCGGGTGGCGATGAGCGTGGGGTCGAGGTTGAGGCCCTGCGCGAGGCGGTCGCGGTCGGCCTTGATGCGGTCCTGCCGCGAGAGTTCCTCGGGGGTGAGCGGGGCGAAGTCGCGGCGGCGCTCGCGGCGCGGCAGCGAGCGCGGGTCGGCGGCGAAGCCCTGACGGACCGCCTCGGCCATGCTCGGGAAGAGGCGGTCGTGACGCCGGCCGAGGTGCACGTGCAGCACGTCCTGCAGGGGCAGACCGTCGTCGGCCGCGCGGGCGATGCGCATGAGCATCTCGTTGCCCGTGACCTTGAAGGGCGGGGTGTCGAGCTTCTCGGCCCAGCGCTCGCGCCAGTGCCAGAGCTGGTGGAGCACGGCGAGGCCGCGGCCGCCGAGCTTCTCCGATCCGCCGAGGCGCCAGGAATTCTCGTCCGGCCCGGCGAAGCCCTCGCCGGCCACGTCGATCTGCCAGCGGCAGCGCTGCTGCAGCCAGTCGAGGCGGCCGAGCTTGGCGAGCTCGGCGGTGAGCTTGTCGCGCAAGGCGGGGAGGTGGTGGACGTCGAGCGCGGCGTAGTCGAGCATGTCCGGTTCGAGCGGGCGCCTGGACCAGTTGGCCTTTTGGTGGTCCTTGTCGAGCTGCACGCCGAAGAACTGCTCGAGCAGCGCGGCGAGGCCGAAGCGCTGGATGTTGAGCAGCTGGGCGGCGAACATCGTGTCGAACAGGCTGCGTGGCCGGAAATCGCAGAGCCCGCGCAGGAGGCGCAGGTCGTAGTCGCTGCCGTGCATCACGAGGTGCTTCTGGGCGAGGCGCGGCCAGAGCTCGCCGAGCGGCAGGTCCGCCAGGAGGTCGACGAGATAGATCTCGCGGCCGGCCTGGATCTGCAGGAGGCAGATGGCGGTGCGGTAGCGGTAGAGGTTGTCCGCCTCGGTATCGAGGGCGATCTCGTCCACGCGGTCGAGCGCGGCGTAGAGCGGCCCGAGCTGGGCGGCCGAGGTGATGAGCTGGTAATGCGGAGCGGAATTCACGCGGAAAGCTTCACTGGTCGCAGGCCGAGAGGTAGGCGTCGAGCAGCCGGGGGAGGTCGTCGCTGTAGCCGCCTTCGAGCGCGCCGGCCGCAGGCAGGCCGCTCTGGCGCACCCAGCGGCCGAGTTCGGCGAAGTCGGCGAGCCCGAGCGTCATCTCGGTGAGGGGATCGTGCACGTAGGCGTCGAAGCCGGCGGAGACGAGCACGAGGTCGGGCCTGAAATTGAGGACGGCCTCCCAGGAGCGCGCGAGTTCGGCCATGTGCTGTTCGCGCGGCGCGTGCGGTGGCACGGGGAAGTTGCGGCAGTTGACGGTCGAGCGCGTGCCGGTGCCGGGATAGCCGGGATACTGGTGCACCGACGCGAAGAACAGGCCGGGCTTGCCCTCAAGGATGTCCTCGGTGCCGTTGCCGTGGTGGGCGTCGAAATCCCACACGGCCACGCGCACGCTGCCGCCGCCGCGGGCGTTGAGCGCGGCGATGGCAATCTGGTTGAGGTAGCAGAAGCCCATCGCCTGGTTGCGCGTGCAGTGGTGGCCGGGCGGGCGCATGAGCGCGAAGGCCCGGCGCCCGGCCAGCGCCTCGTGCGCGGCGTCGAGCGCGGCGGCCACGGCGCGGCGGGCGTGCCGCTCGATGCCGGGAAAATACGGCGTGTCGTCGTCGATGTCCGGCCCGTGGGCGATGCGCTTGATCAGCGCGGGCGTGTGCGCGGTGAGGAGGACCGCCTCGTCGAGGGGCCCCGGCAGCCGCCACTCCCAGTCCGGGTGGGCCGCCTTCAGGTGCGGCACGCTGCGGGTGAGGCGCGCGGGTTGCTCCGGCCGCATGGACGAGCCGTATTCCGCGCAAGTTGGGTCGTGAAAGAGGATCATGAACTGTGTCCGCCTACGGACGGAAGGGAGCCGAACAGAAAACCCAAAGCCCGGGGCCCTTCAAGGCCGGATTAATCGCCGCCTTCCGCCTCCCGGCCACCCCGCCCGGCGGCGAGATTTTGGTGGGTTTTTCGGGGCCGGGGCCCTAGGTAGGGCCGGTGAAGGTCGTCGTGCTCTGCTCCGGGGGAATGGACTCCGTGACCGCGCTCCACTGGGCGCGGCGGTGCCACGACGTGCGCGTGGTCCTGAGCTTCGACTACGGTGCCAAGCACAACCACCGCGAGATCCCCTTCGCCGCCGCCCACGCCCGGCTGGCCGGCGCCCCGCACCAGGTGGTGCCGCTGGCCTTCATTGGCGAGCATTTCAGCTCCGACCTGCTGAAGTCCGGCGGCGCCATCCCCGAGGGCCACTATGCGGACGAGAACATGAAGCGCACCGTCGTGCCCTTCCGCAACGGCATCATGCTGGCGGTGGCCGGCGGCTTCGCCGAGAGCGTCGGCGCGGAGGGGCTCGTCATCGCGGCGCACGGGGGCGACCACGCGATCTACCCGGACTGCCGCGAGGACTTCATGCGCGCGATGGGCGAGGCGCTGCGGCTGGGCACCTATGCCGGCATCCAGCTGCTGCGGCCCTTCATCGCGCTGAACAAGGGTCGGATCGCCGCCGAAGCCGCGCGCCTCGGGGTCGACCTCGCCCAAACGTGGTCGTGCTACCAAGGCGGCGAAATCCACTGCGGCAAATGCGGGACCTGCGTCGAGCGCCGCGAGGCCTTCCAGCAGGCCGGCCTCGCCGACCCGACCGCTTACGCCGCCACGCCGCCGCTGCCGGCCAATCCTTCCCGCGGATAGCGCGAATTCCCGCGAATCGAGGTTTGAGATTCGCGGATATTCGCGTGATTAGCGGGCGACCAGAATGCTCATCTCGGAAATTTTCCACTCGATCCAGGGCGAGGGCGAGCTCACCGGCGTGCCGTCGGTGTTCGTCCGCACCAGCGGCTGCAACCTGCGCTGCAACTGGTGCGACACGCCCTACGCCTCATGGAACCCGGAAGGCGAGAACCTGGAGGTCGGCGAAATTCTCCGGCGCGTGCGCGCGTTCCCGGCGAAACACGTGGTGCTGACCGGCGGCGAGCCGATGGTGGCGCCGGAGATCCACGAGCTGGCCTTCCAGCTCAAGGAGCTCGGCTACCACGTCACGATCGAGACGGCGGCCACCGTGCGGCCCCGCGGCATCGCCTGCGACCTCGCCTCGCTCAGCCCGAAGCTCGCCCACTCCGCGCCGGACGCTCGCCTCGACGACACCTGGCGCAAGAAGCACGAATCCCTCCGCCGCCAGCCCGAGGTCCTCGCCGACTGGATCGCCGCCGGCGATTACCAGCTGAAGTTCGTCGTCCGCTCCGAGGCCGACATGGCGGAGATCGAGGAACTGCTGCGCGACACGCTCTGCGTGGTGCCGCCGCACAAGGTGCTGCTGATGCCCGAGGGCACGGACTTGGAGACGCTGCGCTCCCGCGCCGGCTGGCTGGGCGAACTGTGCAAGGCGCGCGGCTACCGCTACGCGCACCGCCTGCACGTGGAGCTCTACGGCAACCGGCGCGGCACCTGATCGACGGCCATGCTGGCGCCACGGAAACTCTCCGAGGAAATCGCGCTCCTCACGGCGCGCGCCTCCGACCGGCCGCTCACCCTGCGCGAGGTCATCTACGTGCTGCGCGGCCGCGCCTACC
This sequence comes from Opitutus sp., assembly GCA_013822585.1. GTDB lineage: Bacteria > Verrucomicrobiota > Verrucomicrobiia > Opitutales > Opitutaceae > Didemnitutus. The sequence goes on along the minus strand of PNKG01000006.1, from coordinate 7,725 downwards.
TGCTGCTCGTGGTGCTGCTCGCCCTGCCCTTCCTCACCCCCATTCCGCTGCCCGGCCTCTCGACCCCCTTCGGCCTCGCCATCGCGCTCATCGCCCTGCGCCTGACGCTCGGCCAGCGGCCGTGGCTGCCGAAGAAACTCCAGCGCACGCAGCTGCCCGCCGGGTTCCTGCTCAAGGTGTTCCGGGTCGCGGCGAAGATCCTCCACCTCCTCGAACGCCTGCTCCGGCCGCGATGGACCGCGCTGACCGGCACGCCGCTGCTCAACCAGCTCCACGCCCTGCTGATGCTCCTCGCCGCGGGGGCGTTGCTGCTGCCGCTGCCGATCCCGTTCACGAACAGTTTTCCGGCGTGGGCCGTCCTGCTCATCGCCGGCGGCCTGCTCGAGCGCGACGGGCTCGCCGTGCTGCTCGGCTACGTGGTGTTTGCCGCCGGCGTGCTGTATTTCGTCTTCCTCGGCGAGGCCGCGGCGCAGCTGGTCGAGTCGCTGCTCGGCTGGCTGCGCGGCTGACCGGCCTCACCCCGCGGCGGGCTTGCCGCCCCGCGCGGGCACGAGGAGCGAGAGCAGCACCGAGGCGCCGATGACGCCGCCAATGATGCCGAGCGACCACGAGATCGGGAACTTCCCGCCGAAGGCCTCGTTGAGCCAGACCATCTTCAGGCCGACAAAGACGAGCACGAGGCCGAGGCCGTATTTGAGCAGGCGGAACCTGTGCATGACGCCCGCGAGCATGAAGAACAGCGCGCGCAGGCCGAGGATCGCGAAGACGTTCGAGGTGAAGACCACCAGCGGCTCCTTCGTGAGCGCGAAGATCGCCGGCACGCTGTCGACCGCGAAGACGATGTCCGTCAGCTCCACGAACACCAGGCACACGAGGAGCGGCGTGGCGTGGAGCACGCCATCCTTGCGCAGGAGGAATCTCTGCCCTTCGAGCCGCGGGGTCACGGGCAGGACCCTGCGCAGGAGCCGGATGACGGGATTCTTCTCGGGCTCGATCGGCTTCTCGGGGGCGAAGAGCAGCTTGATGCCCGTGAGGATGAGGAAGGCGCCGAAGACCCAGATCACCCAGTGGAACTGCATGAGCACGGCGCCGAGGCTGATGAAGATGATGCGGAAGACCAGCGCGCCGAGGATGCCGAAAAAGAGCACGCGGTGCTGGTATTGCGGCGGGATCGCGAAGTAGCCGAACACCACGACGAACACGAAGATGTTGTCCACCGAGAGCGATTTCTCGACGAGGAAGCCGGTCAGATATTCGAGCCCGGTCTGTCTCGCCAGCGCCGCGTGGTCGAGGCCGGCGAGCCGCGGATCGAGAGGAAATTGGTGGAGCGCATATTGGTAGAGCCCGTAGCCGAAAACGAGGGCGAGCGAGATCCAGACCGCGCTCCACGCCGCCGACTCCCTGAAGCCCACCACGTGCGCCTCGCGGTGAAACACGCCCAGGTCGAGCGCGAGCAGGGCGAGCACGAACAGGGTGAACAGGCCGTAGAACCACCAGTAGTCGGCGAAGGGAAACAGGGGGATGTAGTCGGTCATCGGAGACCGCCGGAGAATCCCGCCCCGCCAATCCGCCGCAAGCCGGACCGGCTTGGAATTCCCCGGGAAGTTTCCAGCCCGGCGCTTGACCGCGCCGCGCGGGGGGTTTCGCTCGGAGGAGCATGTTCAACCTCGCGCACCTCGCCATCGCCCATGTCGCGGTCACCGCCGCGCTGGCCGGCCTGATCTGGGCCGTGCAACTCGCGGTCTACCCGCTCTTCGACGGCGTGGGGGCGGACCGCTTCGCGGCCTACCACCGGCGCTACGTGCGCGGGATCTCCTTCGTGGCCGTGCCGCTGATGGGTGCGGAGGCCGCGACGGCGGGCCTGCTCCTGCTCCAGGGCGTGCGCGGTCCGCTCTTCCTCGGCTCGCTCGTGCTCATCGCCACGATCTGGGCGATCACCTTCGCCGTCGAAGCGCCGCTGCAGCGCCGGCTCGGCGCGGGCTACGACGCCGGCGCGCACCGCGCGCTGGTGCTGGCCAACTGGGCGCGCACGCTCGCGTGGACGGCGCGCGCAATCATGGTCGGCGTGTGGCTGTTTACGCTGTCGGGACTGTGAACTGCCGGAGGGGCTTTGCGCCCCGACCGTCGCGAAACCGGAGCGGCGCCCGCATCGCGGCGCAAAGCCGCTCCTTGTTGCTACAAGCGACCGAGCGCGTCGCGCGATCGCTCACATCGTCAGCACGATCTTGCCGAACTGCGCGCCCTCGGCCATGCGGCGGAAAGCGCGCTCGGCCTCGGCGAGCGGGAACGACGAGTCGACCACCGGTTTGATCTTCCTCGCGGCGACGAGCTGCGTCATGCCCGCGAAGTCGACCGGCGAGCCCATCGTCGTCCCGAGCACGTTGATCTGGCGGAAGAAACACTTGCGCATCTCGAACAGCTTCGGGTTTCCCGCCGTGGCGCCGAAGAACACGATGCGGCCGCCGGGCGCGGTGAGGTCGATCAGCTTCGGGAAGCCGTCGCCGCCCGCGCTGTCGACGATCACGTCGAACGGCCCCGCCGATTTCAACAGCTGCTCGGACCAGTCGGCGGCGCGGTAGTTCACGCCGCCGAGCGCGCCGAGGGATTTCGCGCGGAGGATCTTGTCGGGCGAACCCGAGGTCACCCAGACCTGCGCGCCCGCCGCGACGGCGAACTGCAGCGCGAACAGCGCCACGCCGCCGCCCGTGCCGGTGACGAGCCCGCGCTCGCCGGCCTTGAGCTGCGCGCGCGTGAACACCGCGCGCCAAGCCGTGAGGCCCGCGAGCGGCAGGGCCGCGGCCTCCTCCCAGCCAAGGTGCGCGGGCTTCGGCGCCAGCTGCGCCGTGGAGATCACGATCTGTTCCGCAAACGTGCCGGGGTCCGGCATGCCGAGGATGCGGAATTTCGGCCCCTGCGCCCGCGGATCGCTCCCCCACTCCAGCGCGGGATTGATGATCACCTCGCGGCCGACCCATGATTCGTCGCCGGCGCTGCCGACCGAGGTGACGATGCCCGCGCCGTCGGAACCCGGCGTGATCGGAAGGGCGATGCCCGGATAAAGCCCCTGCTGGATCCACACGTCGCGGTGGTTGAGCGCCGCCGCCTTGAGTTGGACGACCGCCTGGCCCGGACCGGCGACGGGCGCGGGCACTTCGTTGACGACCACGGGGCTTTTCAGGGCGACCAGCTGGGCGGCTTTCATGGCTGGCAGCGTAGCCGGCCCCGCGGCGGACGCAAATGCCGAGCCGGCGCAGCGCATGAGAATTTCGCCGGCGGATTGCGGGCGACACCTTTAGGATGGCGGCATCACGTCCTGGAGGGCCCGGCTACTGCCGGGCCGTGCACGCGGCGAAGCGCACCGACTCGGTTGCGGCGCGGCGGTAGCCGCGCCCTCCAGGGACGCGGCTGCCTGCCGGAACGGCACGCTCAGGGTGTGGAGGGGGATTTCTCGCCGTCGAAGAGGCGGCCGTCGATCACGGTGCCGGTGCAGTGGGTCGCGTATTCGAAGGGGTCGCCGTCGTAGAGCGCGAGGTCGGCGTCCTTGCCCTTTTCGAGCGAGCCGGTGCGGTCGGCGATGCCGAGGATTTTCGCGGCCTCGATCGTCACGCTGGCCAGCGCGGTGTCGAACCCGAGGCCCTTGCCCGCGGCGACCGCGGCCTCGAAGAGCACCACGCGCGTCTTGGGCACGTAGGATTCGTAGCCGCTCTGGAGCGCGAAGGGGATGCCGGCATCGCGGAGTTTCTTCGCGGTGTCCATCGCGAGGTTCTCCGTGTCCTCGTTGGCCCGGGCCATCGTCGGGTGCAGGATCACCGGGAAGCCGCTGGCCTTGATCTCGTCGAGCACGAGGTGGGCGTCGGCGCAGCCGTCGAGGACGATCCGGAGGTTGAACTCCTTCGCGAGGCGGAGCGCGGCGAGGATGTCGAGCTGTTTCTGCGCGGTGACGAGGAGCGGCTGCTTGCCGTCGAGGGCGCGGCCGAGCGTCTCCAGCTTCAGGTCGCGCGCCGGGTGCTTGGACTCGTCCTTGGCCTCGCGCTTCCGCGCGTATTCCTGCGCCTTGATCAGTTCGGCGCGGAGCATGGCGACGGCCTTGGCCCGCGTGCCGGGGGGGCGCGGCGGACCCGCGCCGGCCGCGCCGCCGGGGCCGTCGGTGCGGTTGAGGGCGTTGGTGCCGAGCGAAACGGCGGTCATGGCGGCGGGATTCACGACATCGGCCTCCGTCTCGCGGCCGAGGGTTTTCACGATCATGGTCTGGCCGGAGATGAGCGTGCCGGGGGCATGACCGGTGTTGACGGTGGTGACACCGAAGCCGCGCACCCACGCGACGAGCGGGTCCTGGGCGTTGTAGGCGTCGAGCGCGCGGAGCTCGGGCTGCACGGCGGCGGAGCGCTCGAGCATGTCCTGGTCGTGCGGTTGATTGAGCAGGCCGGAAAGGCCGACCGTGGCGCGGGCGTCGATGAGGCCGGGCGTGACGACCTTGGCGCGCACGACGCGGTGGTCGGCGGTATACATCATGTCCTTGGCGGGCCCGGCGTAGGCGATCTTGCCGTCGCGGCCGACGAGCACGAGGCCGTCCCTGATCGGCGCGCCGGTGGCGGTGTGGAGCGTGTCGGCGTGGATGGCCAGCGGCATGTCGGCGGTGTCGGCCGCGCGGAGTGCGGAAGGGGTGGCCACAAAAAACGCAAGCAGCGCAAGAAGGGCCGAGGTGCGCTGTGGGCCGGGCTCCCCCACCCGGCAGGAACGCCGCGGCGAAATCGGCAACTCGCGGGGTGAGGGCACCCCGCCCACAACGACGGCAAACGAGCGGAACATTCTCATTGGGCACCTCCGAAGAGCTGGGCGTTGGCGGCGGCGATGATGTCCCAGGCGTTGCCGAAGCAGCAGAGCTGCATGCGGCGCGGATCGCCCGCCCCGGCGCCGCCGAGGGCGTAGAGTTTGTCCTGCGGGTCGGCGAGGTCGAAGACCTTGCGGCCCTCGACCCAAGTCTGCTCGACATGCGTGTAGACGCTGAGCGGATCGCCATTGAGGATGATGAAGTCGGCGTCCTTGCCCTTTTCGAGCGAGCCGACGCGGTTCTCGAGGCCGAGGATCTTCGCGTTGGCGATCGTCAGGGCGCGCAGCGCGCCCTCGCGCGACATGCCGCCGCGCACGGCGAGCCCGGCCACGCGGAGGAAGTGGCGCGAGTCGGTCACGCCGTCGTCGGTGTGCAGGCCGACGAGCACACCGGCCTTTTCCAACACGGCAGGCGTCTCGAACGAGGCTTCCTTGGCCTCGAGCTTGCCGCCGGGGGAGTCGACAATGATCACGGAGCAGGCCGCGCCGGCCTGGGCGATCTCGTCGGCGACCTTCCAGCCCTCGCTGATGTGGTGGAGCACGACCTTGAAGCCGAATTCCTTCGAGAGCCGGAGGACGGTGAGGATGTCGTCGTGCCGGTGCGTGTGGTGCTGGACGACCCGCCGGCCGTCGAGGACCTCTACCAGCTCCTCCAGCGCGAGGTCGCGGGCGGGCATCTTCTCCGGGTCGCCCTTGGCGCGCTCGATCTTGGCGCGGTATTCCTGGGCCTTGATGTATTGCTCGCGCACGAGGGCGGCGGACTTGCCGCGCGTGCCGGGGAAATTGCCGGTGGGGCGGATCGAATTGGTGCCGTTGGCCATCTTGAGGCCGCCGGCGATGGCGCCGTCGTCGAGCCGGATGAGGATGTCGTCGATCGTGCGGCCGTCGCGGAGCTTGGCATAGACGGTCTGGCCGCTGATGAGGTGGCCCGAGCCGGGCATGAGGTTGGCGGTGGTGATGCCGCCGGCCTGCGCCTTCTGGATCGACGGGCTCTGGGCGTCGATGGAATCGAGCGCGCGGACGTCGGGCTGGATCGGGTTCGAGGCATCCGCGCCGGCGGGGCCGCCGATGTGGCTGTGGGAATCGACGAGGCCCGGCATGATGACCTTGCCGCGGACGTCGCGGATCTCGGCGCCCGCGGGCACCGCGACCCGGCCAGCCGGGCCGACGGCGGCGATCTTGCCGCCCGTGACGACGAGCACGCCGTCCGCGATCGGCTCGCCGGCGATGGGGATCAGTTGTGCGCCCTGGAAGACGACCGTCTTCTCCTGTGCGCAGACGCCGGCGGCCAGCAGGACCGCCAGGGGTAACAGGGGTCGGAGGGACATAAGGGCGTGAAGGCTACGAACGCCCGGAACCTCGGCAACGGGAAAGCGGCCCACCCGGTGCGACCCTCGAAGGGATCGAGGCCTTCCACAGCCTCCGCCGCCGTCACTCTTCCATCGGCCATCTCTCGCCGGTCGACTTTGAAAACCAAACCAACTGAAACCCACTGCGCCCCAAGTCTACAAAACGAGGGCAATCCCAGAGCGCCGCGGTGTCCTCGAGAAGGGCAATCTCGCAACCCGCGGGGGAGCGCGGTGTCTGGTTGCATGGTGGGGATTGGCAAACGGAACACCGTCCGATTTCAACGCCAAAGCGGCGCGAACGCTCAGGCCAGCTCGGACAGGAGGTGGCGGCGCCAGAGGGTTTCCTGAAATTCGCGGCGGAAGAAGCCGAAGTGGCCGATGCGTTTCGCGCCGACCTCGGCTGGCGCGAGCCGCACCATGCGGCGCGGGGCGTTGGCGTAGGTGGCGTGCAGGCGCTCGATGTTGCGGGCGGACATCATCTCGTCGTCGGTGAACGACAGCGCCGTGATCGGCGTGCGCACGGCGGCGTAGAGCCCGCGGGCGGCCTCGCCCTCGGCGCCGGCGGCGTAGTCGGGATGCAGGCACCAGCGGCGCCATTGGGCCATCGCGGCGCGCGGCAGGTCGCCGACCATGCGCAGGCGCCTGCCGGGGAAGTAGCCGCAGAACGGCAGCGCGACGGGCACGACGCAATACCAGAGGAACCACACGCGCCACCGCAGTGCGGAAGCGTTGTCGAGCCAATAGCCGCTGCCGGCGGTGACGGTCACCATCTTGCGCACGTGTTCGCGGCCCGGAACGAACGGCAGGATTTGTCCGCCGAGGCTGTGGCCAATCCAGTAGAGAGGCAGCGCCGGCGCGCGGCGGCGGATGTCCTCCACCAGCGCCCCGCAATCGAGGCGCGCCCAGTCGAGGATGTCGGCTTGGAAACCGCGCAGGCCCGCCGCCGGGCGCGACAGGCCGATGCCGCGGTAGTCGAAGGTCGCCACGAGAAAAGCCTGCGCGGCCAGCCACGCGGCGAGGGGCGCATAGAAGGCTTGCGGGCAACCCATCGCCGGCACGATGAGCACGGCGCCGCGCGGTTCGCCCCGCGGGGGAAAATAACACGCCGTCACCGGTGTGCCGTCGGCGGCGGATAGCTGCACGGTGGAGAAGGCGCTCATGACCGGGTGCGCAGGGAGAATGCACACGAATAAGACGGTGACAATGCCGGTGCGAGCCGGGGTCGGGGCGCATCCGGAATTAGGCGTGGCAAGGTCGGCGCCGGCCCGTTGCGGAGATTGTCGACTGAGCTGCCGTTCCTATCAGCTCCGCAGCGCCCCCTCGGCACTCTCCGAAATAACCGCCGCCGGCAGGAAACAGCTCTGGCGCATTCCCGCCGGAAAGGTGTAACGTGCCGGGTCGGACATCTTCCGCACCGACCTGCGCGCCATGATAGACACCCTCCCCCGCACCTTTTCTCCGGCCGAGATCGAGGCCGAGGCCGAGCGCCTGTTCCGGTTGCTCCTGCACGTCGATTGCGAGCCGGGGCGCACGTGGGACTTCGGGG
>PNKG01000005.1 GCA_013822585.1 Opitutus sp. | reverse complement strand
TCCGCCCATGCCCCCGAGGTCTCCGTCAACCAGGTCATCGACGACGTCCACACGCTGATGAGGAACCACCCCAGCCTCCGCGGCGGCAAACTCTCGGCCAAGCACCTCGACCGCGACGCCGCCGCGCAGATCGGCGGCACCGAACTCATCCAGATCCTCCTCAACCTCTCGGTCAACGCCTTCCAATCCTCCGAGCGCCCGCAGACCGTCTGGATCGCCGCCGAGCGCTACGACCAGCCGCTGGAAATCGGGAGCTTCCGCGACACCCCCGAGGAACGCTTCATCAACCTCGAGTCCTTCGCCAACCACCCGCCGCTCGTCGCCCTCTCCGTGCTCGACCAGGGCCCGGGCATCACGCGCGACGTGCTCTCCCGCATCTTCGAGCCCTACTTCACCACCAAGGCCCAGACCGGCACCGGCCTCGGCCTCGCCATCGTCACACGCCTCGTGAAGCACCACAACGGCCTCATCCATGTGAAGACCAAGCTCGGCGAAGGCACCCGTTTCACCATCTACCTGCCCGCCAAGGAGCCGAGCAACTCGATGAACCCGTTCCCCGGCTGACGGCGCGCCAGCGCGGCAGGTTGCGCGCTTGCGCGGGGCCTCCCCCGGGGCTTCACTGCGCGCGTGATCCAACTCGCCCTCATCTCGGGACTCCTGCTGTCCGCCGTTGCCGGCGCCATCGTCTGGTTGGTGATGAAATCAAAGGGGGCCGCCCTCGCCGAGCGCGCCCGCCTCGCCGCCGCACAGCTCGCCGCCACCCAGGCCGAACTCGCCGCGCTCCGTCAGCAACTCTCCACGCTCGAAACCGACAAGGTCCGCCTCGACACCCTCCTGACCGCCGAGCGCGACGCGCTGCAGCGCGCCCAGACGCAGCTGACCGATACCTTCAAGGCCCTCGCGGCCGACGCCCTCAGCCGCAACAACGACGAGTTCCTCAAGCGCGCCGGCGACTCGCTGGTGAAGCCGATCAAAGAATCCCTGGACAAGGTCGACACCAAGATCGTCGCCCTCGAGAAGGCGCGCCAGGAGGCCTACGGTTCGCTCAGCGAGCAACTCAAGGGCCTCGCCAGCACCAGCGCCACACTCCAGACCGAAACCACCAAGCTCTCGCGCTCGCTCCGTTCCACCTCCACCGCCGGCCGCTGGGGCGAAGTCCAGCTCCAGCGCGTGGTCGAGCTCGCCGGCATGGTCGAGAACGTCGACTTCATCCAGCAGACCGCCGCCGGCGACATCCGGCCCGACATGATCGTGCGTCTGCCCGGCGGCAAATCCATCGCCGTCGACGCCAAGGCCCCCATGCAGGCCTACCTCGAGGCCCTCGAAGCGGCCGACGAGAACCTGCGCAAGGCCAAGTTCACCGAACACGCGCGCGCCGTCCGCGGCCACATCGACGCCCTCGGCGCCAAGGCCTACTGGAAATCCATCCAGCCCGCGCCCGAGTTCGTCGTCCTCTTCATCCCCGGCGAAGCCTTCTACAGCGCCGCATTGCGCTCCGAGCCCGACCTCTTCGAGCGCGGCACCAGCGTCGGCGTCATCCTCGCCTCGCCCGCCACGCTCATCGCCCTCCTCAAGGCCGCCGCCTACGGCTGGAAACAGGAAGCTCTCTCCAAGAACGCCGACGAGATCCGCCGCCTCGGCGTCGAACTCCACGAACGTATCGCCACCGTGGCCGACAACCTCGACGCGCTCGGCCAGCGCCTCACGCAAGCCGTCACCGCCTACAACAGCACCGTCTCCTCCGTCGAAGGTCGCGTGCTCGTCACCGGCCGCAAGCTCGAGAAACTCGGCTCCGGCTCCGAAAGAAAAATCTCCGAGCCGCGCCTTGTCGACGAGACCCCGAAGGCGCTCACTGCTCCGGAACTGAAGCCATGAACTCCCCCGAGGGGCGCTGGCAGCCGCTCTACGCTGAACTCGACGGCGAGCAGGCCCCGGCCGAGGTGCTCGCCCAGACCGAGTTCGAGCTGAGCGCCGGCGCCTACACCGTGCGCTTCGGCGGCATCGCCGCCGACACGGGCGCCTTCGAGGTCGAGGCCGCCCCGCATCACCTCACCCTGCGCGGCACCGCCGGATCCAACGCCGGCCGCACCATCCCCTGCCTCTTCAAGTTCATCGGGGACACCCTGATGATCTGCTACGGCCTCGGCGGCGTCCGGCCGAAAAATTTCCGCACCGCCCCCGGCGCGCACCTCTACCTCGTCACCTACCGCCGCAAATGAACCCTCCCGCATCCCTGGCGTGTAACCTAATAGGTTACACTTTCCACTTCCCTCAGAGTGACGATGGACATTTGTAACCTAATAGGTTACAGTTTGTCGCGGGGCCCTTCTTTCTCCCCGCTGGATTATCTGTGTGCATCTGTGGCCATCTGTGCTTTCCCTGAGCGTCCCATGCCCCGCGTCTCCGGCCTCTTCATCGATCCCGTCAAATCCTGCCGGGGGCACTCGCTGCGCGAGACGACGGTGGATGCGTGGGGCTTCGTGGATGACCGGCGTTACCTGGTCGTGTCGGCGGCCGACGGCCGCTTCCGGCTCGGCGACGTGGAGTTCCGCAACGGCTGGCCCTGCGCCCACTGCGTCGTGACGACCACCGACCAGGAAACCGCCGAGCGCGGCAAGGAGCCGCTCCGCACCCTGGCCACGTTCCGCCGCGACCCCCGGGACCCGACCGACGTGAACTTCGGCATCAACCTCGTGCACGAGACGAAGTGCGGCACCGTGCTCGTCGGCGACGGACTCGTGCCGCTGCCGGCATGAACTCGCCCTTCGGCTACGAGGCCTTGGTCGCAACAGGCGTCAGCCTGATCGTCATCGGCGTCGCCCTGCGCGGCGCCGCGCGCGCCACCAAACGGCGCCTGGCCGGCGAGCGCCAACATCAGCGCCTCAGCGGCGGGCGCACCGAGGCCCCGCGCCCGCTCAACCATTGGGAACGCCACGGCAATCGTTACGCCTCCGCTGCGGTGGTTCTGGGCACCCTGCTGACCCTCGCCGGATTTCTCCGCCGTTGAGCCGGCGAGTTGCGGCTTCACCACCCGTCACCGCCGGCGCGGCGAGCGCCCTTGAGGCGGGCGCGGTGCTTCTTTGTCTGGATCATCCGCGCCTTCTGGCCGCGGGACTTCTGGCGGGTCTGGCGGCGGGCCAGTTCGCGGGCGGCCTGCGCGGCGTTGGCGGACTCGGCGCGCCGCCATTCCAATTTTCCCGCCAGCTCCAGCCAGGCGAGCAGGCGGTTCACGCTCTGCTCGCGCTCGCGCTGGCAGCGCACCTCGACCCCGCTCGGCCGGTGCCGCAGCCAGACGGTCGAGGAGGTCTTGTTGATCTTCTGCCCGCCCGCCCCGGCGCCGCGGACGAAGCGCTCCTCGATCTCCTCCGGCCGCACGCCGAGGGAGACAAATCGCGCCCGCAGCGGCGCTTCCACAAACTTCGGAAAATCAGCCATCTTTTTGCGCCACAGAGTGAAACTCCAACCCGCCCGATGAGTCAAATCACCGCCGCCCGGATACCTTCCACCGTGCGGTCCGCCCGGTTGGACTCGCCCGCCTTGCCGCGGGCGGTTCGGCGCTTGTCTCTCCCTCCCCCGCACCCTTCACTGCCCGCTTATGAGTAACGGCCCCGCTTGGTCCCAGAAACTCCGCGCTGAAATCGGCAAGGCCGTCATCGGCCAGGATGCCGTCGTCGAACGCCTGTTGGTCGCCCTCCTGGCCAACGGCCACGTGCTCCTCGAAGGCATGCCCGGCCTCGCCAAGACCCTCCTCATCAGATCGCTCGGCACCGCCCTCGGCGTGCAGTTCGAGCGCATCCAGTTCACGCCCGACCTGCTGCCCAGCGACGTCGTCGGCACGATGATCTTCTCGCCCAAGGACGGCGCCTTCGCCACGCACAAGGGCCCGATCTTCGCCAACCTCGTCCTCGCCGACGAAATCAACCGCGCCCCGGCCAAGGTCCAGTCCGCGCTCCTCGAGGCGATGCAGGAGCGCCAGGTGACCATCGGCGGCGGCTCGCACCAACTGCCGCGCCCGTTCTTCGTCATGGCGACGCAGAACCCGGTTGAACAGGAGGGCACCTACCCGCTGCCCGAGGCGCAGACGGACCGCTTCCTTTTCAAGCTGCTCGTCGACTATCCCACCGCCGCCGAGGAGGCGCAGATGATGGAGATGTGGGGCCAGGTCACGACGACCCCCGCCCTGCAGGCCGTGTCGAGCGGCGAGGAACTCCTCGCCCTCCGCCAGCACGTCGACGCCATCCACGTCTCGCCCGGCGTGCAGGCCTACATCCTCGCCCTCGTGCGCGGCACGCGCGACCTCGCCGCGGCCTCCGAGGGCAACGGCAACGGCGCCGAATCCGGACGGGCCGGCGGCGGCCCGAAACGCCTGCTCAACTTCGGCGCCTCGCCGCGCGCCTCGCTCGCGCTTTTCCAGGCCGGCCGCGCCCTCGCCTGGCTGCGCGGCTCGGACTACCTCTCGCCCGCCCTCGTGCAGGAGGTCTTCCACGACGCCCTCCGCCACCGCGTCGGCCTCACCTACGAGGCCGAGGCCGAGGAGCTGACTTCCGACAAGATCCTCGCGCAGGTCCTCGAGCGCACGCCCGTGCCGGCGAAGGCCTGATCCCAAATCTTTCCTCTTTCTCTTAATCTTTCTCCCCAACTTTGGCGGCCCGCACCGCGGATCTGACCAGGAGAAAGAGAAGGATTAAGAGAAAGAGGATAAGAGTTCGGTCCACAATGCCCAACCCCCTCACAGAGCACACCTCGATCGTCACCTCCCAGCTCGCGCTGCTGCGCCAGCTGGAGTGGAAGGTGCGCCACGCGGTGGAGAACGTGCTCAGCGGCGAATACCGCTCGGCCTTCCGCGGCCGCGGCATGGAGTTCGACCAGGTCGTCAAATACACCTACGGCGACGACATCCGCGACATCGACTGGAACGTCACCGCCCGCCTCGGCGAGCCCTACCGCAAGAAGTTCATCGAGGAGCGCGAAGTCACGCTGCTGCTCGTCTTCGAAGACAGCGTGAGCCTCCAGTTCGGCTCGTCCCGCCAGTCCAAGCGCGAGGCGCTGCTGGAGTTGGCCGGCCTCGTCATGCTGCTCGGCGCGGTCAACCGCGACCGCGTCGGCTTCCTCCACGCCTCAGCCGAAGGCTATACCCTGAAGGAACCCGTGCGCGGCCGCGGTCAGATCCTCCATCTCGCCGCGCAGTTGCTCGGCAAGGCCGCCCCCTCGCTCGAGGCGGTGCCGCCGGGCGACGCCACCTCGCCGGCCGCGCTCATCCCCTGGCGCATGCTGGCCCACGCCGCGCCGCGCCACTCGATCCTCATCTGGCTCGGCGACTTTCCCCCGCGTTTCCAGCCCGAGGGCTGGACCGTGCTCTCGCGCCGCTACCAGACGATGGGCTTCCGCGTCGACGACCCGTGGGACCGCGAACTGCCCCCCGGCCGCGTCCTCACCGCCTACGATCCGGTCGGCGGCCGGCTGGTGAACCTCAACGGCGCCTCCGCCGCCCAGCGCTCGGCCCATGCCGCGTGGACTGGCCAGCGCGAAGCGGAATTCCGCGCCCTCTTCCCCAACCCGCTCAGCCGCCTCGTCGTCAGCACCGAGGAGGATCGCCTCGAGTCGCTCGTCCGCTTCTTCCACGCCCGCATGGCCGCGGGAAACCGCCGCTGACGCCCCGCGAAAGCTCCCCCATCCAAGCTCCCATCTCCAACCTCGTCGCGCCCCGATGATTGCCGAACTTACACTCCTGGTGTTTGCCTCCGGGTGTTTCTCGGGAGCTTGGCGTTTGGAGCTTGGAGCTATTCCAGCGCGATGAACACCCTGACCAACTACACCCTCGCCTCCCCCTGGTGGCTGCTCGCGCTGCTGGCCCTGCCGCTGCTGGTGTGGGCGCGCGGCCGGCGCGGCGCGCCGGTGCTGGTGGTGCCCTTCGCCGCGTCGTGGCACCGGCCCTCGCTCATCCCGAGTTCGCGCTGGCCGGCGGCGCTGGCCTCGGCCGGCCTCGTGCTGCTCATCGTCGCCCTCGCCCGGCCGCAGATCGTGGAGGACAAGCGCGAGGTGAAGCAGCAGGGCTATGACCTGATGCTCTCCATCGACCTCTCCGGCTCGATGCTGGCGGAGGACTACGAGCGCGGCGGCGACCGCATCAACCGCCTGCAGGCGATCAAGCCCGTCATCCAGGCCTTCATCACCCAGCGCACGAGCGACCGCATCGGCATGGTCGTGTTCGCAGGACGCGCCTACACGCTCGCCCCGCTCACCTTCGACCACGACTGGCTCGCCCGCCAGGTCGAGCGCCTGAAGCTCGGCCTGATCGAGGACGGCACCGCCATCGGCGACGGCCTCGGCGTCGCGCTCACCCGCCTCGAGCAGGCCGGCCGCGAAGAAGGCAACAAGCGCAAGGGCGCCTTCGTCGTCCTCCTGACCGACGGCGCCAACAACCGCGGCCTCCTCACGCCGGAGCAGGCGACCGAGGTCGCGCGCTCCCGCGGCGTGCCGGTCTACACCATCGGCGCCGGCCGCGACGGCCTCGTGCCCATGCCGGTCTTCGACGACAACGGCCAGAAGATCGGCTACCGCCGCGCCATCTCCGACCTCGACGAGGGCCAGCTGCGCGCCATCTCCGACACGACCGGCGGCCGGTTCTTCCGCGCCTTCGACTCGGACACGATCGAGAAGGCCTTCGCCGCCATCGACAAGGCGCAGAAGATCGAGTTCCAGGCCAAGTCCTACCTGCTCACCACGGAGCTCTTCGCGTGGTTCGCGGCGCCGGGGCTCGTGCTCCTCTTCCTCGGTGCGCTGCTCGCGCTGCCGCCCCAATGGCCCTTCGGCCGCAAGTCCGCCGCATGAGCTTCCACTCCCCGCACCTCCTCTGGCTGCTCGTGCCGCTCGTGCTCCTCTTCTCATGGGAGCTGGCGCGGCGGGCCGCGGGCGCGGGGTCGACCTTCCCCAAGATCGCGCGCGCCTGGGCCGGGGCCTTCAACGTCTCGCTCGGCACGCGCCACACCACGGCCGAGACGCGCCCGCGCATCTGGCTCTGGTTCGGCCTCGCCTTCTGCCTCGTCGCCCTCGCCCGCCCGCAATGGGGCGTGGTCGAGGAACAGGTCTTCGACCAGTCGCGCGAGGTGCTCATCGCCGTCGACCTCTCCCGCTCGATGCTGGCGCAGGACGTGAAGCCCTCGCGCCTCGACCGCACCAAGCTCCTCATCACCTCCCTGCTCGACGGCCTGAAGGGCGAGCGCGTCGGCCTCGTGCTGTTCGCCGGCACGGCCTTCCTGCAAAGCCCGTTGAGCGCGGACTACGAGATCCTCCGCGAGTTCCTGCCTTCGCTCAAACCCGACTACCTCCCCGAGGGCGGCTCGAACTACCAGGCCATGCTCGAGACCTCCATCCAGGCCTTCGGCACCTCCACGGCCGACCGCTATCTCATCATCCTCTCCGACGGCGAGAGCACCGAGGAGGGCTGGAAGGAACTGGGACAGTCCCTCAAGACCAAGGGCATCCGCGTCATCGGCCTCGGCGTCGGCACGCCGCAGGGCTCGTTCATCCCCGACGGCAGCGGCGCCTTCGTGAAGGACGAACGCGGCGCGGTCGTGCTCTCCCGCCTCAACAGCTCCACCCTGCAGGACCTCGCGCAGACGACCGGCGGCGCCTACACCGACGCCAGCGGCTGGGTCGACCTCCCGGTGCTGCTCAGGAAGACCGTCGAGGCCGGCAAGAAGGGCGAGTTTTCCGAGAAGAACACCGCACGCCTCATCGAGCGTTTCCAATGGTTCCTCGCCCCCGGCCTGCTCCTGCTCTGCATCAGCTTCTGGGCCGAATTCCCCGTCCGCCCGCGCGAGCGCGCGCTGCCGCTGGGCGGCAAAACGCGGAGCGCGGAACGCGGAACGCGGAACGCCGGAAAGGCGGTGGTTTCAGCCGCGGCGGCTTTGTTCTGGCTCTCCGCACTCAGCACTCCGCGCTCCGCGTCGGCTCAGGCGGCGCCGCCCGCCGACGACACCCTGGCCAAACCGCTCACCACCACCGTCGCCCGCCTCGCCGACAAGGCCGCGCTCTCGGCCAGGGACTGCGCCGACCTCGCGCAGACGACCATCACCTTCGGCCAGCGCCTGAAATCCGCCCAGCGAAAGTCGCCCGAAGGCGTCGTGCGCGACGGACTCGCCGCCGTCGATCTCGGCGAGAAGGCCGACCCGAAGGCCGCCGACTGGCCGCGCCTGCGCAAGGAGCTGGAAGAGCTGTTGGAGAAACAGGAGCCTCCGCCGCAACAGGACCCAAAGAACGACCAGCAAAATCACCAGCAGCAAAAGCAGAACAAGGACCAAAAGCAGGACCAGCAAAACCAGGATCAGCAGAACAAGGACCAGCAGCAGCAGGACCAACAGCAATCCGAGCAACAGAAGCAGGAGCAGCAGCAGAAACAGGATGCGTTCGGCGACATGAAGGATCAGCCGGACCAGCAGCAGGCCGACGAGCAGAAGCAGCCCCCCCCGCCCAAGCCGCAGACCCGGAAGGTCGGCGGGCAGAAGGAGAAAAAGGAGGAGATGCCGCTCGATCCCGACCTCGCCGTGCCGCTCCAGAAGCTCGACCAGGTCCGCAACCAGGATTCGCCCGCCCAGCTCCAGCAGCTCATGCAGGGCCGCCCGGCCAAACAGCCCAAGAAAGGCAAGGATTGGTGATGCGCCGTTTCGTTTCCATGTTCGCCAAGTTACGCCAAGCCGGGGCGCGCTCGCGCCACGCCAGCGATGCTGTGGGCGGGGGGTCCTCACCCCGCGAACTCCCGTCATCGCCGCCCAGACCCCGCCGGGTGTGGACACCCAGCCCACACGGGAGCATTCAGACCACGCCCCTCCTTCTCTTCGCCGCGCTCCTCGCCGCCCTCGTCGCCGGCACCACGCTCCGCGCCCAATCCGTCCGCTGGGACCCGCCCTCCGGCCAGCTGGGCTACAACCAGGTGAGCGAACTCTCGCTCGTGTTCGAGGAGTGCGAGCCCGACGGTCAGCCGCAGCTCCCGGCGGTCGCCGGCCTCGTTTTCGGCCGGCCCTCGCAGCGCAGCGAAACCTCGATGGTGAACTTCAGCGTCACCCGGAAGTTCTCCCTCGTCTACCCGGTGCGCCCGGGCAAGCGCGCGTCGATCACCATCCCCGGCTTCACCGTGCAGACCGACAAGGGTGCGCTGCGCGTCGCGCCGGCCACCTACTCCGTCGGCGACGCCACGGTCGGCAACAGCGGCTTGTCGGTGGACGACGTTGCCTCCGTCACGCTCGCCGTGCCGAAAACCACCTTGTGGGCCGGCGAGGTCTTCCCGGTGACCTACACGTTGAGCGTCATCAAGCGCTACTTCCATTCGCCCGCCACGCTGGTCGAATGGCCGTCGGCCCCGCTCGTCACCGAGGAATGGTCCAAGCCCGAGCCGGCCGAGGCGATGATCCGCGGCGAGCGCCGCATCGTGGCCACGCAGTCCACCCGCGCCTATGCCAAGACCCCGGGCAGCCTCAGCCTCAAGCCCGCCCAGCAGCTGGTGAACCTCGTCGTGGGCTCGACCGGCTTCGGCCTGTTCTCCACTCCCGCCGTCGAGCAGCGCGTCCTCGCCACCCAGCCGCTCGACCTCACCATCAGGCCGCTGCCGCCCGGCCCGGCGGACTTCTCCGGCGCGGTCGGCAAGTTCGCACTCGTCTCCAAGGTCGTCCCCACCGCTCCGGCCGTCGGCGAACCCGTCACCTGGACGCTCGAGCTCACCGGCACGGGCAACTGGCCCGACTTCGGCGGCCTGCCCCAGCGCGAGGTCTCCAGCGATTTCTCCGTCGTGCAGCCGAAGTCCAAACGCACGATGAAGGACGGCGCGCTCTTCGAGGGCACGCTCATCGAGGATGTCGTCCTCGTGCCGACCAAACCCGGCCGCTACACGCTGCCGCCGGTGCGCTTCACCTACTTCGACACCGCCAGCGGCACCTACAGGACGATCGCCACCGAGACCGTGACGGTGAACGTCGGTCCCGGCGCCCCCGCCCCCGCCCAACCGCAGCCCACCGGCCCGGTGCAATTCTCGCTCAATCCCCAAGGCGCCCCGGTCGCCACCCCTACCCCGGCTTTGCCCGAGGCCGTGCCACCCGTCCCGCCGGAGAATCTCCCGCGCGACCCGCTCACCGAATCCGCCCGGGGCTTCGTGCCTCTGCCCATCGACCGGCTCGTCGTCCTCTGCCTCCTGTCCTCCGTCCTCGCCCCCCTGCTCCTCTGGCTCGTCCTCGCCGCGATCCGTTCGCGCGCGCTCGATCCCCAGCGCCGCCGCCGCGAGGCGCACGCGGCTCTCGCCAAAATTCTTACCGAACTTCGCTCCGGCGGCTCCCAGCCCCCCACTCTCCACTCTCAACTTCAGGCCTGGCAGCAGCACGCCGCCGCCCTCTGGGAAATCCCGCACGCCGCGCCGGCCACGCCGCTCGTGCACGGCTGCGTGTCCGCGCACTCCAAGGACGCCGCCTCCGCCTGGACCACGCTCTGGAACGAGGCCGACCGCGCCCAGCACGGACGGGACGGCAGGCTGCCGCAGGATTGGGTGCTCCGCGCCGAGGGCGCCCTGCAGGCCGTGAAGGTTCCCGGCTGGCCCGTGTTCTCGCTCTTCACACCGCGCCACCTGCTGCCCTTCCTCTTCGCGCTGTCGGTCGCGTTCGCCCCGGCCGTCGCGCGGGCCGACGCCGCCGAGGACTACAAGCGCGCCAACTACGCCGCGGCCCAGGCCGCCTGGCAAAAGGCCGTCGCGGCCGACCCGGCCGACTGGGCCGCGCGCCACAACCTCGGCCTCGTCCTCGCCCAGCAGGACCGCTGGCCCGAGGCCGCCGCGCAGTGGACGAGCGCCTTCCTCCTCGATGCCCGCAGCGAACTCGCGCGCTGGGACCTCGCCCTCGGCCTGCAGCGTTCGGGCATGGCTCCGCCGGAGCTGGTCGAGTTCTCCCGCGGCGAAGGCCGCTATGCGTTCGCCCGCGAGGCCTCGCCCGGCGAATGGCAGCTCGTGCTCGTCGGCGCCGCCCTGCTCATCGCCGTCGCGTTGGGGCTGCTGCTCTTCCGCGGCTACCGCCGCGCCGGCGCCTGGACGCGCCCCGTCGCGCTGACCATCGTGATCATCGCGATCCTCGCCGCCGCCGCGGCCACCTTCGCGCTCAACACCTACGGCCAGCTGGCCCACCCCGACGCCGTGCTGGTCGTGCGCGCCTCGACCCTGCGCAGCATCCCGACCGACGCCGACACCCAGAAAATCACCGCGCTCTCCGCCGGCTCGATCGCCGTCGTCGACAAGACCTTCCTCGGCTGGAGCCGCCTGAATTTCGCCGGCGGCCAGACCGGCTGGGCCCGCAGCGAGGACCTCGCGAAGCTTTATCGCTGAGCCGTGGCTTGGCGGTAGGGCGGGACCGCTGGGCCCGCCGCGAACGGGCACATTGCTCGCTCCCGCGAGATAGAACGCAATCGAAGGCCTCCGCGGCGCTGAGGGACTCAGCGCCCTACCCCGTCTTCCGCACCATCCGCGCCAGCGACTCCTCCGGGCTGTAGCGCCCGAGCTCCGCCAGCGGCACCCAGGCCACGTCGTGCGACTCGTCGCTCACGGTCAGCGTCTCCGCCGGGTCGGCCTCGAGCAGAAAACGCACGTCGAAGTGCCAATGCTCCGGCTCGGTCTTGCGCGCCGGGATGCGGTGGCGGTCGACATCGAATATCTCCACCGACACGGGTCGCGCACGCCGGAGACCGGACTCCTCGCGCACCTCGCGGAGGGCGGCGGCCAGCAGGTCCGCCTCGCCGTCGACGTGTCCGCCGAGCTGGAGCCAGCGGTCGAGCTTGCGGTGATGGGTCAGCAGCACACGCGACCGCGCCGCGTCCACCACCCAGGCCGAGGCGGTCAGGTGCCCCTCGAGGCAGGTGCGGTGCAGGCAGTCGGGATGTGCAGCGATGAACGGGAAATACTCCGCCAGCATCGCCGCTTCATGGCCGGGTTCGGCGCGCGCCGCATGGCGGCGCAGCAGCGCCACGGTGTCCGCGAGCGTCATGCAGCCGGAGGTGTGGGAGGGGCTTTGCGCCCCGACGCTTCGGTCGCGCAATTGTCGGGGCACAAAGCCCCCACCTCCTGCACACGCGGCGCGCTCATCGCGTCTGATACCATTTGGCGTCGCCGGGCTGGTGCTTCCAACCATCGATCAAGGGAAAGATTTCCCCGATGGTCCGCGCAACGGCATATTTGCCGCGGATCGTCTCCCGCATGAACCGCTCCTCCACCACGCGGTCGAACATCCGCAGC
The DNA here is from genome assembly GCA_013822585.1 of Opitutus sp. Taxonomy (GTDB): domain Bacteria; phylum Verrucomicrobiota; class Verrucomicrobiia; order Opitutales; family Opitutaceae; genus Didemnitutus. The sequence continues at coordinate 24,489 of PNKG01000005.1, read as the reverse complement.
AGGTCGTCGTAATAGCCGCCCTGGTTGAAGATCACGATCGGCTTGTGCAGCACCTCGAGGTGGGCGAGCGTCAGGATCTCGAGCATCTCCTCCAGCGTGCCCCAGCCGCCGGGCAGCGCGAGGAAGGCGTCGGAGCGCGTCTCCATGATCATCTTCCGCTCGCGCATCGTGATGACCGAGATGAGCTCGTCGGCCTCGGTGAACTCCAGCTCGCGCGCCTTCATGAACTCCGGGATGACACCGATGACCTTGCCGCCGCCATTCTTCGTGCCGCGCGCCACCGCGCCCATCAGGCCGGTCTTGCCGCCGCCGTAGACGAGCGCCCAGCCCTGCCGCGCGATCTCCGCGCCGACCATCTCCGCCATTCCGGAATATTTCGGTTCAAGCCGGTCGCTCGACGCACAGTAGACGCACAGGGACTTCATGGGAGAACCACAGATGGACACAGATGCACACAGATGAAACGCAAAAATCCCGTGGCCGGTCATCCCGATCTGTGTCCATCTGGGGCCATCTGTGGTTGAAGAAAAATCCAGTTACCGCGGCCGCCTCGCCCCCTCCCCCACGGGCTGGCTGCACCGCGGCCATGCGCGCACGTTCTGGACGGCGCAGCAGCGCGCCCGGGCCGCCGGCGGAGAGTTGATCCTCCGCAACGACGACCTCGATCGCGCGCGCTGCCGCCCGGAATTCGTCGCCGCGATGCTCGAGGACCTGCGCTGGTTCGGGTTCGAATGGACCGAGGGCCCCGACATCGGCGGGCCGCACGCGCCCTACGACCAGAGCCGGCGCGGCGCGGTCTACACCGCAGCCTTCGGGCAACTCCGCGCCGTCGGCGCGATTTACCCGTGCACCTGCTCGCGCAAGGATGTGCAGGACGCCGCCGGTGCCCCGCACGAGGCGCCGGTCGGCTTCGGCGACGAGCTGCATTACCCCGGCGCCTGCCGGCCGGAAAATCTCTCCGCCGATGAGCGCATCCGCCGCGCCGCCTGGCCGCGCAACGGCGTGAACTGGCGATTCCGCGTGCCCGATGGCCGGACGCTGGAGTTCGTCGACGGGCACTTCGGTCCGCAGCGCGCCGTGACCGGCCGCGACTTCACCGATTTCCTCGTCTGGCGGAAGGACGACGTGCCGAGCTACCAGCTCGCCTGCGCGGCCGACGACGCCGCGATGCGCATCACCGAAGTCGTCCGCGGCGCCGATCTCCTGCTTTCGACTTTCCGCCAGCTCCTGCTCTATCGCGCCCTCGGTCACGCCGCGCCGGCCTTCTTCCATTGTCCCCTCGTCACCGACGAACAGGGCGTGCGCCTCGCCAAGCGACACGACGCCCTCGCGCTCCGCGCCCTCCGCGCCGCCGGCCGCACCCCGGAGGACCTGCGTGCCGGGTGGTGACTCAAGGTGCCGGATTCCGCCACGCGTCCGGCAGGATCGCCTCGGTGCCGAGGAGATAGTTGCGGTGATAGAGCCAGAAGATCAGCAGGCCGAGCACGCCGAGGAAGGCCCACTCGCCCGCGCTGCCCGCGGCCGAGCGGCTGGTGCGGCGCAGCGACTGCACCGCCCACACGATGCCCGGCGCGATGGCGAAGGCCACAAGCGAGGCCCCGAAGAGCACCATGCCCATGATGAACAGCGTCCGCAGCAGGCCGTCGTGGATGAGCCTCGCCTTGTAGGCGACGACCTCGTTCACGAGGTTGAGCAGCAGCAGGCAGCAGGGGAGCACGTAATAGCGCTCGAGCGCGGCGGAGGCCTTCATCGCCTGCATCTCTGCAACGCGCCCGGCGGCGCGTAAACAGCGAAGTCGCGCGCTTGCCTAATCGCCGTTCCGCGTTTCAACCGGTGTCGTCCATGGCCACCTACGTCTACGAGACCATCCCCCGGCACGCCGGCGAAGCCCCGCGCCGCTTCGAGGTGGTGCAGAGCATGAAGGACGCCCCGCTCACCCGCGACCCGGCCACGGGCGCGCCGGTGCGCCGCATCATCTCCGGCGGCTACGGGCTGATGGGTGTGGGCGAGAAATCCCCCGCGCCGGCCGCCGCGCCCTGTGCGCCGGGCTGCGCCTGCCACGCGGGCCCGCGCATCCCCGCGCCGGGCTGAGCGCCGGGAAACCGCTCAGAGCTCGGTGTATTTCTTGGCGTTGCCGCGCGCCTTCTCGACCGGATACTTCGCGGCGTTCTTCGCCAGCTTCGCCTCGATGGCGGCGGCGAGGTCGAGCTGCGTGATGTTGGCGAATTCCAGGGCGTAGATCACGACGTCGGCGATCTCCTCCGCGATCTTCTCGCGCCGGACGGGGTCGCGCACCACGGCGTGCGAGGCGGCCGACTCGGCCCAGAGGAAATGCTCCATCAGCTCGCCGGACTCCGCGGCGAGCGCCATGCTGAGGTTCTTCGGCGAATGGAACTGCTCCCACTCGCGCTCGCGGGCGAAGGCCATCACGCGCTCGCGCAGGGCGGCCACCGTGGTTGTCGCGTCTTGCATCATGGCGCGACGCTGCCGCGGCCGCGCGCGCGGCGCAAGCGCGGGGGTTTTGCGTCATAGGCGGCTCGTGGTGCAGAAACGGCTTGTTGCGCCGATGGACCGATGCATCGTCCGCATCATCGACCCAATGGCTCCGGCCCACACAGTCCAACGCTCCCTGCGCGGCGCTTCGTTCACGAAGGCCCCGCAGTGCGTTGGCATGCAGCAACCGCTGCAGCAGTGCCGCCGCGCCACGATTTGGGTCTCCAAACTTACCGTCGCGGGCTGCCTGGCCTGACGGGACACCGAACCCACGGAACAAGTCCCTCCTCCAGGAGACCCCGCCGGTAAACCAACCGACGAGCCTCACCCGTCATGCATCCGACCATCATCCCCGCCCTCAGCCGCCGCCAGTCCGACGAAACCGACGCCAGTCCCCGTGTGCGCCAGCCGCACTTCGAATGCCGCGACCTCGCGCCGGCGCTGCAGCTCGACGTCTACGTCCCCGGCGTCGAGGCGGGCGACGTCGAGATCACGACGCGCGGCCCCGACCTCGTCGTCCGCGCCCGCAAGCCTCAGCGCGTTCGCCCCAACTGGCGGGCGCTGCACCTCGAGGCGGCGCAACACGACTACGAGCTGAAGCTCCGCCTCGGCCTCGGGTTCGAGTTCACCGCCCTCCACGCGGACATGCGCGACGGCGTCCTGCACATCGTGGTGCCGAAGCGGCAATCCGGCGTCGCACGCATCCACGCCCGCCGGGTGGCATAGAACCGGCTGAAGCGTGGATCGCTTTCCTCCGCGCAAGCGGAGGTTTGGGGTAGATAACAGCAATGGCGGGCCGCCCAGGGGTGGGCGGCCCGCTTCTGTTTCCGTTCCGTATCCGGGGCGGGTGGAGAGCGGAATTCTTCGTCGCGCGGAATTTTCCTGGAACATTTCCGCGTCTGGCGGGTTCAGAGTTCACAGACACCAACCCCGAACCGCATGACGCACTTCCCACAACGCTCCAGCCGCCCGGTCGCCCCTGCGACCGGTGCGACGACACCCGCCAGGGGCGGCGTGCGCGACGTGCTGTGGGGACGACCGGTTTTCCGGGCGCCGCAACTGACCGTGCGGCCCGCCACCGAGCCGCTGCCCTTCACCGCCGCGCGCATCACCCGGCTGCCGGGCGGCCGTTAACGCTCCGGCACCGGCCAGCGCAGCTCGGCCCGCGCCCCGGCGTCCAGTCCGAGTTTCCCGGCCAGCACCGGCAACATCGCACGGAATTCCCCGTCGATCCGCCACGGTGGGTTGAGCACGAGCAGGCCGCAGCCCTTCATCCGCACCTGCGCGGAGTCGCCCGCGATCTGCAGCTCCGCGCAGAGCGTGGGCGGAGCCTCCGGCGCCAGGGCGAGATCCTCGATGAAGCGATCGCTCCGCGCGCGCTCCGTGATCGGATACCAGAGGGCATAGGTGCCGGCGGGGAATCGCTTCAGCGCCTCGCCCAGCGCGCGCGCGATGTCGGCGAATTCCGTCTGCGCCTCGAAAGGCGGGTCGATCAACCCGAGCGCACGCTTCTCCGGCGGGGGCAGCATGGCCTTGAGCGCCGTGTATCCGTCCATGGCGTGCACCGACACCCGCCGCTCGCCGCGGAACATGAACTCGAGCGCCTCGGCGTCCTCCGCGCGCAGCTCGCAGAGCGCCGCGCGGTCCTGCGGCCGCAGCGCCCGCTGCACGAGCCAGGGCGAGCCGGGATAGTGCCGCAGCTCGCCGCCGGTGTCCCCGTGACGGGCATTGAACTGCGCGACAAGCGCCACGTAATCCGCCAGCACGGGTGGCAGATCCGCCGCGCCCCACAAGCGGCCGATGCCGGCCGGCCACTCGGGCGCGCGCTCGCGTCCGTCGGGCAAAAGGGTCGTGGCGCCGAGATCGTAGCCGCCGCGCCCGGCGTGGGTGTCGAGGTAGAGAAACCCCCTCTCCTTGCGCTGCAGCGCGGCGACCAGCCGGAGGAGCAGCGCGTGCTTGAAAACGTCGGCAAAGTTGCCGGCGTGGTAATGGTGCCGGTAGTTCATCGCGCGGCCTGGCTCACGCTGCGGGCACTTTCACGACCGTCTTGCGCACGAGGGTCGGCCGCCCCGCGACGCGGAGCGAAGGCATGTGGCCGTCGGTCGGGAAAAACAACGCGACGTCGCCCGCGCGCAGGACGAGCTTGGCCGCGTCCGGCACATCGGTGGCGTATTTGACCAAGTCGCGTTCGGCATCGTAGTCCTGCGCGACAGTCAGCCGGGCGATTTCCTCCACTTCCATCAATTCCGTCCCCTCGACGATCACCTGCACGTCGATGTAGTTGCGGTGGGACTCGAAGAACCCCTCCGCGCGCGGCTTGGCGTGGTAGACCTGCTCCACCGCGAAGACGCCGCCACCCAGCTCCACCCGTTCCGAGGTGCCCGCCGGCATCGCCGTCAGCCGCGCGTGCACCGGCGAGCCGGCCCGCAGCGCCTCGGCCGCATAGGCGAAAGCCGCTGCAAGCCGCGGATCGTTGTTCCGTCGGCGGAGCGGGGAGAGCGGACCGAATTGAGCCATGCACCGGGAAACCAGCGGCGGCACGCCGTCGCAAGAGCGTAAGAGCGTTTTGGCGCTTCGGACGCAACCGGACATGCTTCGGACGCCGGATGCGCGATGTTGGCCGCCGGCGCATGAGGTCCGGAGGGCGTCCCTCGAACCTGCACGCCTCATTCCCCCCCTCCTCCCGACCATGCCTCGCCCGTCAGCCCGTCAGCTCTGAGATCCCTGCCCCGCTCCCGCAAGCAGTGATTGGACCACCGCAGCCTTCGGCGCCGCGCCCGCCGGCTGGAACCGGGCCCGACCAAGCCCGCGCTCCGATCAGGGTGGCGCCGCACACCGTCCCAACGGACATCGCTTCCATTTCACCGATGCCGACAGCATCACGCTGGCCGTATGGAGCGATTGGAAAGTCGACGGCAAAGATCAACTATGGGTTGGCAAAAAACGGCGAGAGAGTGAAAGTTGGAGCGCGATTAGCAACCACTCACACCCTCAACCCTCTCCACCGACATGAAATCCATCGTTCGTCTCGTCTCCCTCCTCGCTGCCCTCTCGCTCGGCGCCTTCGCTTACGCTTCGGACAAGAAGGCGGAAGCCTGCAAGGATTGCAAAGACTGCGCCGAATGCTGCAAGGACGGCAAGGAGTGCGGCTGCAAGGCCGGGAAGAAGGCCGACAAGGCCCCGGAAAAGAAGTAATCCTCGCCTCACAGCATCCCGGTTCGGCTGGCCCGGCGCGCATGACGTGTCGGGCCATTTTCTTGCAATAAGACCTTGTCCTTCCCCGCAGGTCGGAGTAGACGCATCCGTGCGATGAAACGTCTCCTTTTGTTCGCCGTGGCGGCGGCTCTGACGTCCTCTGCTCCACTTCACGGGTCTGCGGCAGACTCAGTCTGGACCGGCTCCGGCTCCACGCCATATCTGGACAATGCGGCAAATTGGGAGGCGGACTTGCTGCCGCCCCTCACCGACGGAACGGCGTCCCTCCTCTTCGGAAACGCCACGGGCAATTTCGTGACGGTCAATTCTTCGAGCGGCATCTACGGGCTGAAAATATACGACTCCTATCGCTTCGAAGGCTGGGTGACCACCCTGACACTTGGCGCGGGCGGCCTTCTGTTCTCCCCTTCCTCATCCTCGGCGTGGCTGAAGTTCCACGAGTCTCTCGCGATTCAGCTCTCCACCGATCAGACTTGGGCCATCAACGGCGGCACGGTCGATTTCGAAGGGTATCTTGCCGGATCAAGCGATGCGACACTGACCAAGACCGGCGCCGGACGCCTGGTGCTCCGCGACGGCAACACCGGGCTCGCCTCCAACATCGCACTCAACGACGGCAGCATCGAGATCGTCGGCACTGGCGGCCATATGGCCAACACCGCCCTCGGCACCGGCACGCTCACCATCGGGCCCGCCACGGGCGCCGGACTCCCGGCGCTGGTCGCACGCGACCAAGTCGACGAAGACGCCACCGTTCTGTTGGGAAACAACCTCATCCTCAACGGCGTCCTGAACACCCGAAATGATGTGGAATTCGAGTTGAGCGGCGCCATCACCCTCAACAGCGACACGACCTTCAATTCCAGCGGAGACTCCCTGACGATCAGCGGCGCCATCGGCGAAGCCTCCGCCGGCAGGAAAGTGACCGTCAACGCCGCCGGTGCCATCATCCTCACCGGCAGCAACGGCTGGACCGGCGGCACGCAGGTCGACAAGGGCGTGCTCGTCTTCGCCGGCGAAAACAACACCCCGGGCACGACCGGCGGCATCACGGTGGGACCCTTGGGCTATGTCGGCATCACCACCGGCCAGAACGTCGGCGGATTCCTCGGCCAGCTCAACACCACCTCGTCCGGCGCCATCGGTTTCGATTCTCCGCTCGATCAACCGCAAAGCACCTTCGGCAGCTCCGCCGAGACCGCCATCGCCATCGACCTTTCCGGTTTCAACGCCAACCTCCGTCTCGGTTCCGCCAGCCACGCCATCCTTGGTCCCTACGCCACGATCACCCCGCAGGGCGGCGACTACCGCTTCGGCGGCGGCGGCGGCGTGCTCTCGGTCGCCACCCAGCTCACCGGCAGCCGCGGGCTCGTGGTCGATTCGCCCGCCCAGCTGCCGCTCACCCTGCGGCTGATGAACACCACCAACAATTTCACCGGCGCGGTGAGTGTCACCGATTCCGCCCTTGTCTTCGGCGACAACCAGACCGCCGAAACGGCCTACCTCCCCGCCGGCACGATGACCATGGACTCCGGTTCCTACATCGGCAGCGAGGATCCCGACCTCACCGCGCAGGCCATGTTCTCCCGCTTTTCCACCACCACACCCGGCATCATCGGCTTCGACATCGCCCCCAACGCCCTTTCCACGCGCGTGATCGATCTCACCGGCGTGCAGGTGGGCAACTCCCCCTCGACCGATTTCACTCAGGCCTACATCGGCACCAGCTCGTTTCTCTGGAGCAGCGCGACGCAGGAGATCGCCGGTCCCGGCGTCCGCCTCACCGGCACCATCGAGCCCGATGGCGACGGCGTGCACCGCTTCGCCGCCTACAAGGGCGGCGCCCTCGAAGTGGCCGGCACGCTCACCGGCAATGCGCTCGTCATCGGCCAACCCGACGCCCTCGGCGCCTTCGGCGACCGGATCCGCGAGTTGTATTCCACCGTGCTGCTCACCGGCAACAACGGCACCGGCCTCGCCGGCGGCACCACCTTCTACGGCGGCCGGCTCATGATCGGCCAGTCCAACGGCGTCATCGGCACAGACCCCACCAACGCCCTCGGCGCCGGCCCCCTCACCATCGCACCGGTCGCCTTCACCCTGGAAGGCGAGGACGAGCCGCCCTACCCGCTCCTCTCCGCCACCACGGCCGACATCATCGTGCCGAACAATATTTCCCTGCAGACCGAGATCGACGTCGGCGGCGACAGCTCCTTCACCCTCGCGGGCAACATCAGCGGCGGCGGTGAACTCTACGTCGGCGAGGAGACCAACGGCGCCTTCACGCTCACCCTGAGCGGCAACAACACCTTCACCGGCGGCGTCCACGTCAGCGGCGACAGCACGGTCAACGTCGCCAGCAACACCGGCCTCGGAGCCGGGCCGCTGCAATTCGAAAGCTCCGCCTACTCCTCGGCGGTGGTCAATTTTGTCGGCGCAACGACGAACGCCCCGGTGATCGGCGGCCTCTCCAGCCCGGATTACAGCGAGATCTACCTGACGGTCGACAACACCGTTCTCACGGTCAACCAGCCTTCCCTGCTCGAACAGGGCAGTTCCTTCCGCGGCTACATCAGCGCCAACGGCCAGAACGCCCGCCTGGTCAAGGACGGCCCGGGCGTCCTCAGCCTCGAAGGCGGCGAAGAGGACGCAGATTACGGCTTCTACGCCACCGGCTTCGGCGGCACCGGCTTGGCGGGCGACCCCAACGTCCTCCTGGAGGTCCGCAACGGCACCCTCGTGCTTGGCAACGGCTTCTACCTCGATGACTCGAGTTCCAGCCTCTGGGTCAACGGGGGCGCACTCATCCTCGCCGACACCAGCCTCTCCAATCCGATCATCGTCAGCGCCGGCGCGCTGGGCGGCCGCGGCACCATCGACTCCTCCGTGACCATCGGCAACGGAGCAAAGCTGATGGCCGGCTACGACGACACCCACGGCCGCATCGGTGAACTCTCCATCAGCGAACTCACCCTCGCCTCGGGCGGCGTATTCGAATGGGACATCATCGATGCGGACAACTCCGCCCAAGCCGGCCACGACAAGATCCTGGTCTCCCTGCCGACGACTCTCACCGTCTCTTCAACCCCCGAATCGCCGTTCCTGATCCGTCCCGTCAGCCTCAATTCCGCCGGTGTCGACGGCATCCTCGGCGGACTGACGCCCGGCGTGACCTACTCCTGGACCCTGATCAGCTACCAGAGCATCGCCGGCGTGACCCAATCGATCAACCCGGCCAACATCGCCCTCGATCCCACTCTCTCCAGCTACTGGCAAACCTCGATCTCCGGGACCCTCTCGCTCGAGTTCACCAATCTCAGCGGCTCCGGTGAACTTCTCCTGAACTTCACCGCCGTGCCCGAGCCCTCGACCTACGCGCTCTTCGGCCTTGGCCTCGGCTTGGCGGGCCTCGCCGCTTGGCGCCGCCGCCGGGTCTGATTGCAGAGCGCGCGAGGGCGCGGACTGGCGGAAGGGGCGCGACTATTTCGTCGCCGCCCGGTCGGAAGTCTTGGCGAACCTGAAGAAACACTTCGCGCCCGCGGGCTGAACCGACGGACGCGCCGTCATTCCTGCAGCACCGCGGCCGCCTCGGCCACGAGGCCGGCGAATTCCGCGCGATAGCCGCCGCTGTCGTCCATCGTGCCTTCCCGCGCCCAAGCGGCCACCTGTGCCAGCGTCGCCCCGCCGCGGTGCGGCGAGTCGCGCAGGATCATCCCGAACGACGCCACCGCCGCCGCGAACTTGAAGTCCGCGCTGGCCTCGGCGAAGGCCCGTCCGGTATCCCGCAGCGGAAACTCGAGCTTCATGCTCACGTCGCCATCCGGTTCCTTGTAGCGGATCTTGAGCGTGAGCAACTCGCCGCGGGCGCGTTCTTCCGCCTTCCGGGCCGGACCCTCCGTGCGCTGATATTTCAGCGCATCGACCGAGCCGGTATCCGGCAGGGCGGCGCCCACCGGCACGATTTCATAGAGAGCCGTCACCGTGTGGCCCGCGCCGATTTCGCCGGCGTCGATGCGGTCGTTGTTGAAGTCCTCCTGGCGCAGCATCCGGTTCTCGTAGCCGATCAGGCGGTAGGCCTGCACCTCGGCGGGATTGAATTCCACCTGCAGCTTCACGTCCTTCGCGATCGTCACGAGCGTGCCGCCGGCCTGCCCGACCAGCGCCTTCTTCGCCTCGGCCAGCGAGTCGATGGAGGCGTAGTGGCCGTTGCCCTTGTCCGCCAGCGACTCGAGCGTGCTGTCCTTCAGGTTGCCCATCCCGAAACCAAGCACGCTGAGAAACACGCCGCTGCGCGCCTTCTCGCGGATCAGCTCGGCCAGCTCGCTCTCGCCCGACACGCCGACGTTGAAGTCACCGTCCGTGGTGAGCACCACGCGGTTGACGCCGCCGGCCACGAAATTCGCCTTCGCGATGTCGTAGGCGAGCTGGATGCCCGCCGCGCCGTTGGTCGAGCCGCCGGGGCGGAGCTCCTCCAGCGCGGCGACGATCTTCGCCTTCTCGCGCACCGGCGTGGACGGCAGCGCCAGGCCGGACGCCCCGGCGTAGACGACGATCGCCACGCGGTCGTCGGGCCGCAGCCGCTCGAGCAGGAGCCGCAGCGACTGCTTCACCAGCGGCAGCTTGGCCGGCGCGTTCATCGAGCCCGACACATCGAGCAGGAACACCAGGTTCGCCGGCGGCCGCGCCGCATCGCTCACCTCGCGGCCCTTCAGGCCGATGCGGACGAGCCGGTGCTCCGGCACCCAGGGCGCGCTCGCGACTTCGAGGTGGGCCGCGAACGGCGCCGCCCCGGCCGCCGGCGGCGCATAGCGATACGGGAAATAGTTCACCAGCTCCTCGATGCGCACCGCGGATTTCGGCGGACGCTGCTTGGCACGGAGGAAGCGCCGGACGTTCGCATACGAGGCCGTGTCGGCGTCGGCCGCGAAGGTCGACAGCGGGTTCTGCGCCACAGCGAGGAAGGGGTTCTCGCCGAATGCCGCGTAATTCTCGGTGTTGAACTCCTGTTCCGCGACGGACGGCTGCGCCCGGGCCACCGGCGCCGTTCCGGCGACCGCGAATCTCCCGGGCTTCAGCGCTCCGGGGGCCACCGGCGCCGGCTCCGCCACCGGCGACGCCATCGCGACCGCATGTTCGGTCTGCGCCGCGACGGCCGCCCGGACTTCCCGCGCTTTCTGCACGTCGGATCGGGGTTCGGCACTGCGCAGCGCCCCCGCCAGGGCGGCATCCATCTCGATCAGCTGCGTCTTCTCTTTCCTCTCCTGCCTCCCGGCCGTGGAAAAGAACACCACCGCAAAGCACGCCGCGGCGAGACCGGCCGTCGTGTAGTATAGCGCGGGAAATCTCAGCAGCTTGCTGCCTTGGCGCACGTAGTCGTCGACCGGCGGCAGCGGGCCGCCGTCGAGCTGCCCCGGGACCCCGCCGGGGCCGAGCTTGGGGATGATCGCCGCAGCCGCGATCGGTTTCGCCGCCTCCGGCCCGGCCTCGGCGGCGAGCGCCGTGCCGAGCAGCGCCGCGGTGGCGCGGATTTCCTCCACGGCCTGCCGCGCCGCCGGGTTGGTCTGCAGCCAGCGCTCGAACTCGACGCGCTCGGAGTTTTCCATCTCGCCGAGGGCGTAGGCCGTCAGCCGGGGATCGTCGGGGTTGAATTCCGAAGTGCTCATGGTCTGGTCTCCTGGGGCGCGCTCACTCGGGCTGCCGCGCCATCTCCTCTCTCAGCCGCGCCACGGCGGTGTGCAGGATGAAGCCGACGTTCGTCACCGACAGCGACGTGATGCGGCTGATTTCCTTGTAGCTGAAACCGTTTTGGAACTTGAGGCGCACGACCTCCTGCTGGTTGGACGGCAGCCGCTCCAACAACCTCAGCACGGCAGCGCGCGCTTCGTTGCGCTCGACGGCCGCGCCGGGGCGCGGCGTTTCGGCCGTGAGGCGCTCGGCCTGGCCTTCCTCGAAAAGCCTCACGCGGCCCTCCTTGCGCAGGCAGTCGAGCGCGCGGTGGCGGCAGACGGTGAAGAGCCACTCCGCCAGATGATCCTCGATCGCCGCGCGCTTCTGGCCGAGCAGGCGGACGAACGTGTCCTGCACCACGTCGCGCGCCCGGTCCGCGTCGCCGTGCAGCAGGCGGGTGGCGTAGCGCAGCAAGGGCGCTTGATGGGCGGCGACCGCCTTCTCCACGAAAGCCTGGTTCTCATCGGTGTGTTCTCGGGTGTTCACGTCACCTGCCATGCCCGACGGGCCAGCCTGCGGTTTATTAGGCTGCAAACCAGCGAAATTTGCCCGCCCGGCTCAACGCGCCGCGGCGGCCGCCGTGCGGGCCTGCGCGAGCAAGGCGAGGAATTCCGCCCGATAGCCGCCGGCGTCGTCGACCGATTCGCGCGCCCACACCTCGAGATCGTCGAACTCGGCCTCCGCCTGCGCGGGCGGGCCGGACAGCAGCTCGGCGAATCGATGCACCGCCGCCGCGAAACGGAATTCGGGGCTCGCGGCGCGGAATTCCCGCAACGCCGCCCGCCCGCGAGCGGACTCCGTGCGCTCCTCCCCGCCGCGCGCGAGCCGGTATTCGAGCACCGCCTCGGCCGGATCGTCCGGCCGCGTCGCCACCAGCGTCGCGACCGTGTCGGAGGGCAGGAGCTTCTCGGCCAAAGCCGCGCCGCGCGCGCCGCCTTCCGTCCTCAACCCCAGACGGACATCCGTGGCCGACGGGGCGATCAACTCGTCCAGCTGCGCGAGCATCACGCTGATGGCGTCGGCGCGGGTGTTCACGTAGCCGCTGCCGCCGCGCCCGAGCGCCGCCAGTCGCTCGAGCCGCGGGTCGATCTCGCCCGGCCGGCCGAAGCCGAAGATCGCCAGCCGCACGCCGGCCCCGGCCGCCACCCGCACGCCGGCCGCCAGTTCCTCCTCGCTGGTCTCACCCATGTTGAAATCGCCGTCCGTGCACAGGATGACCACGTGTTCGCCGTGCGCCCGTCCGTCTTGGCGGGCGAGCGCGAAAGCCTTGGCCAACCCGGCGCCGCCGTTGGTCCGGCCGCGGGCCTCGAGCCCGAGCACCGTCTCGCGCACCCGGCGCACATCCGTCAGTTCGGCCGGCGCCAGCAGCACGCGCGATTCTCCCGCGTAGGTCACGAGCCCGACCCGGTCCTCCGGCCGCAGGCGGTCGAGCAGGCCGCGCACGGCTTCCTGCACGAGCGGAAGGCGGTTTGGCGCGTCCATGGAGCCTGAAACATCGAGCAACAGGATCACATTGGCCGGGGCGCGCAGGGCTGGCGGCGCCTCCGGCGCCTGCGCGGTCGCGCGCAGCAACACCGCCCCTGAGTCCCATGGCGCCGTGGCGGATTCGAGCGACTTCCCGAACAGCGCAGCCCGTTCGCCGCCTCGTGCCGGCGGCGAGAAATACGCCGCCAACCGGACGGGATTCACCTCTTCGGGCTGCGGCCAGCGTCCGTGGCCGAGCGCGCGTTTCAGGGCGACGATCGCCGCGGTGTCGGTCGGCGCGACCGTCGCCGCCTGGCTCGGCTTGACCGGTCCCTGCCTCACGACTTCGTCCGCCGCAGACTGTGCCGCAGGCGTCGCCCTTGGCGCCGCCAGGTTGTGCTCGATGATGACGACGCTGTGGCCGGCAGACTGTGCCTCAGGCGTCGCCCTTGGCGCCGCCCCAGCCGGGACAACAGGAGCCGAGTGACCGGCCGGCTCATCCATGCCTTGAACGATGCCGCGCAACTCGGCCTTGGGAGCGGTGACTTTGAGTGCATCGGCGGCGCCGCGGGGCGGCGCCGCGGGCTCCGCGATCTTCAGCGAATCGTCTGATCCGGCGGGCACTGCACCCACCGGTTCCGGCCGGCTCGTTGTCTCGCGCAGACGGCTCTCCGGTTCCCGGTAAACACCCAGGCTGACCGCCTCCGTGCCGCCGTCGACGGGGTCGGCCGTTTGCCCTTTTCCCCCGCCCTGCGGCACGGCCACACGGGCTTTCGTCGGCCGGGCTTGTTCCCGCAGGGGTTTCTCCTCCCGGGGTTCTTCCCCGCGCGGCCAATACAGGGTGGCCGCCACGCCCAGGAAAATCATCGCCGCCCCGATGATCCAAGGCCGCCCGCTGCGTTTCTTGCCCCGCTGCCGGCGGCGTCGACCGCTCACCAGATAGCCGGTCGTCCATTTTCCCGCGCGGCGCACCTGCTCGAGCCGCCCGTTTGCCGCGGCGACGTCGACCTGTTCCGCCTCCCAAGCGCGCCAGGCCTCGCCGTCGAGTTCGCCGAGTGCGGCCAGGGTCAGCCGGTGATCGCCCCGCAGGCCCGCATCGCCTCCCGACCCCTCCGCGCGAAAGGCCGGGGCCAGCCGGGTGAGCGCGACATGCAGGAGTTGCGCGGCGTTCGCCGGCGACAGTTCGACAATCTGGGCGATCTGCCCGTGGCGGAAGCCATGCGCGAATTTCAGCAGCAGCACCTCCTGTTGTTTCGGCGTCAACCGCTCGAAGATCGCCTCGGCCGAGACGTCGTCCTCGGCGCCTCGGTCGTCCGCCAAGCCTCCGCTGCGGTGCCCGGCCAATGCCCGGCGGCGGACGTCGGAGAAAAGCCAGGCGGCGAGTTTGTCGTCAGACTCCGGCTCGGGCTGCCGCGAGAGCGCTTCCCAGGTCGCCGCGAGCAACGCCTCCGCATCGATCTTGTCGCCCGGGCGAAGTTCGACGGCGTAGCTCCGCAATGCCGTGGCGTGCCGCCGACGGGCGGCCTCGACCACCGCGGAGTTTGCGGAGGAATGCTGTGGGTTGCTCAAAAAGCGCGGGGCGCGGGGCCTGGCTCTTGCATCGGCACAGGCGGCCGGCAATTGAACGCCGCCCTTCCGCCCGCGCTACCCCCCGGAGCAGGCTCCGGGGATGACGGATTCTCGCTGGCGCTCGGAACTCCCCGCGGCTGCACAGCCCCGCTGGCGCGGGACTGGCCGGGCGGCGTCCTCATCTCACTCGGAAAACCCCGCAGCAAGCCGCGGGAATGGGGCGGCCATTCAGCCGCTTGCGCGAGACCGGACCGCGTGCATCGTGGCGGCATGCGCCACCGCCTGCTCGCCCTCGCCCTGCTGTCCGCCGCGACCTTGCCCGCGCGGCTCGTCGACGACGGCATCCGCGACCAGGTGCTGCTGGTCGGCAACGGCGCCGAGCCCCAGGACCTCGATCCGCAGGTCATGACAGCCTTCACCGACCAGAACATCGCGCTCGCCCTCTTCGAGGGACTCTGCGCACTGGACGAGAAAACCTCTGCGGCCGTCCCCGCCGCGGCGGAACGCTGGGAGGCCGACGACGACGGCCTGACATGGACCTTCCACCTGCGCGCCGGCTTGAAGTGGTCCGACGGCTCGCCCCTGACCGCGGCCGACTTCGTCGACTCGTGGCGGCGCGCCCTGCTGCCCGCGCTCGCGGCGGAGTATTCCTACCTGCTCTTCCCGCTCAAGAACGCCGAAGCCGTCGCCTCCGGCCGGCTGCCGCCCGCGGCCTTGGGCGCCGAGCCCGTCGACGACCGCACACTCCGCCTCGCGCTCGAACGCCCCACGCCCTACCTGCCCGCGCTGACGGCCAACCCGGTCTGGTTCCCGGTCCACGGACCGACGCTCGCGAAGTTCAAAGGCCTCGCGCAACGCGGCACAGCCTGGACCCGCCCCGGCCACCTCGTCGGCAACGGCCCCTTCGCCCTCGCGGAGTGGTCGCCCAACGCCCATGTGAAGGTCGTGCACAACCCGCACTACTGGGAGGCCGCCGCGGTCCGCCTGCGCGGGATCACGTTTTTCCCGACGGAGAACATGGACGTCGACGAGCGCGCCTTCCGCGCGGGCCAGGTGCACCTCACCGCCGAGCTGCCGCTCGCCAAGGTGGACAGCTACCGCAAATCCGCGCCGGCCAGCCTGCGGCTCGACCCGTTCCTCGAAACCTTCTTCCTCCGCTTCAACACCACGCGCGCGCCGCTCGGCGACGCCCGGGTGCGCCGCGCCCTCTCGCTCGCGATCGACCGCGCTCAGCTCTCCCGCACACTGCTCCGCGGCACGCGCGCTCCCGCCGCGCACTACACGCCACCGGACTGCGCCGGCTACAACGCCCAGGCCCGCGTGCCGCACGATCCGGCGCAGGCCCGCGCGCTGCTCGCCGCCGCCGGCTTTCCCGGCGGCCAGGGCTTCCCCCCGCTCGACGCGCAGGTGCGCAACGACGAACTCCACGCCAAGGTCATGGAAATCATCCAGGAAATGTGGCGGCGCGAACTCGGCGTCACCGTCACGATCTCGCCTGTCGAGCAGAAGACCTGGGTGAAGAACCAGCAGTCGCTCGCCTACGCCATCTCCACCGCCCGGTGGGTCGGCGACTTCGTCGACCCGGTGACATTCCTCGACATGTTCGTCGGCGGCGGCACCAACAACTGGACCGGCTGGGCCGACGCGGACTACGACGCGGCCCTCGCCGCCGCCGCGCGCGCCGGCGCGCGGGAGGACCGCTTCGCGGCCTTCCAGCGGGCCGAGGCCCGCCTGCTCGGGCAGTCCCCCATCGCGCCCGTGTTCTTCGGAACGCGCTCGTATCTGATCCATCCGGCCGTCCGCGGCTGGGAGCCGGCGTTGCTCGGCTTTCACCAATACAAAAAGGTTTACCTCGCCGCGCCCTGACGGCACCGTGCGCCCGATGCGATTCCTCGCGCTTTTCCTCGCCCTCGCTTCCGCCGCTTCCGCCGCTTCCGCCGCAGACCTGCGGATCGTGCGCGTCTACAGCGGCTGGCGCGACGCTGGGTCGTTCAAGCGCATCTCGGAATATTTCACCGGCCGCGAGAACACCGGCGGCGAGATCGTCGTGCGCACGCACCCGGAGCAGCGCGCCGGCTACTACTTCCTCGTGCGCACGCGCAACACCGGCGCGCCGTTCGATGGCCGCTTCGAGTTCCAGGTCGTTCTGCCGAACTCGCCGCAGCCCCGCGCCTTCCGGTTCCCCGCCGCCGTGCCGGCGGGCGAAGCGGTCTTCCATCTCGGCGTCACCGGCGCCGACTGGCCCGACTCCAAGACCGGCGCCGTCGCCTGGAAACTCGACCTGCGCAACGCCGCCGGAGAGCCGCTCGCCGCGCAGCAGAGCTATCTTTGGGAAAAACCCTCCCAGTGAGATTCCGCGCGCCGGACTGGTGCCCGTGGCGGGGCTTCGCCGGCTGGTCTCCCGCGGCCGCCGGGCTGGCCGAGACGCTCGACGGCGGCCAGTCTTTCCGCTGGCAACAGGACCCCGATGGCGTGTGGACCGGCCTCTGGGGCGATTGCGCCGCCCAGTTGCGCCTGACCGGAGCCGGCGCGCCCGAATGGCGCGCGCCGCAGGCGCTCGAGTCGCGCGTCTCGGCCGCGCTGCCGCGGTATCTCGGCGGCGAACACAACTGGGCCGCACTGGCCGACGCCCTTCCGTGGCGGAGCGACGCGCACCTGGCGCGTTGCCTCGGTGATTTCCGCGGCCTGCGGCTTCTGCGCCAACCCTTCGGCGAGACCCTGCTCGGGTTCCTTTGCAGCGCGACGAAGCAGATCGTGCAGATCAAACAGATGGTCGCCCTGCTCGCCGATCGCCACGGCGCGCCGCTGGCTGACGACGCACCTTTCCGCCGCCTGCCGACCTGGGCCGAACTCGCCGCCCTGCCGGAGAAGGACCTCCGTGCCTGCCTGCTCGGCTTCCGCGCCCGCTACATCGCGGAGACCGCGCGCTTCCTTGCGACGCAGCCCGGCTGGTTGGACGAGACGGAAGCCGCGCCCTACCCCGTGGCCAAGGCACGGTTGATGGAACTGCCCGGCGTGGGCGGGAAGGTCGCGGATTGCGTGCTCCTCTTCGGCGCGGGCAAGCTCGAGGCCTTCCCGGTCGACACGTGGATCCTCAAGTCGCTGGCGCGCCGCTACGGGCTCGACGGCTGGAAACCCGCGCAGGTCGCGCAGTTCGGCCGCGCGCACTTCGGGCCGTCGGCCGGCTACGCCCAGCAATGCCTCTTCGCCTGGGAGCGCCGCCACCGCAGGCGCTGATGCATCCGGGTCAGGCAGCCTTCCCGGCCTGCAGCAACCGCCAGGGGAAGAAATACGCGGCGTAGACGGCCGAATACACGAGGAAGCTGTCGAGTTTGGCAAAATGCGCGCCGGCGAAGAAAAAGATCAGCAGATGCAGCCGCACGACGTTCTTGTAGGGCTGCATGGCTCCCGCGGTGGGATTGAGGTGCGCCTGCCGGGCCTTGCGCTGCGCGATGTCGGCGGCCTTGACCGACGTGGGCGGCGGCTCGGGTGGCGCCGGCTGCAGTTTGAAAGCCTGCCGCTCCGCCAGCAGCGCCACCGGCACGAACCACCAGTAGCGCGCCAGCACTTCGGCGTAGAGCGAGGGCTCCGGAAACCCCTCCGGTTTGTCCGCGACCGGAAAGAAGCCGTTCAGAAACGCCGAATGCACAAAATGGAACATCCCGAAGTGGAAGGTGAAGAACAGCAGGGTGAACAGGCCGCCGGCCAACGCGGCGATCGCCCCGCCTGTCCGTCCCTCGCGCTTCAGCACCACCACCGGGCTGAAGATGCTCCAGAGGATCATCGCGTAGCCGACCAGCAGGCTGGACAGCCAGAGGCTCCACACGAGGTCGCGCGTCTCCCACCGGAAGACCCGCGCCAGCGCCAGGCCAGTCGCAAACGCCAGCGCGTCGGGCCAAGCCCCGGCCCAACGGGACGTGGGGACGGCGGTCTCGTTCATGTCGGCGAATTTGGGCCATTCCCCGGCGTCTGGCGAGCCAGCGCTCCCCCACCGGTGCGGTCCTTCGTCGCCGGTGCGGCTCCGTGGGGGGCGGGATTTGTCACCTGATAGGTGACCCTTTCCGTGGCCCCGCCCGCGTAACTTTGGGTGTCTTTTCGCGGGACTTTGTGGCAATGGTCTGTCGCCCGATGGACGAGACCCGGCTGGACAAATGGCTCTGGAGCGTGCGCGTGTTCAAGACTCGCGCCGAGGCCACCGCGCATTGCCGCAACGGCCGGGTGCAGGTCAACGGCCTCGACGCCAAGCCCGGCCGCGATGTGCATGCCGGCGAAACCGTCACGGCCAAGGTCGGCCTGGTCACGCGCACGCTCAAGGTGCTGGGCTTCCCCCGCTCCCGTGTCGGAGCCAGGCAGCTGCCGGGCTTCGCCCAGGATCTCACTCCCGCCGCCGAATACGAGCGCGCCCGGCAGGCCGGCCTGGAGCACAGGCTCGCCCGCGAGCGCGGGCGCGGCCGGCCGACCAAAAAGGACCGCCGCGACATGGGCCGGCTCTTCGGCTTCGATTGAACACCGCTAGGCGTATTCCGCCCGCACCGTGGGGTCGGCCTCGGCCGCGCGCGCTTCGGCCAGCAGCGCCTCCGCCCCGGCGCCGGCCAGACGGCGCACGGCCCACACGGCATGGGCGCGCACGAGGGGCGATTCGTGGCGCGCCAGGCCGCAAAGTGGCGGCAGCAGCGCCTGATCCCCGGAATTGCCCGCCACGATGCAGGCGGTGCGCAGGAGCCCGGCGAGCTTAACGCGCTTGATCGGCGTGCGCCGGAAAATCCGCGCGAAACTTTCGGGAGTCAGCCCGAGCAGGCCGCGCAGCTCCAATCCGGCCAGGTCGTGCCGCGCCACGAGCAGAGCGCTGCGGGCGGTCCGCGCAAAGCGGTTCCACGGGCAGACGTCAAGACACGCATCGCACCCGTAGACGCGATCGCCGATGCCGGCGCGCAGCTCGCGCGGGATGACACCCCTGTTCTCGATCGTCTGGTAGGAAATGCAGCGCCGTGCATCGACCAGACCCGGCGCGGGAATCGCCGCGGTCGGGCAGACATCGACACAGCGCGTGCACTTGCCGCACAGCAGCCCGGCGGGCTCGTCGCCATCGCCGCGCGGCACCTCCGGGCGCAGCGGCGCGTCGGGCTCGATCTCGGCGCGCACGAGGATTGTGGCAAGGAAGAGCCAGTTGCCGTGGCGGCGCGAGATGAGCATGCCGTTTTTGCCGCGGAACCCGAGGCCGGCGCGCGCCGCCCAGCCGCGCTCCAGCACGGGTCCGGTATCGGTGTAATGACGGTGGTCCGTGCCCCCCAACCCGAACCTCTCCTCGAGCACGCGGCCGGCGGCGATGAGCCCGGGCTTGAGCGTGTCGTGATAGTCCTCGTGCAGCGCATAGGCGGCCCAGCGGGGCCGGCCGGCGGGGGCGGCCGGGCCCGGCCAATGATTCACGCCGAGCACGATGACTGAGCGCGCCTCGTCGAGCACGAGCCGGGCGTCGCCGCGTTTGTCCGCGGTCCGCGCCATCCACGCCATGTCGGCATGATGGCCGGCCGCGAGCCACGCGCGCAAGGCCTCGCCGCCAGCCGGCCCCACCGCGGCGAAGCGCACCTCGTCGAAACCGAGCGCCGCGAGCCGGCGGCGCAATTCTTCCCGGCGTTCGCCGGTGATCGGCGCTGGCCCCGGCACGCTCATGCCACCGGCGGCTTCCAGGCGCGTTCCTCGGCCAGATAGACCCGCAGCACGTGGGCGACGATCTCGCGCAGCGGACGTCCGTCGGTCAGCACCGTGGCGCCGGTGCGGCGGTAGATCTCCTCGCGCGCGGCGAAGAGCGTGCGCAGGCGCTCCTCGCGGTTCTCCACCTGCAACAGCGGCCGGTGCGCCGTGCGCGCGGTGCGCTGCAGCACGGTGGCCAGCGAGGCGTGCAGGCATACGGCCACGCCCCGCGACTTGACCAGCCCGAGCATGCCCTCGGGCACGATCAGGCCCCCGCCGCAGGCCACCACACAGCCGTGCGCCGGGTGGCCCGACTCGATGAATTTCCGCTCCAGCGCCCGGAACGCCGGCTCGCCCTCCTCGGCGAAGATCCGCGCCACGGGCTTGCCGTGCGCGGCCTCGATCGCGTGGTCGCTGTCGATGAACTCGAAGCCCAGCTCGCGCGCCGCGTGCCGGCCGACCGTGCTCTTGCCGGCGCCGGTGAAGCCGACGAGGTAGAGGTTGGGCCGCGGCGCTTGCATCCGCCGCCAACGAACACCGCCGCGCCCCCCGGGGCAAGCGCGCTTCCACTTCGCTCTCGGCAAGGCGCGTCAGAAACCGCACGCTGGCCGCATGTCCGCGTCCGACGACTGCACGTTCGCCAGCGACAACACCGCCGGGATGGCGCCCGAAGCCCTGCAGGCCTTCGTCGCCGCCAACGCCGGCGCCGTGCCGTCGTATGGCGGCGACCCCTGGACCGCCCGCGCGAAACGGCTGGTGCGCGAAGTGTTCGAGACGGACTGCGCGGTGTTCTTCGTCTTCAACGGCACCGCGGCCAACTCGCTCGCCCTGGCGCAAACCTGCCGCAGCCACCACAGCGTGCTCTGCCACGCGCTGTCGCACGTCGAGACCGACGAATGCGCCGCGCCGGAGTTCTTCACCGGCGGCTCGAAGGTCATCCCGGTCGACGGCCCGGACGCGAAGCTCCGGCCCGCCGACCTCGCGCCGGTCTTCACCCGCGGGCACGGCGTGCATTATCCCAAACCCGGCGCGCTCTCTCTCACGCAGAGCACCGAATGGGGCACGGTCTACACGCCCGACGAGGTCCGTGCGCTCGGCGAACTCGCCCGGCGACACGGTTGCACGCTGCAGATGGACGGCGCGCGCTTCGCCAACGCCGCGGCGGCGCTGGCCGCGCGCGGTCTCAAGCCCGCGGACTTCACCTGGCGCGCCGGCGTCGACGTGCTGAGTTTCGGCGGCACGAAGAACGGCATGAACACCACGGAGGCGGTCGTGTTCTTCCGCCCCGAACTCGCGCGCGAGTTTGAATACCGCGTGAAGCAGGGCGCGCAGCTCGCCTCGAAGCAGCGTTTCGCCAGCGCCCAATGGTGCGGCATGCTCGGGGACGGCGCGTGGCTCCGCCATGCCGCGCAGGCCAACGCCATGGCCCGGCGGCTGGCCGACGGCCTGCGCGCGCTGCCGGCCGCGCGATTGCTGGCCGAGCCCGAGGCCAACGGTGTCTTCGTCGAGCTGCCCCTCGCGGCCGCCGAGGCCATGTGGGCGCGCGGCTGGCATTTCCACCGGTTCATCGGCGAGCACGGCTACCGGCTCATGTGCTCGTGGGAGACCAGGGCGGAAACCGTCGACCGCTTCCTCGCCGAGCTCCGCGCCTGCGCCGCGGGGCGCTGACCGAGCCGAACGCGAATCCTGCAAAAAAGAACGCCCTCCCGGCCGGGAGGGCGCTTCGTCTCAAATCTGCGCGAGGCTCACTTCTTGGCCTCGTCGGGCTGCTTCGGGGCGTCCTTGACGTCGAAGACCTCGATTTCGAAGAGCAACGTGGCGGCGGGGGGGATGCCGCGGTTGCCATCATCGCCGAACGCGAGGTGCGGCGGCACGTAGAGACGCCACTTCGAGCCGACAGGCATCATCTTGAGGGCCTCGACGATGCCGGGGATGTTGGCGCCGTCCTGCACGAGAACCTCGACGGGCTCGGCCGTCTGGCCCTCCGGAGCGGTGCGGGTGCTTTCGAACACCTGGCCGTTGATGAACGCGCCGACGAGGTGGATCTTGGCGACCTGGCCGGGCTTCGCGACGGCGCCCTTGCCCTCGGTGTCCACCTCGTAGCGGAGACCGCTGGGGAGTTCCTTCACGTTCTTGTTGTCCTTCAGCTTGGTGAAGAAGGCCGCGGCGTCGGCGAGGTTGGCGTTGCGGAGCTTGGTCAGGAAAGCCTGCTGCTTTTTCTGGAGCAGCTCCTGGAGTTGGGGCCCGATCTGAGCGCCATCGTAGCCCGGCTGCTTGCCGGTGGCGGCCAGGGTCATGCCGCGGGCCATCGCCTCGATCTGCGCGGGCGTGAATTCCATCTCGGCCAGGTTCGAACGGACGCCGAGCATGTAGCCGTAGACTTCCATCAGCTGGGCCTCGGTGAATTTGACCGCCGGGGCCGCGGGCGCAGCGGGCTGGGTCTGCTCCGGGGCCGCGGGCGCGGCGGTGGCGGCCGCACCGCCGCCGACCTGGGGCAGCTCGAACTTGACGGGGTTCTGCTGGGCGATTGCCGCGGCGAGCAGGCCGAGGGCGCTGACGCCAGCACTGAGAGAACGGATTACTTTCATGAGGATGGGGGGTGCCCGAGTTGGATGACGGCCCGGACACTTTGTGCCGTAAAAACCGCGACCTTGCGCAGGCCCCGGGCAAAAATCAATCCCTTTGGCGGCAAGTTTCCGCCCCGGCCGGGGCGGATGAAACCACCGGAACCGGGGCTTGTCACCTCTTGCGTCACGCCCCACCCTCTTCAATCCCATGCAAGAAAACCAATTCTGGCACAGCTCCGACGGCCAGATTCTGACAGTCAAGACCCGCAACGGCGGGGAGTCCGTCGGTCTGACCCTTGCTTTCTGGCCGCGGAATCCCACGGAAATGGAATTCCTCAAGACCCACTTCCCGGCCCTGCGCTTCACCGAACGCAGCTCGCTCGCCCGCATCGGCATCGAGATGATCGCCCTCGGCGCCCCCACGGTCGACGGCAACCGCCTGCTGCTCGAAGTCGAGTCCTCGCTCTTCGACCGCAGCTTTCCCAACGCCTCCTATTGGAAGAAACTCCTCCGCCCGGGCGTGCCCGCCGGCCGGTTGTTTTTCGCCCCGGCCTCGGCCAAACTCACCTCGACCGAGATCTGGCAGGCCGTGCAGGCCAATTCCCTCAAGCTCCCGCACACCACCTCGATCGACTCGCAGGGCCGCGTGTTCTTCACGCCGCACGCCGTCAGCTACACCCTCAACCCGCGGCTCCAGCGCCTGAACTTCGAGCACATCGTCTCCGGCTACGCCGGCCGCAGCTTCATCGACAAGGTCCAGCTCCGCCACGACGCCTCGCCGCTGGCCATCCCGCCCCACTCCGGCATCCTCACCAGCTGCTCGATGTATCTGAAGGAGCACTTCGTCGTGCTCAACCCCGGCGAGGGCAACTTCGGCCTCCACACCAGCGCCGTGCTGCTCGACCCGGTGAAGACTTTCGGCACGAATGTCATGCTCGAGATCTACAACAAGGGCGACCAGCCGGTCGTGAACCCCATGGTCTCGATGGAGGTCTTCCGCAGCCCCCCGTCGGAGGACACCGAGTTCAAATCCCTCACCAAACGCCGCACGCGCCTCCTCGGCACGGTCAAGAGCCTCTACAAATGCCTCGACGACTATCCGGCCGTCGACTCCGCCGGCGCGCGCCCGAAAACCAAAATCACCGTCCGCGGCCAGAGCGCCACGATCCCCAACCGCGCCGTGCTCGTCCGCGCCAACGACGACGAGCTCCGGAAACTCGTCGACGGCGGCCCCTGCCCGTTCGGCGCCACCACCATGATCGAGACGCTCGACAGCGCGCCGGCCGACGCCGACACGCTCGTGGTCGACTACTTCCCCGACCTGCTCGAGCACATGGAACTCGTCACCCGCCTCGGCGACGTGAAACTCCGCCGCCTCATCTTCCGCAAGGCCTCGCGCACCCACGGCTACTTCCTCTCCAGCAACGCCCACGCGCGCCTCGACACCCTCAACTCCCTCGGCATCCCCGTCTACTGGCACGACGAAATGACGAACGACCTCTACCTCCACACCTACAAGAAGGGCCACGGCTTCTTCGTGCGCGAGGAGATGGCCAGGAAATTCCAGGAGAGCCCCGTCCTCGCCTTCTACGGCTCGGCCGTGCAGCTCGACGCCGACGACACCGCACGCATCGCCTCGCTGGTCGACAAGCTCGGCGCCTTCATCGGCCCCAACATCGGTGTGCTCACCGGCGGCGGTGGCGGCGTCATGCGCCTCGCCACCGAGACCGCCCGCGCCAAGGGCGCGCTGACGGGCGCGTGC
>PNKG01000004.1 GCA_013822585.1 Opitutus sp. | reverse complement strand
CATCGGCGGCACGCTGAACCGCGTGATGATCGCCGAGCTGAAGCTGCCGGCGACGCTCGTGGCCGCCCTCTTTGCGCTGCCGCTGCTGATCTCGCCGCTGCGGCTGTGGCTGGGGTATCGGTCGGACGGTTTCCCGATCCTCGGCCGGCGGCGCGAGCCCTACATGCTGCTCGGCGCGCTGCTCATCGGCGCCGGCGTGGCCGCGGTCGCGGCGTCGGCGGTGCAGCTGTCGGCGGCGCTGGGGACCTTCGTGCCCGCCGCGCTGGGGGCGTTCCTGCTCTACGGCGTGGGCCGCAATCTCGCGCACAACACCTATCAGGCCCTGCTGGCGGAGAAGTTCTCGGGCGCCACGCGGGCGCGGGCGGTGACCCTGTATGAAGTCGTGACACTGCTCGGTTCCGTGGCGGGCGCCGGCGCGCTCGGACGGGCGCTCGAGCACTACGACCCGGGGCGGTTGCTCGCGGTGGCGAATACCGTCGGCGTGCTCGTGGTGCTGCTCGCCTTCCTCGCCGTGCCCGGCCAAGAGCCGTGCGCGGCGGGTGTGGCCGCCCACGCGGCGCAGGCGCGGGGCAAGCCCTTCGGCGAGGTTTTCCGCGACTACGTGTGGGCGGACCCGCAGGTGCGCCGGCTCTTCGCGGTGGTGATCTGCACCTTCATCGGCACGCTCGCGCAGGACGTGCTGCTCGAGCCCTACGGCGCGCTCGTGCTCGGCATGAGCGTGGGCGAGACGACGCGGCTGACGATGTTCTGGGGGCTCGGCGTGCTGGCGGCGATGCTGCTCTCCGGGGTGTGGCTGCTGCGGGTGCTCGGGCCGCTGAAGCTGATGCGTGCCGGGCTCGCCTGCAGCATCGCGGCCTTCGCCGCCGTGGCGGCAGCCGGCCTCGCGGGCGCGCCGGGGCTGTTCCGCTGGCTCGTGTTGGCGATGGGCTTCGGCACCGGGCTGGCCGGCGCCGGCATGCTCGGCAGCGTGGTGGAATTCACCACGCCCGTGCGCGCCGGCCTGCTGATGGGCGTGTGGGGCGTGGCCAACCTCCTCGGTCATGCGACGGGCAGCCTGCTGGGCGGCATCGTGGTCGACACCATGCGGCTCGCCACCGGCAGCGCGCTGACGGCCTACACCGCGCTCTTCGTCTTCGAGGTCGCGATGTTGCTCGTGGCCCTGTCGCTGACCTTCCGGCTCAACCCGGGGTCGATCCGCGCGGGCGACGAGGTCGCTCCGCCGCCCCACTCCGATCTCATGTAACCTATTAGGTTACAAATCCCATCTCTTTCTCCCTCGTGTTCACAGAATATGTAACCTAATGGGTTACATATCATGAAAGACCTGCATCCACGACTGGCTGTCTGGGCGGATATCGGCGGCGCCCTGTTTGCGGCGGGCGAGAGACTCGCCGAGGAGGCGAGAAAGAACCTGCGCACGAAGCGATGGCAGTCGTATGCGACCGTCCGCCCCGGCGCGGCCACACCGTTCTGGAACATCCTGCAGGCGCAACTCCGCACGGAGTTGAGTGGTTACGGCGCGAAGGTGAGATTGGCCCGCCATCTTGGCGTGCCGCGCCAGCGCCTGAACGATTTTCTCACCGGGCGCAGCCGCATGCCGGATGCGGAGCTGACGCTGCGGATGCTGCATTGGCTGGCCGAAAAGCGCGCCGGGCGCGATCTGTCGATGTAACCTATTAGGTTACAGTCAAAAATCATCGGACAGGGAAATTCTGAAAGTGTAACCTAATAGGTTACAACTGTCTCGGGGGGGCGTGGGTCGGCGGGATGGGGCCGGCTGAAGTTCTCGGACAATGCGGCGCGGGAGGTGCGGTCACTTCGCCGGCGCGGGGCTGAGCGTGCCTCCGATCGGGGGGCACATCGTCGTCGGCTCGTGCAATTCCTGATTCACATGGGCGCGCATGGCGTCGCGGTAGTTGTTCACCGACTCGAAGAACGCCGACATCATCAGCATCAGCCAATACATGCCGCGCTCGTTGAGGTGCCAGCCGCGTTCGTCGCGCCGCGCGGCGCCGAGCACGCGCAGGGTGAGCAGCTCGCCCCAGAGCTTGCGGAAGAATTTCGCGCCGTGCTGCGCGCGGACCGCGGCTTCGTCCATGTGCAGGCCGAACATCCGCACGAGGAGGCTGTAGCGCATGCGGTCGGTGTCGCTCAGGTGGTGGCAGGTCGTGATGCCGGTCAGGCCCTGGGCAATGCGCTGCTCGTAGCCGGCGAGCGAGAACGTCGTGGAGTAGAGCGTGCCGTCGAGATAGCTGAAGGCCCCGCTGCCCACGCCGACGTAGTTGTCGGCCGCGACGATGTATTCGTCGATGCCCTGGCCGCGCTTGGTGAAGCACCACGCCGACGAGGGCCGGAACTCGCGGCCGAGCCGCTGCACGATGGTGTGGTAGAACTGGCGCAGCCGGCGCTGGTCGGGCAGGCCCATCGCGCCGACCATGCGGCGCTCGACCGTCGGCGAGGTCATCAGCGGGTAGAACGACACCTGGTTTGCGCCGAGGCCGCGGAAGATCGCGATGTCGCGCTCGAGCGAGGCGAGGGTCTGGTGCGGCTGGTTGAAGATGAGGTCGACGTTCAACGTGGGGAACATCCCGGCCACGGCGCGGATGCGCCCGGTCGTCTCGGCGCCGCTGCCGTATTTCTCGTAGCGGTCCATCTCGCGCAGCAGCCGGTCGTCGAAGCTCTGCACGCCCACCGAGAGCCGCGTGACCCCGGTCTCGCGCAGCGGCCCGAGCACGTCGGGGCGCAGGTCCTTGGGGTTGGTCTCGACCGAGATTTCCGTCACGCCGAAGAGCTCGCGCACGAGGTTGATCGTCATCACGAGGTCCTGCGGCTCGACGGTCGGCGTGCCGCCGCCGAAGTAGACACCGGTGAACCTGAATCCCGCGGCATGGTAGAGACGTATCTCCCGGCGCAAGGCGGTGAAATAGCGCTCGGCCTGCGAGTGCCGGTGCTGCACGCGGTGGAAGGAACAGAACGGGCACAGCACTTCGCAGAAGGGAATGTGGACGTAGAGGTAGCCGGGGCTTCCGCGCGGCAGCGGCGGCACCGTGCCCGGGGCGTCCTCCATGTGCAGGAAAGCGCGGGTGCGGAAGCGGAAGAGCTTCAGCAGGTAGGCGTCGATGAGCGGAGTGTCGAGCACGGGGCGGCCACGCAGATGGTGCCACCCTATTAAAACCAAAGCAACCGGTTCCTGACCTGATTATCTTGGCGAAACATGCGCACCGGTTGTGCGCGGTGTCAGCGGCCCGGCCCGGGGCGGCGGACGAAAAACCAGTTGGTCGCCGCCACCGCCGCCACGAGGGCGATGGCCCACAGGTGGCTGAGCTCCATCGCCTGCGCCATGAGCAGGCAGAGCACGAGGCCGAGGACGGCGAGGGCATTGCCGGCCGGGATGCGCAGCGCGGGGGCGTCGGGGCGCGCGCGGCGGAGCTTGAGCAGCGCGGCGCAGGAGAGGCCGTAGGTGAGCAGGCGCGCGGCGCCGTAGAGCGCGACGTTCCACGTGAAGCTGCCGTAGAGCGCGAGACCGCAGGCGAGCGCGCCCCACGCGAGGATGGAGAGGTGCGGCGTGCGGTGGACCGGATGCACGGCGCCGAGCGGCGCGGGGAAGTCGCCGCGTTGGGCGAGGGCCATCGTGAGTCGCGGCACGGCGAGGAGCTGCGCGCTGAGGTAGCCGGAGGTGGAGATCATCGCGCCGAGGGCGATGAATGCCGCGCCGGGCGGTCCGATGAGCGCCCGCGCGGCGTCGGCCAGCGGACGCGCGCTGTCGGCGAGGTTCGGCACGGCGCGCATGGCCACGATCTGCAGCAGCACGTAGATGGCGGTGATGACGGCGAGGCCGACACCGAGGGCGAAGGGCAGGTCGCGGCGGGCGTCGCGGCATTCGCCGGCGGGGATGAGCGCCGTCTCGAAGCCGCCGTAGGTGAAGAGCAGGATGAGGAAGGCGCCCAGCCATTTCGTCCCGGCCGGCTCGGGCACGGGTGCGACGGGCGCCGACGGCGTGAGCGCGAAGCCGGCGACGGCGAGCAGCGCGAGCGGCAGGAGTTTGGCGGCGGTGAAGACGTTGGAGAGCCGCGCCGCGCCGGAGACGCCGCGGTAGTTGACGAGCATCAGCCCGCCGAGCAGCGCGGCGAGCACGAGCGCGCGCGGGAGCGGCGACGTGGCGGCGGGCCAGAATTCGCCGAGGTAGATGACGAAGAGGTTGGCGTTGGCCGCGGCGGCGGTGAGGCGCACGAGCCAGATGAACCAGCCCATCTCGATGCCCCAGAAGCGCCCGAAGGCCTCGCGCGCGTAGAGGTAGGGGCCGCCGGGCTCGCTGAACTGCGAGCTGAGCTCGGCGAACACCGCGATGAACACGAGCATCGCCGCCGCGGAGAGCAGGTAGGCGAGCGGCGCGGCGGCGCCGACGAGCTTCACGATGCTGCCCGGCAGGCCGAAGATGGCGGAGCCGAGCACGGCGTTGATGACGAGGGCGACCATCGTCCAGCGGCCGAGGGCGCGCACGAGTGGCGGGGGCGACGCGGGGTTCGTCATGCGCCCGCGACGCTGCGGGGGCGGCCCGCGCGAGTCAACCGACGGCGCGCGGGGGAGCCCCGGAATGCCGATGGGATCAGGCGGTGACGAGCGGGGCCGGGGCGGGTTGGGCCTGCGCCATGCGCTCGCGCAGCGCGGCGACCACGAGCCGCGCGGCGCTGGCGGCGGAGACGCGGTCCGTGTTGATCACCAGATCGTAGCTGTGCGGATCCTCGATGTCCTGGTCGAAGTTCGACCGGACGAAGCGCCGGCGGGCCTCGTCCTGTCGGTCGATGTGCGCCTCGGCTTTCTCGCGGCTCAGCTTCAATGCCGTCGCGGTCCGGGCGATGCGGACGTCGCGCGGGGCGACGAGCCGGACGTGCAGGCCGCCGGGCAGGGCGCGCGTGACGAGATGGGCCGCGCGGCCGGAGAAGACGACGTGGCCGACATGCGCGAGTTGGAGGATGGCCTCGCTGACTTTCTGCCCGAGCTGCCAGAGCGAGGGATGCAGGCCGACGAGTTCGCCGATGGCGGCGCGGATTTCCGAGACGCGGTCCTCCGGCAAGTATTCGGCGAGGCGCGCCGGCAGCTGATGGTGCGTGAGCGCCTGGGTCAGCAGGTCGCGGTCGAGAAAGACCCAGGCGTGCGCGGGATCGCGGAATTCGCGGTCGAGCAGCGGGATCAGCTCGCGGCCGAGGGTCGTCGCGCCGGCGCCGGCCTCGCGCGAGAGCGTGACAAAGGGCCGGATTTCCTGCCGTGCGCCCGGGATGGAGGACGGTGTGCGCAGGCGCGCGCGCAGGACGGAGAGACCTTGTTCGAGGTAGGTGTGCGGTGCCATGGGAGCCTCCTTCGGTTGGGGTTGCGGACTGGCGGCGGGCGGTGCGCTCCGCCGCAAGGGTAGTGTAACACCGGCGTCGCGCCGGGCGAGTCCGCAGTGGTGAATTGCAGCCCGCTGCTGCGGCCAATCACCAGAAGTTATCGTCCCGTGCCGGTCAGTTGCGCGGGGGCGAGGCGATGGGGCCGGGAAACTCCCGGCCCCACAACGCCGGCGCGGCCTGCGGCCGTGGGTCGGCTTCGGGCGCGAGATGCCGGAAGACGTCGTCGAAGCGGATCGAGCACTGCAGGCGGCGCTGCCGGGCATCGAGCTTCGGGTTCACCTGGATGACCGCCTGGGTGAAGGGCGGGGCGCTCTTGATTTTCAGGACTTGCCGCCGCGCCTCCTCGAGGCGGAGGGCGGGATCCTTCACGATCGCATCGAGCTTGAGCAAGTCGGCGTAGGTGATGGGCGCCCAGAGCCGGCGCCATTGCTCGGGCGTGACGCGCGGGGCGAGCAGGTTGGTGAAACGCTTGAAGTCGCCTTCCTGCCGCCAGAAGCCGAGGAGCAGGATGAACGGCGTGTCGATCTCGTATTGGCGCAGCGCGTCGCCGAGGTCGACCGGCGCGCCGTATTTCACGGCCTTGGGATTCACCGGCACGCCGCCGTGGTCCTTGTTGGCTTCGGCGGGAATGTCCCAGCGCTGCGTGTAGCTCTTCGGCCGGTGGCCGCCAAAGAACGAATCCCGCACCCAGCGCTCGAAGACGAGGCCGTGCCGCTGCACCTCCTGCGCGGGCAGGGCGGGGAGGAGGACGAGCGTCAGCAACGCGAGGCGGAACAGGCGGGGCATCGCCGCCTATTTGGCCGCCGCGCCGTGCGGGCGCAAGAAGATGAGCCCGGGGCAACCGCCGGCGATCAGGCCTTGCGCTCGAGAAACACGCGGAGCGCCTCGAGCTGCGTGTTCCAATAGGCCTTCATCTCCTCCGCGGCGGCGGCGCTCGGCAATTTGCCGTGCTGGGGGACGACCTGGCACTTCAGCGGCCCCTTGGGCCAGAAATTGACCGACACGCTGGTGTCGTCGGGCCAGCGGATGCGGATGGATTTGTGCGGGGTGGCCTTGCGGACGGAGAGGGGGGTGCGCGGCAGCCATTGCTCGCGCAGCGCGGCGTCGCGCCACGCCTCGAAGGCGTTGGCGACGGGCGCGGCGATCGTCTTGCTCACGCTGACCTCGAAGCCGTCGGTCTTCTGGTGCTTCACGCGCCGGCCGGCGGCCTGCTCGTAGCCGACGGTCACCATCTGGCACCACCAGTCGGCGATCTGGTGCTTCTTGTGCAGCCAGAGCGCGATCTCGGGGTGGGGCCAGGACTTCGCCCCCGCGGCGTCGAGCAGCTCGACCCAGTCGGCCCAGTCGCGGCCGGTGGCTTTCTTCACCGCCGCGGCGGTGATGCCGGCGAGCTTGGCGGTCGTGCGCTTCATGGGGAAGGAGGGCGGGCGGCAAGGCCGTCGGCGGTCCGCACGAGGTGCGGGCAGCGGGCGGCGAGTTCATCCATGAACGATTTCCGGTCGTCTGGCGAGACGAGGATGAAGGAGCCGCCGGCCGACTCGAGTTTCACGCGATGGATCGACCACGCCGGGGCCGAGAGCGGGTTCAGGGAAGGCGCGGCTTTCCGCAGCCCGGCATAGGGGACATCCCATTCGAGCCAGCCGCTCTGGATGTGCAGCCGGTCCGCTCGGAAGACATAGCGCAGCGGCACGGTGAGCACCCCGACGGCCAGCAGCATCACCGCGCCCCACAGGCCCAGGAGCAGGACGCCGCGAAACTCCCCGCGCCAGACGAGCCAGCCCGCGGCCAGCAAGGGCAGGGCGGCGGACACGCCCAACAAAACGACCAGCCACACATCCACCTTGGAACGAAACGTGCGGTCGGGGCGCATGGCAGCGTCACTCTGTCCAAGGGCGGCGAATTGTCACGCTTGGCCGGTTGACGGCATCTTTTTGTTTCCGCCGTCCGCAAAATCCTCCAGCCTTCCGGCCGCATGAGCGACGAGAACTCCCAGAAGCTCCGCCTCAAGCCCAGGCTCGGAGGCGAGTCTCCGGCCACCAATCCGCCGACCCCCGCGGACTCCGCGCCCCAACCTCCGTCGCCCCCGCCCGCCCCCGCTGCGTCTTCCACATCGTCGATTCCGCCCATGCCGCGCCTGAAGCCGCGCATCGGCGGAGGCGATTCGACGCCGGCGACCCCGGTTCCCGCCGCGGCACCCGAGCCGTCTCCGCCGCCTGCACCGGCACCAAGCGCGCCGCCGATGCCGCCCCCGTCGGCGCCGGATGCCCCGGCCGAATCGCCGAAACCCGCGGAAGGCCGCGCGAAATTCTCCCTCAAGCCCCGCGATCCGTCCGCCGCTCCCGTCCCTGCGGCCGCGGGACCGATCGTGCCGCCTCCGGAAGCTCCTCCACCCGCCGCCGCGCCACCCGCTGCCGCGCCGCCTCCACCCGCCGCGGAAACCCCGCCCCCGGCCGCGGCGGAGGTGCCGGCCGCCCCGAAATTCCCGCCGCCTCCGGGCAAAAAATTTCCACCCCCGCCCGGGTTCAGGATGGTGGCGCCATCCGGAGCCGGCGGTCTGCCGCCTCCGCCCCAGGTGGCGGAAGGGCAGGAGCCCGCGCCTGCTCCCCTTGCGGCGGGCGACAAGCGGAAGAAACTGTTCCTGGCGGCCGTTGCGGTCGCCGTGCTCGCGGGCGGCGGCTTGGCGGCCATGAAATTCCTCGCCGCCCCGCCGCCCGAGCCGCCGCCGGTGCGCAAGGCTGCGCCGGTGGCCAAGAAGACGGTCGAACCCGCGCCCGGACCCGCCCAGGCGGAAGCCGTGGCTCCGCCGCCACCAACCGCGCCGGCCGAACCCCCCACCGGTGGCACGGGACCGGTCGGCAGGACCAAGGACATGATCGCCAAGACCCAGCAGGGCCACACCGATCCGACCCGCGAGGTCGTTGCAGCCGCTGCGCCCGCGCCTGCAGAAGCGGCCCAGTCCACGCCGCCACCCGCGGCGGAGAAATCAACAGGCGACCCCCAGCCAGCCGCCCCCGCAGTGGCCAGGCCCGAGCCGCCGGCACCGCAGCCGGTCGCGGCGCCGCCCGCGAGCGCGGCGTTCAAGGCTTGGGTGCAAAACCTGAAGGTCAGCGGCGTGCGCGGCGGGGCCAATCCGCGCGTGTTCATCGAGCGCACGGCCTACGGCCCGGGCGACTTGGTGAACCCGCAGCTGGGCATATCGTTCGAGTCTTACAACACCGAGACACGCCTGCTGGTGTTCAAGGACAAGACCGGCGCGATCGTCGAGCGCCGGAACTGACCTCCGCGGGCCGGTTTTCGGCCAAGCTGCAGGGCTTCTGTGCCGGTCCGGTCCGGGGCGCGCCGCCGCAGTCCCCGCGCGAACGTCTCGACCGCGCCGCCCGCCCGGGTCAAGCAGCCGGCAGCCGGCACCCGGAGCTTCAAGTGGCGGAGCGCCGCCCCCCGTCGGACCCGAAGGCTGAACCGCGGTTGAGCGGCCGCGACTACGCCCCGACGGCCTTGTGCTCGGGGGCGAGCCATTCGCCGCCGCTTCTGCCCATGATCGAGAAGACCTTCATCGTTTTCAGCGGCGGCGAATAGACGTGCAGGGTGACGAGTGCCGTGCCTTCGGGCTGCAGGTTCGACACCTGGTGCGTCTCGCTGTCGTGCGAAGCGACGATCTCGCCGGCGTGCAGGTCCTTCGTCCGCAGCGGCACCACCTGGCCGCAGGGGGAAAACGCATAGCTCGTCTCGCTGCAGACGCCCGTCAGCACCTTGAACACGCACACCGACTGTGCGTGGTCGTGGATCGGCGAACGCTGCCCGCTCTTCCAGCACAGCAGAAGCACGTTGAACCACGGGCTCTCCGCCACGAGGTTGCGGCAGTAGCAGTCGTCCTCGAAGCGCAGGTAGCCGCGCACGTCGTCGAGAGTGACGCGCGATTCGGTCAGCCGCCGCTTCAAGGTCTCCAGGTCCGCGCGCGCGGTTGTCAGGCTGTGCAGGTAGCTGAGCAGCGGCGCAAGCACCGCGGGCGGGGCGGGGACGGGGGAACTCATGGCGGCGATCTGCGCGGCACCATACAGGGCGCCGCGGCGCAGACAAGCCCGCGCCTTTGGGCTGCTCGGCCCGGCTGAACCGTCAGTGGGCCAGCGCGGCCTTGATGCCGCGGAGCAGCTCCGGGTCGGTGGCGATGCCGAGGATGCCGTTCACCACGAACTGCACGCCGATGCACATGATCAGGAAGCCCATGATTTTCGTCATCGCGTTCATGCCGACCGGCCCGATGAACGTCACGATCCGGCCCGCAAGCCGCAGCACGAGGTAGGTGATGAACGCCACCACGACGATGCCGGCGATGATCGCGCCGTAGTCGGTCCAGTCCGAAGCGAGCGAGGTGAAGCCGAGCGTGACCGCGATCGAGCCCGGGCCGCTCAACATCGGCATGGCCAGCGGCGAGAAGGACACGTCGACCTTCTTGCGGGCGGCCTCGCGCTCCTCGCGGTCTTCCTCGGTGGTCTTGTGCGCCGCGAGCATGCTCATGCCGATGCCGGTCATCAGGATGCCGCCCGCGATGCGCAGGCCGGGGATCGAGATGCCGAAGAAATTCATGATGAAGGTGCCGCCGATCAGGAAACTCACGAGGATGCTCACCATGTAGAGGCAGCCTTTGCGCGCCTGCTCGCGGCGACGCGCATCCGAGTCGCCCTCGGTGATGGCGAGGAACGTGGGCGCGGCCGCCAGCGGATTGATGATCGGCAAAAGGCCGATCACCGTGCCGAGGAAGATGCCCCACAGGTGGACGAGATTGAGCATCGATGCGCAGTGAGGGCCAAAAACTCCGGGCGGGCCACTCTTTTTGCGCCGCAAAGCGCGCCGAGTCCGCGCACGCCGGCGCCGCCGAGGACGTCGGCGCTCACCTCATCCGGCGTGGGGGGAGGGGCTTTGCGCCCCGACGTTGAACGTGCGCCGAGTGTCGGGGCGCCGCGCGCCACCTCACCACGTATCCACAGGGCCCTTCGGCACGGGGATCGCGTCGCGCCGCACGCTCGCCGGATCGTCCGGGTCGCCTTCGCGCATGAAAGACGCCACGAGCGGGTCCGGTCGGAAGCGTGGCAGCAGGTTCCCGTGTTCGTCGCAAAACGGCGCGCGCCACTTCTCGAACGCCGCGACAATCTCCTCGAACTCCGCGCGCGTCCTCAGTCCGACGACCGCCTTCTTGAACTCCTTCGCGGGGCCGAAGCGCTTCGCATACCACGCCGCGGGTTTGCGGAAGAGCCGGCAGCCGAGCTCCTCGCCGAACACCTCGCACGCCAGGTCGAGATGCCGCCGCATCACCGCGATCCGCTCGGCGAAGCCGGCCTCCGGCGGCGCCGCCCCCGTGCGCAGGTGGTCGCGCGTGTCGCGGAAAATCCACGGATTGTAGAATGCGCCGCGGCCGATGCTCACGCCCGCGCAACCCGTCTCGTCGAACATCCTTTTCGCCGCGTCGGGCGTGGTGACGTCGCCGTTGCCGATCACCGGGATCGCCTTTACCGCCTCCACGACCGCGCGGATGCCCGCGAGGTTCACCGTGCCGGAAAAGCCCTGCGCGCGCGTGCGGCCGTGCACGAAGATCGCCGCCACGCCGACGTCCTCGAGGGCGCGCGCGAGGTCGGGCGCCGTGAGGTTGTTCTCGTCCCAGCCGAGCCGCATCTTCGCCGTGATCGGGATCTGCACCGCCCCGACCATGCCGCGCACGAGCGCCTGCGTCTTCTTCAGCTCGGTCATCATCGCCGAGCCGCCGCCGATGCCCACAACCTTGCGGACTGGGCAGCCCATGTTGATGTCGACCGAGGCGATGCCCATCGACTCGACCATCGCCGCGGCGTCGCGCATCTCCTCGGGCACGGCGCCGAAGAGCTGCACGGACAGCAGCTTTTCCGCGGGCGAGGTCTGCGCGAGCTGCAGGGCCTTGCGGCTCCGCTCGAGCAGCGAGCGGGCATTGATCAGGTCGGTCGTCGCCCAATCCAGTCCGCCGATCTCGCGCACGACGAGCCGGAAGGGCAGGTTGGTGTAACCCGCCAACGGCGAGAGAAACAAATTCGACGGAAACTCATGCGGGCCGATGCGCACGCCCCCACCGTGCCCACCGCGCTTCACCCGGCAACCCTGGAGATTTGTCACCTATTAGGTGACAGAATCCGCGCTCCGCACTGCGGAAGACTCACCCGGAAGACGCGGCATTCTTACAATGAGACATCGCGCCCGGCACGTTTCTCGGCCAGCCAGTGGAGAAGTCGCAAGGTCAGTTCGGCATCCGGCATGCGGCTGGTGTCGGTCAGGAAATTGTGGAGCCTCTGGCGCGGGATGCCGAGATAGCGTGCGAGGCGGACCTTGGCGCCGTGTCCCGCCAGTTCGGAGCGAAGCTGATCGGCGAGGATGTTCCAAAGCGGAGTCGCCGCTCCGGGGCGGACGGTGTGGTAGGACTGCCAGCGACGCGGCCTGGTCTTTTGCCGGGCCTCATCGACCAGTCTCTCGCCGGCGGCAAACAGCGCGCGGCCGATATCCAGCCACATCTGGAGTCGTGGGTGGGGTCTCATTGTCACCTAATAGGTGACACGGACACTGGCGTCACGCCCTTTTTGCGCTCGGGAGAGTGTTCGGGCTGTCACCTATTGGGTGACAAGGCGGACGGAGCACTGGGCTGGGGTAGCGGGCGCCGGGTTCGCGCGGTCAACGCGCCGCGGCGGCGAGGGCGCGCCGGAGGCGGGCGAGGGCCTCGATCAGCGTCGCGCGGGTGCAGCCGAAGTTGAGCCGCAGGTGCGTGTTCTTGGCGGCGCCGAAGGGGGCGCCGTCGGAGAAGCCGAGGCCGTGCTGCTCGAAGAACGCCGCGGCGTGGGTCAGCTTGAGCGGCTCGATGTTCAACCAGGCGAGGTAGGTGGCTTCGATGTGGGTCATCGTCAGGCCGGGCAATTCGCCGCGCGCGACGGTCTGCTCGATGAGGTCGCGGTTGCCGCGCAGGTAGGCGAGCAGCTCCTGGCGCCAAGGCTCGCCGTGGCGCATCGCCGCCTCGCAGGCGATGTAGCCGAGCACATTCACGTCGGGCACGATGCCCTGGGTGGCGCGCGCGAACTTCGTCCGGAGCTCCGCGTGGGGGATGACGGCAAAGGAGCAGCCGAGCCCGGGCACGTTGAAGGTCTTGCTTGGCGCCATGAGCGTGATGGTGCGGGCCGCGACCGCGGGCGACAGGGTCGCGGCCGGCACATGCGCGATGGCGTCGAGCACGAGGTCGCAGTGGATTTCGTCGGAGACGAGCACGAGGTTGTGCCGTTCGCAAAAGGCCGCGACCTGCTCCAACTCGGCGCGGGAGAAGGCCCGGCCGACCGGATTGTGCGGACTGCAGAGGAAGAACTGCTGCGTGCGCGGCGTCACGGCGCGCTCCAGCGCATCGAAGTCCAGTTCCCAGCGCCCGCCGCGCCGCACCATCGGCGCTGTGACCGTGCGGCGACGCTGGTTCGTCGGCGCGCTCATGAAGGGCGGGTAGACGGGCGTGGCGCAGAGGATCTCGTCGCCGGCCTCGCCGATGGCGGCGGCGGCGACGTTCAGGCCGCACACGAGCCCGGGCAACCAGACCAACCAGGCCTCGTCGATCTTCCAGCCGTAGCGCCGGGCGACGTAGTCGACCGTGGCTTCCTTCAGTCCGCGCGTCTCGTAGCCGTAGCCGAACACACCGTGCTCCACGCGGGCGCGCAGGGCGTCGACGACGACGGGCGGCGCAGCAAAATCCATATCCGCCACCCAGAGGGGGAGGATGTCGCGGCCGCCGTAGCGGTTCCATTTGCGGCTGTCGCTGGCGCGGCGGTCGATGGGATGGTCGAAATCGAATCTCATTGCGGGGAAGACGGTATTGGTGGCGCGAGGCCGCACCGGTGGCCACGGGAAAATCGACCCCGTGTCACAAACCGCGTGGCCTGTGCCGGTGAGCCGCGAATCCCTGGGCGTGATCCGCCGGGCGGTCCGGGGCGAGGCCGCTGCGCTGACCGACCTCTGCCGGGTAGCAAAGCGTTGCTCGGGTAATTTGTCCGTCTGGAATGAATGCTGCCCCATTCCCCGCAGCTTGCTGCGGGGAGCAGCGCGGGCGGAAGGGCGGCGTTCAATTCCTGGCCGTCCGTCCGTCGTGCGCCTCCCGCCCGGACCGGACACGATCCTGTGTTTGCGGTCCCGCGTGCGTCGTATTTTCCCGCCTGCCGCGTCACCGGGCCGGACAATTTTTCCCGCCGCCCGGGTGATGAAAAAAGCAAGTGGCGGATTTGCGCGGATTTGCGCCGCGCAGGCTCGCGGCACGCCGGGTGCGCAGGGGTTGGCCACAACCATCCAACAGGAGAACACCGTCATGTATCGCCTCACCCGCCATACCTATCCCGCGACGCTCTTTCGGGCGCGCACCCCGTGGTCCGGCCTGGAGTCGGAAGTCGATCGTCTCTTCGAAACCGCTCTGGCGGAACTCGCGACGCCGTCGGCGCCGCGCTTCCCCGTCGACCTCTACGAGGACAAGGACAACGTCTGCGTCCGCGCCGAGCTCCCGGGCGTGACCCGCGAAGCCATCAACCTCGAACTCGTTGAGAACTACCTCACGCTCACCGCCACCCGCAAGGACGGCGAGCAGGAGTTCACGCTCACGCGCTCCGTGTCGCTGCCCGAGAACGTGCAAACCGACAAGGTCACCGCCGCGCTCGAGAATGGCATCCTCACCGTCACGCTCCCGAAGCAGGAGCAGGCCAAGCCGCGCAAGATCGCCATCAACGTCAACTGAACCACCCGATCGGAGGAATCACCATGACCCACCTCTTCAACCAGATCGTTCCCCGTCTCTCCCGCGCCATCCGCCGCGAGGAGCCTGCCTCGACCGACGAGGCACGCCGGAGTGAATTCACCCTCAAGCCCGCCTACGACCTGCAGGAAACCGCCGAGGCTTGGGGTCTGGTCGTGCAACTGCCCGGCGTGGCGAAGGACGGCCTCGAGCTCACCGTCGAGGAGGGCCTTGTCCGCCTTGTCGGCCGCCGCGCCTGGCGCAAGCCCGAGGGCTGGACGCAGCTCTACCGCGAATCGGTCGACGCCGCGTTCGAACTCGAGCTGACGCACGACAACTCCATCGACCCCGACAAGATCGTTGCCGAGCTCAAGGACGGCGTGCTCCGCGTCTCGCTGCCCAAGACTGAGGCCGTGAAGCCGCGCAAGATCGCCGTCAGCTGATCCGCTTTTCAGGGGTAACAGCGGCCGGTGTCGTGTGCGCCGGACCGGCCGCCGGAGTCCGCCCAGCGGGCCCGGCGGCCTTCACTTCCCCCGGGATGCATTCCCGCTCGCGCCGGCGGGGCGGCAGGGTTGGATCATCGCAGGGCTGTTTTCGGCCTCGTGCCGCTGGGGATCGGCTTCATGACGCTGATCGTCGGGTTTGCCGTCCGGCAGCGGCGCCGCGCTGGCCAATCTCCCCGCATCCGGGTCGCCGCCGGCCTCCGCGGCAAACTCAAGCTGGAGGAAGGCTGGGCCTGCCACACGGAGCAGGGCGGCTTCGCCGGCGAGCCGACGGTGCGCCGCAGGAAGGCCTGCGCCCCTGCTGCCCGCCCTCGCCGCCCTCGCGGAAGTGTGCGCGGGTGCCGGCCGGTGAAAGGCCGGAAAATCAGCCCTCCTTCCGCTGCGAGGGGATCAGCACGGAGGCGAGGATGGAGGCGGCGAGCACGCAGCCGATGATGCCGAGCGAAAGCTTGATCGGCACGTCGATGTAGTGCGAGGCGAGCATCTTGCCGCCGACGAAGACGAGGATCACGGCGAGGCCGACGTTCAGGTAGCGGAAGAGCTGCATGATGCCCGAGACCGCGAAGTAGAGGGAGCGCAGGCCGAGGATCGCGAAGATGTTCGACGTGAAAACGATGAACTCGTTGCGCGTGATCGCGATCACGGCGGGGATGGAGTCGAGGGCGAACATCACATCCGTCGTCTCCACCACCAGCAGCACAATGAAGAGCGGCGTGGCGTGCAGCCGGCCATGCGGATGGGTGAAGAACCGGCCGCCGTCGTAGTGCGGGGTCACGGGCAGAAAGCGCCGCGCGAGCCTCACCAGCGGGTTCTTCTCCGGCTCGAGACCGTCGTCCTTCTTCGGCAGCGCGAGCTTGATGCCGGTGTAGACAAGGAACGCGCCGAAGACGTAGATGATCCAGTGGAAGGCGTTGATCAGGCTGATGCCGGCGAAGATGAAGACCGCGCGCATCACCACCGCGCCGATGATGCCCCAGAACAGCACGCGGTGCTGGTAGCGCGGCTCGACCTTGAAGTATTGGAAAATGACGATGAAGACGAAGACGTTGTCGACGCTCAGGCAGAGCTCGACCAAGTAGCCGGTGAAGAACTCCAGCGCCGGCTGCGACCCGAGCTTGAAGGACACGAGCAGGTTGAACCCCATCGCCAGGCCGAACCACACCGCGCACCACGCCAGCGCCTCGCGCAGGCCGACCTCGTGGCTCTGGCGGTTGAAGACACCGAGGTCGAGCGCCAGCATGACGGCGACGAAGCCGAGGAAACCCGCCCACGCCCACCAGGGCAGGGAGCTGAATAATGCGAGCTGTGGTGCCATGAAACCCGCCGAGTCTGGAAACACCCGGCCCGCCTGCAACAGGAGAAAGCAGGCGACCCCGCGGTTGACCGGCTAAATCTTTGACAACACCCGGCGCCGGCTTTTCTAGAGACAGCTTCCTCCCATGAATGCCGCCCCATTCCCCGCAGCTTGCTGCGGGCTTTCCCAAGTGAGATTAGGACACCGCCCGGCCAGTCCCGCGCCAGCGGGGCTGGGCAAGCCGCGCGTCGTGCCGGGCGCCGGCGAGAATCCGCCCTCCCCGGAGCTTGCTCCGGGGAGGAGCGCGGGCGGAAGGGCGGCGTTCAATTTCCGCTCCCGCCGCCTCCTCGCCGCCACCGCACCGATGGCCCCCGTCCTGGCGCTCGCCCAAACCGCGGCGCCGGCGGACACCCCTGCGCCGCTCCCGCCGGCCGGCGACTTCCTCGAACATCTGGTCGATGTCGTGCTCGCGGCGTTCCATGTGCCCAACACCGGCGAAAACACCCTCGCGCACTACGTCATCGCCGCGGGCTTCCTCGTGGGCGGCGTGCTCCTGCGGCGCGTCGTCACGAACATCGTGTTCCATTACCTGAAGAAACTCGCCTCGCGCACCGAAACGACGCTCGACGACAAGCTCTTCCCCGCGATGGAAGGCCCCGCCGCGACGTTCGTGATGCTCTTCGGCATCTTCACCTCGCTCAAGGTGCTGAAGCTCTCGGGCAACACCGACCATTACCTCTCCCTCGGGTCGACGGTCGCCTTCTCGGTCGCGATCTTCTGGGGTCTCTACCGGGCGTTCAACGCCATCCTCGAGCACGCGCACGAAATCGCCGTCGAAAAACAGATGGGCGTCGCGGCCTTCATGCCCTGGATCAAAAAGACGCTCATCACGCTCTTCGTCGTCCTCGGCGTGCTCGTCACGATCCAGAGCCTCGGCTACGACGTGAAGGCCGCCCTCGGCGCCCTCGGCATCGGCGGCCTGGCCTTCGCCCTCGCCGCGCAGGACACCATCGCCAACATCTTCGGCTCGGTGGTCGTCGCCACCGACCAGCCCTTCCGCATCGGCGAGACTGTCACCATCGGCTCGCACACCGGCACCGTGGAGGACATCGGCCTCCGCTCGACCAAGATCCGCAAGGTCGACCGTTCCCTCGTCACCGTCCCGAACCGCACCGTCGCCAACGAGTCGATCGTCAACCTCTCGCGCTTCACCGCGCGCCGCGTCGAGCAGGTCGTCGGCCTCACCTACGGCGCCAAGGCCGATCAGCTCGAGGGCCTCGTGGCCGAGATCCGGCGCCTCATCGAGAGCGACCCGGCGGTCCACGCGCCAGATACGCACGTCTACTT
The DNA here is from genome assembly GCA_013822585.1 of Opitutus sp. GTDB lineage: Bacteria > Verrucomicrobiota > Verrucomicrobiia > Opitutales > Opitutaceae > Didemnitutus. Next base: position 24,475 of record PNKG01000004.1, on the reverse strand, counting down.
CCGCGACTTCAGCGCCTCGTCGATGGACATCTGGATCGTCTACGTGCTGAAGAGCCCCGACTTCGCCCAGCACATGCAGGTGCGCCAGCGCCTCAACCTCGCCATCATGCGCGCGGTCGAGGCCCGCGGCCTCTCCTTTGCCTTCCCGACGCAGACCGTGCACATCGCCTCACTGCCGGCGAAGAACTGATCCGCCGATGAGCGACACCGCCCACCCCCCGCCGCAGCCCGTGCTGCTCTACGACGGGGAGTGCGGCCTGTGCCACGCCTGCGTGCGCCTGTTGCTGCGCGCCGACCGCGCCGGCGTGCTGAGGTTCGCGCCCCTGCAGAGCCCGCCGGCGCAGGCCTTCCTGCGCGCGCAGGGGCTGCCGGCCGGGAAATCCGACACGCTGGTCTTCGTGCCCGACTGGACGCGGCCCGCGCCCGGACGCCACCTCGTGCGCACCGACGCCGTGCTCGCGGCCTGCGCGGTTGCCGGCGGATGGGTCGCCCCGCTGGCGGAATTGCGCGCGGTGCCGCGCGCCGGGCGCGACGCCGTCTACAAGCTCGTCGCGCGCTTCCGTTACCGGCTCTTCGGCGCATACCGGCCGGCGCCGCTGCCCGTGCCGGAATGGGAGCGGCGCTTCCTCGCGCGCTGAACGGGGCTCAGTCGAGGGTCTGCCGGTAGCGCTTCAGCCCGATGGTCATCGCCACGGCCATGAACAGCGCGATCGGCCAGAGCTCGGGCAGGATTTCGGCGACGCCGTTGCCCTTGAGCAAAATGCCGCGGACGATGCGCAGGAAGTGCGTCAGCGGCAGCGCCGAGCCGATCGTCTGCGCCCACTCGGGCATGCCGCGGAACGGAAACATGAAGCCGGAGAGCAGGATCGAGGGCAGGAAGAAGAAGAACGCCATCTGCACCGCCTGCAGCTGGTTCTGCGCGAGGGTGGAGAAGGTGATGCCCACGGCCAGGTTGGCCGCGATGAAGACGAGGGCCACGGCGTAGACCAGCGGCACGCTGCCCATCAGCGGCACGCGGAAGACGAAGACCGCGGCGAGGAGGATGAGCGAGAGCTGCACGTAACCGACGATGATGTAGGGCAGGATCTTGCCGGCCATGACCTCGAGGGGGCGGACCGGTGTGGCGAGGAGGTTCTCCATCGTGCCGCGCTCGCGCTCGCGGGTGATGGCCAGCGCGGTGATGATGATCATCGTCATGGTGAGCACGACGCCCATCAGGCCGGGCACGACGTTGTATTGGGTGATGTTCTCCGGGTTGTAGTGCGCGTGGAGGCGCAGGTCGACCGGGCCGGCGCGGTCGCGCAGCCCGGCGAGCGGGCCCTTGAGATCGCGGTCGAGCACATTGCCCGCCAGCGCGCGCACGGCGGCCACGGCCGGGCCGGTGGCCGCCGGGTCGGTGGCGTCGGCCTCGAGGAGCAGGGCGGGGCGTTCGCCGCGGAGGACCTTGCGCGAGAAGTCGACCGGGATGTTCACCACGAACTGCACCCGGCCGAGCTGCAGCAGCTCCCGCGCTTCGGCCTCGCTGCGCACCTCGCGCACCACGGAGAAATACTCGCTGTGGCGCATCGCCCACACGAGCGTGCGGGCGAACGGGCCGTTGTCCGCGCTCAGCACGGCGGTCGGCAGGTGCTTCGGGTCGGAATTGATGGCGAACCCGAAGAGCATGAGCTGGATCAGCGGGATGCCCACCATCATGGCGAAGGTCACGCGGTCGCGCTTCATCTGCACGAATTCCTTGAGCACGACGGCCCAGAAGCGGGAGAAGCTGAAGCGGCTCATGCGTCGTGCCTCCCGCCCCCGTGGGCCCGTAACGCCCGCCGCTTGTAACCTATTAGGTTACAAGCGCACGTCCCGCGCCGTGTGAAACGAGTGCTGGTGTAACCTAATAGGTTACAAGCGGCGGGCGGGCGCGTGGGGCGGCGGCGCATCATTTGAAGTTGTCCTTGGCGTGATCCATCAAGCAGATGAACACGTCCTCCAGGCTGCTCGCGACGCGCCGCCAGGCGTGGCGCGGGTCGCGCACCTGCGCGATGGCGGCCTCGAGTGCGGCGTGGTCGTGGCCGGAGACGTGCAGGGTGTTGCCGAAGGGCACGACCTGCTCGACACCGGGCCGGCCGCGCAGGCGCGCCACAATCTCGTGCAGGCCGGGGCCGGTCGCCTCCCAAGTCGTGAGCTGCGCGTTGGCGACCACCTCGTGCACTGTGCCGCGCGCGAGCATGTTGCCGTAGGCGATGTAGGCGAGGCGGTGGCAGCGCTCGGCCTCGTCCATGTAGTGCGTGGTGATGAGCACGGTGAGCCCGTCGGCGGCGAGCGCGTGGATTTCGTCCCAGAAGTCGCGGCGCGCCTTCGGGTCGACGCCGGCCGTCGGTTCGTCGAGCAGCAGGAGCCTGGGCGAATGGATGAGGCAGGCGGCGAGGGCGAGGCGCTGTTTCCAGCCGCCGGAGAGCTGGCCGGCGAGCTGCGCGCTGCGCCCCTGGAGGCCGAGGCGTTCGAGCGCGCGGCCGACGGCCTCCCGGCGGCGCGACACGTCGTAGACGCGGGCGATGAAGTCGAGGTTCTCGCGGATGCTCAGGTCCTCGTAGTAACTGAACTTCTGCGTCATGTAGCCCACATGCGTGCGAATCTCGCGCTGCTGGCGGAGCACGTCGTAGCCCAGGCAGGTGCCGTGGCCGCCGTCGGGCGTGAGCAGGCCGCAGAGCATGCGGATGAAGGTCGTCTTGCCGCTGCCGTTCGGGCCGAGGAAGCCGTAGATCTCGCCCGGCCGCACCTGCAAGTCGATGCCGTTGACGACGGTCTTGTCGCCGAACCGCTTGGTGATGCCGGCGACATCGATGACGAAATCCTGGGCGTCCGTGCTCATCAGCGGCGCACGTCGACCGGCTGGCCGGGATGGAAATCGCGCGCGGCAGCCGGGTCGACAGGATGCGCCTCGACCATGAAGACCAGCTTCGCGCGGTTCTCGCGGTTGTAGAGGATGGGCGGCGTGTATTCCGGCTGCGGTGCGAGGTAGGTGATGCGCGCCTCCAGCGGGGCGGCGAGGCCGGTGACGGCCACACGCACGGTGCCGCCCGTCTTCAACCCGGCGAATTCCGCCTCGGGCACGAAGAAACGGACCTTGAGGTGTCCCGGCGGCAGCAGCGAGACGACGGGCGAACCCGCGGGCACGAATTCGCCTTCGCGGTAAAGGGTGTCGTAGACCAGCGCGCCGGTCGCGGCGGAGGGGGATTTTTGGGCGAGACTCCACGCCGCGCGTTCCACTGCCGCGCGGGCGGCCGCGACCTCGGCCTCGGCGCCGGCGAGGGCATCGGTGCGGGCGCCGAGTTTGGCCGTGGCGAGCTGGGCCTCGGCTTGGGCGACTTGGTTGCGGTTCGCCTCGTGCGTGAGGCGGACGCGGTCGAGGTCGCCGTCGCTCACTGCGCCCGAGGAGTGGAGTTTGGCGATGCGCTCGAGGTCGCGGGCGGAGAGGTCGGCGGCGGCGGCGGCTTGGGCGACGCGGGCCTCGGCGGCGGCGAGCTCGCTCGGCCGCTGCCCTTTGGTCAGGTCCGCGAGGCGGGCCTCGGCCTGCCGGAGGCGCTCCGTCGCCTCGCGGTGCGTCGCCTGTTCGGCCGCCTGTTCGAGCCGGAAGAGCGGCGCGCCGGCCGCGATGCGCGAGCCGCGGGTGACGGCCAGGTGTTCGAGGCGGCCCGCCAGCGGGGCCGCGATGTGGACGAACTCGCCTTCGAAGTAGCCCTGCCACTGGCCCGGCGCCGGGGCGCGCCGGCAGGACGACAGCGTGGCCACGGTCACGACGGCGACAAGGAGTCTAGCGACCGAACAGTTTTTCATAGTCTTTGCGGCCGGCGGGGGTGAGGAGCCCGCCGAAGAAGAGGTTCATGGCGCGTTCGAAAGTCTCGTGCGGGGCGAGCCGGAGGTGATCGAGGCTCTGGGGCTGCATCAGGCCCTGCATGGCGTGGAGGAGGAATTCCGCGGCGAAGCCGGGGTCGATGTCGTCGCGCACCTTGCCGTTCGCCTGGCCCTGCTCGATCAGCCGGCCGAAGATCAGCGGGATGTTCTTCCGGCGCAGCTCGAGCACGAGCTCGTGCAGGACGGGGGCGAAGCGCTGCAGGTCGCGGAAAAGGTGCGGCGAGAGCTGGGACAGGCGTTGCAACAGCCCGCCCGTCAAGCCGCGGAGCTTCTCGGCGAAGGTCAGGCGGCGGTCGGAGAGGATCCGGTCGGCCTCGGTGCGGACCTCGCGGGCGAAGGCTTCGATGGCGGCGCGCACGAGCTCCTCCTTGCCGGCAAAATGCTGGTAGAGGGTCTTCTTGCTCATGCCGAGGTCGACGGCGAGCTCGTCCATCGTCAGCGCGCTGTAGCCCCGGAGGAAGAGCTGCGCGCGCGCGGCCTGCACGATGCGGTCGCGGCCGGAGGGAGCGGCAATGGGGGGGGAAACGGCCATAGTCTGAGGAAACCCAAAACGTATCCGTAGTTTCCGCGCAAGACCGAAGTCCGCCGGCCCCCGGGCTGGAAGCCCCGGTCGGTCGCGGGCATGAAAAAGCCGGAGGCGCCAGCCTCCGGCCGGAAGGGCATGGACCGGGCGGTCATCCGCGGTCGCCGTAGTCGCGTCCGCCGCGGTCGCCCCCGCGGAATCCGCCGCCGCCGAAGCGCCGCGGGCCGCCGCGTCCGCCGCCCCGGCCTCCGCCGAAGCCGCCGCCCTCGCGGGGCGGGCGTTCCTCGCGCGGCCGGGCGATGTTCACCGCGATCTTGCGGCCGCCCATGTCGTGGTCGTGGAACTGCTCGACGGCTTTCTGCGCCTCCGCGGGGCTGCCCATGGTGACGAAGGCGAAGCCGCGCGAGCGGCCGGTGAATTTGTCGAAGACGATCTCGACCACGCTGACGGTGCCGGCCTGGCCGAACAGGGCCTCGAGGTCCTGCGCGGTGGTGGCGAACGGGATGTTCCCGACGTAGAGCTTGCTGTTGTCCATGGGAGTATGCGACCGGTGCTGCTTCCTGTCCGCCCGTTCCCGACTGCCGGGATTCAAACCATCATCGAACACGGCCACGGCGCTCACCTGACGATTCTGCGTAGCGGGGTAGTCTGACAAACAACCGAGCCAACGCGGCGCATTCTGCCCCGGCGGGCGCGCGGGGCAAGGCCGCATTCGGTCCCGCCGCCGCCGCGCTCAGCCCGGCGGGATGTCGCCCAGCCCCGGCCAGTCGCGGCGCAGCACGCCGTAGAAAACCACATCCTCGAAGCGGCCGTTTTTGCAAAGGAAACGCGGGCTGGCGCCCTCGCGCTTCATCCCGAGCTTGAGCAGCACGCGGCCGGAGGCGGGGTTGCGCGCGAAATGATGCGCCTGCACGCGGTTGAGCCCGAGGACGCGGAACCCGAAATCCACCAGCGCGCCCGCCGCCTCGGTGGCGAGCCCGTTCCGCCAGAAGGGCACGCCGATCCAGTAGCCGAGCTCGGCCCGGGCATGCTCCCCGGCGAAGGTCAGGCCGGCGGCCCCGGCCAGCTCGCCCGACTGGCGGAACGTGACCGCAAGCGGCAGGGCACGGTGCGCGGCCCAGTCGGCGGCGTGGGCGGCGATCCACTGCTCGGCGAGGCCGTCCTCGTAGGGGTGCGGGATCTGGGCGGTGGTGTCCGCGATTTCGCGCGCGCCGGCGAGCCGCTGCACGTTGCGCGCATCGGTGAGGTCGAAGCCGCGGAGCACGAGGCGCGGCGTTTCGATCACGGGAAATTCCGCCGGGAACCGCATCGCCCGGAAACCTGGGGCGGCCCCTGCCGTGCGGCGAGAGGAAATTCAAGCGCGTTTCTCCTCTGAAAAAATCTGATTTCCCCTCTAGAAAATCATTGCATCGCCCCGGTGCGGTTCTAATACGGGAAGCACTATGGCAAAGAAATCTGCTCGCAAACCCAACGCAAAGTTCATGGCCCCGGTCACGCCGGACGCCACTCTCGCCGCGGTCGTCGGCTCGAAGCCGCTTCCCCGCACGGAAATGACCAAGAAGCTCTGGGCCTACATCAAGAAGAACGGCCTCCAGGACAAGAAGAACAAGCGCATGATCAACGCCGACGACGCCCTCAAGGCCGTGTTCGGCGGCAAGGCGCAGGTCTCCATGTTCGACATGACCAAGCTCGTGTCGAAGCACGTGTCCTGACACGGAGCCCGAACGCTTTTCGATGAACCGCCGCGGAGCGATCCGCGGCGGTTTTGTTTTGCGCGGGATTCGCGGGCGGAATTGGCTCCACCCCATCTTTCCGCCGTGCGCGTTTCCTGGACAACCGTCCGTCCCATCCTCGTCTGGCTCGCGATCCTCCTGATCGCGGCGGCGGCAGGGTGGTGGAGTGCGGAGCGGCGGCGGGTCCGCCTCCATCACGCGCTGATCGAGCAGGCCCGGCGCTGCGCGGTGGCCTTCATGACCGGGGACACCTCCGCGCTGACCGGCACGCGGGCCGACCTCGACGCGGCCGATTACCGCGCGGTGAAGGAGCGGCTGATGCGCCTGCAGGCGGCGGGATCGGGCGTGCGGTTCGTCTATCTCTTCCGGACCACCGACGAACCCGGCCGGGTGGTCTTTCTGGCCGATTCGGAGTCGCCCGAGTCGCCCGAGGTTTCGCTGCCGGGCGACGATTACCCCGAGGCCCTGAACTCGCCGGGCCTGCAATCGATCCTGCGCGACCAGCAGCCGAGCATCGAGGGCCCGCTCCGCGACTCGTTCGGCGAGTGGGTGACGGCGTATGCCCCGGTCGGCGACCGGCCGCTGCCCGGCGCGCCGCGCGTCGTGCTCGGCCTCGATGTCGATTCCTCCAGCTGGCGCCGCGAGCTGGTGATCGCCGGCCTCACAAGCGGCGGGCTGGCGTTCCTTCTCCTCGGCCTGCCGTTTGGCATCTGGCAGCTCGTCCGCCACGAGCGCCATCTCAACCGCGAGATCCACCGCCTTTCCGCCGCGATCCAGCAAAGCCATTCCGCCGTGCTCATCACCACGCCGGAACGGATCATCGAATACGTCAACGACGGCTGCCTGGCCATCACCGGCTACAAACGCGAGGAGCTCGTCGGCCAGCCGAGCGGCAAGCTGCTGCCGGCCGACGCCGCCGAGGTCGATCGCGCCGAGCTGCTCCGCCGCCTCCTGGCAGGCGAGAGCTGGCAGGGCGAGATCCGCATCCGGCGCCGCAACGGCGAGGTGTTTCCCGCCCGCGCCTTCTTCTCCCCCGTGCGCGCGCCCGACGGCCGCGTGACCAACCTGCTCGCCGTGCTCGACGACATCACCGATGTGAAGCGCGCCGAGGACGCCCTGCGCGTCGCGCGCGACCAGGCCCAGTCGGCCGACCGCGCGAAGGGCGAGTTCCTCGCCGTCATGAGCCACGAGCTGCGCACGCCACTCAACGGCATCATCGGGTTCGCCACGCTCCTGCAGGACACGCCCCTCTCGGGGGAGCAGGCCGACTGCGTCGACACGATCCGCAAGAGCGGCGAGGCGCTCCTGACGCTGACCAACGAGCTGCTCGACTACTCGCGTCTCGATGCCGGCCGCATGCAACTGGATCTCCAAGTCTGCTCGCCGCGGCTCGTCGTCGAGGAGGCCGTCGAGCTCCTTTCGGCCCGCGCCGCGGAGAAACAGCTCGAGATGCTCGTCTCCATCGGCGCGGACGTGCCGGCCCACGTGATGGCCGATCCCGGCCGCCTCCGGCAAGTGCTGGTCAACCTGCTGGGCAACGCCATCAAGTTCACCCCGGCTGGCGAGGTCGAAGTGGAGGTGGCCGGCAAGCCGCCCGAGGGGCCGGCCGGCGCGCGCGCGCGGCTCGAATTCACCGTGCGCGATTCCGGCGTGGGCATCGCCCCGGACAAGCAGGACCGTCTCTTCAAGCCGTTCAGCCAGATCGACACCTCCAGCACACGCCGGCACGGCGGCGCCGGCCTCGGCCTGGCGATCAGCCGCAGCCTTGTGCATCTGATGGAGGGCGAGATCGAGGTCGCGAGCGCGGCCGGCGCCGGTTCGGTTTTCAGGTTCCACCTGCCCGTCCGCGTGCTCGAGGTCGCCACGCCTTTGCCCGCCTTGCCGCCGAAGAAAGTCAGGGTCGTCTCGGCCAACTCCCGGGCCCGCCGCCATTACACCCGGCTCTTCGAGAGCTGGGGGCTCAGGGTCCAGGCCTGCGACAGCCTGGCCTCCCTGCCGGCCGCGCGCGATCACGACGTGCTGGTGGTCGACGTGCCCACGCGCGACGCCTCGCGCTGGCCCGAGCTGATCCGCCGGCAGGCCGGGGCGGAGTCCGCGCCAGTGGTCGGCCTCATCGGCGTGAGCGTTCCCCCGGCCTTGCGCGACGAACTCCGCGGCTGCCTCCGTGCCATGCTGAAAAAACCGCTCCGGGACACGCTCGGCCACGCCGTGCTGAAAAATCTCCTCTAGCGCCGCCCGCGCCCGCGCCTACGCCCCCTGCTTTGCCCATGAACGCCCGCGCCCCGCACACCACCGCACTCGGGATGCTGCTGCTGGCGAATTTCTTCTGGGGCATCAGCTTCCCGCTCATCAAGGCCATCGGCTCCGCGCACGCGCAGCTCCTGCCGGCAAGCAGCACCTGGTTCATCACGGCGATGTGCATCGCGCCGCGCTTCATCCTCGGCGGGGCGTTCCTGTGGGCCATCGCCCGGCGCCAGCTCGCCGACATCACGCGCCCGGAGATCCGGCAGGGCCTGCTCCTCGGCGCGTCGGCCTCCTGCGGCATGCTCCTCCAGACCGACGGCCTGCAATTCACCAGCGCCTCGACCTCGGCCTTCCTCACCCAGTTCTACGCCCTGATGATCCCGATCTGCGTCGCGGTGCGCGCCCGCCACTGGCCGCGCCCGGTCGTCTGGATTTGCAGCGTGCTCGTGCTGGCCGGCGTCGCGATCCTCTCGGGCTTCAATTTCCGCACCCTGCATCTGGGGCGCGGCGAACTGGAGACGCTGATCAGCTCCGGCTTCTTCATGTGGCAGATCTTCGTGCTTGAGAACAAGGGTTACGCCGGCAACCGCGCGCTCCCCGTCACCGCCGTGATGTTCGGCGCCGAGGCGGCGGTCTTTTCCACGATGGCCCTGCTCAGCGCCCCGTCGCCGGCCGACGTGCTCGTGCCTTGGACGCACATGCCCTGGCTCGCGTTCACGGTGCTGCTCACGGGCTTCTGCACCATCGGGTCATTCACCCTGATGAACAAGTGGCAGCCCGCCATCACCGCAACCGAGGCCGGGCTGATCTACTGCACCGAGCCGATCTTCACCTCGGTCATGGCCCTCTTCCTGCCGGGGCTGCTCTCGGCCTGGGCCGGCTTCAACTATCCGAACGAGTCGCTCACCTGGCATCTGCTGCTCGGCGGCGGCCTGATCACGGCGGCCAACATCCTCATCCAGCTCCGCCCGCCGAAACCCGCAACGCCCTGACCTGCGATGCCGAAAGCCGCGTTCCGCGCCGCGGCCCCGGTTCTTCAGTTGTAACCCATTAGGTTACAAATCCACCGGCTCCCTCAGAAAGGATGATGCCAATGTAACCTAATAGGTTACAACTGCTCCCGGGCACTGGCGCGGCGCCGTGGGTCACGGCCGCGCGAACCGGCCGTCGCGCAGGAAGGCCAGCACCTGCGCGATCACGCCGCTCCGCCAGAGCATCGCCGTGTGCGAATGCGGCACGACCAGGAAGTCGCCCATGCCCTCCAGCCGCGCCGATTCCAGCGTCACAACGCCGTCGTGGCGGTGGCCGGCCAACACGCCGTTGAACAGCGGATTGAGGCGCCCCGTGCCGGCGATGATGCCGACCTCGAAGTCCGCCGGGCCGAGCTGCGCGGCGAGCGAGCCGGCGCCCGTGCCGAGCGGCCCGAGATTGACGCCCATCAGCCACCGCAGAAATCCGTTCCGGCTCGCGTGGTCGGCCGCGGCGCTGCCGTGGTTGGGCGGGCCGAGCATGACCACGCGTCCGAGGTTCGCCGGGCGGCGGCGGCGCAGGTGGAGGCGCATGACGAGGCTGCCGAGCGAATGGACCACGAAGTGCAGGCGCGGCGCCCGCGCCACGGCGTGGGCGCGCAGCGCGTCCGGCAGCCACCGGTCCGCGATCTGCGCGGCCGGCATGGTGCGCGAGGGATAACCGAGGTTCACCACCCGGTAGCCGGCGCGCCCGAGCGCGCGCGCCAGCGGCCGCATCACCCAGCCCGAGAGCGCCACGCCGTGCAACAGCACCACGCCTTCGCGCGGGTCGGAGTCGGCGGCCCCCTTCACCCCGGCCGCACCTCCGGCGGCGACCGGCGGAGCGAGGCGACGGCGCGCCACGTGACCGCCGCGAGCACGATCCCGCCGCCGAGCAGGGAGAGCGCCGTGGGTTTTTCGCCGACGACGAGCATGACCCAGATCGGATTGAGGATCGGCTCGATCACGGGGATGAGCACGCCTTCCAGCGCGGTGACGTGCCGGATGGCGCGGGTGTAGAGCCGGTAGGCGAAACCGAGCTGCACGCAGCCGAGGAGCAGCAGCGCGCCGAGGCTGCGCGCGTCCGGCAGCGGCGCGGCCAGCATGGACGGCAGCCCGATGAGAAACCCGAGGAAATTGCCGACGATGATCGCCCCGAGCGGCGCGTTGTCCTTTTGCAGGCGCAGCAGCACGATCATGACGGCGAAGCTCACGCCGCTGGCGATGGCGAACAGGATGCCGGCGACGTCGTTGAGCCGCAGGCCGTCGTAGAGGAACACGCCCAGGCCCGCGAACACCGCGGCGATGGTCAGCCAGTCCGCGCGTGTCGGGTGCTCGCGCAGCACCCACGCGCCGAGCAGGGCGACGTAGGCGGGCGCGGTGTATTGGAGCAGGATGGCGTTGGCGGCGGTGGTGAGCTTCGTCGCCGCGGCGAAGAGCAGCGTGCAGCCCGTGTAGGCCAGCGCCGTGGCCAGCGGCAGCCAGCCCCAGCGCAGCGGCCGCTCGCGCCACGTCACCGCGAGCAGGAACAGCGCCGCGACCAAGCCGCGCCCGCCGCCCACGGCGAACGGCGGCCAGTCCACCAGCTTCATCAGCACTCCGCCGATGCTCCAGCAGAGCGCGGCGAGCAGCAGCAGGCCGACGGATTGGGTGTGCGCGGGGTCTCTCACGGGGCCCCAGCGATGGCGGATTTGCGCCGCCAAGGAAACAACGAAGCAGATTTCCTTGGTGTCTCCGGGCCGGTGAAACGTCTAGGAAGGTTGGCCAGCCCGATCTCCCTCCCTTGCCCCAGGACTCCCCCCATTCGCACTGGTTCGCCGCGCACGTGCTGCCGCACGAGCCGATGCTCCGCGCGTGGCTGCGCAGCCGTTTCCCCTCGGGCCTGGAGCTGGACGACGTGGTGCAGGAGGCTTTCCTCCGCGTGCTGCGCGCCCATGCCCGGGGGCGCCTCGACTCGCCGAAGGCCTTTCTCTTCGCCACCGCCCGCAATCTCGCGCTGGACCGCATCCGCCACCGGCACGTCGCGCCCTCCGCCCCTTTAGTGGATGCCGAGGGCTGGGACGTCTTGTATGACGCCGACGACGTCGCCGAGACCGTCGCCCGCAACCAGGAACTCGAACTCTTGACCGAAGCCATCCAATCCCTGCCCGACCGCTGCCGCCAGGTCTTCACCCTGCGCAAGGTCTACGGCCTGTCGCAGTCCGACATCGCCCGGCGGCTCGGCATCTCCGAGCACACGGTCTCCGCCCAGCTCACGATCGGGGTGCAGAAATGCACGCAGTTCATGGCGAAATACCGGCGCGAAAGGAGTTCACCGTGACGGATCCGACGAAAAGCGCCGAAACCGAGCGCATCGACCGCGCCGCCGCCGCCTGGGTCGTCCGGCGCGACCGCGGTCTGACCGCGGCCGAACAGGACGAGTTTTTCCACTGGCTTGCAGCCGACCCCCGGCACGGCGAGCGCTTGGCCCAGCACCAGCGCACTTGGAAGGAGTTCAACTTGCTCGCGCAATGGCGGCCCGAGCATAGCGCGGAACCCAACCCCGATCTGCTGGCCAAGCCGCGGCCGCGCCGTCCTTGGCGGGTCGCCCTCGGCTGGGGAGTGCCGCTCGCCGCCGCCGCGGCGTTCGCGGTGGCGGTCTTCTGGGAAAAACCCGCGCCTGCGCCCGCGGCGCTGGCGACGGCGCCCCGCTACAGCCAGCGCGTGCTCGAAGACGGCTCGACGGTGGAATTACGCGGCGGCTCCGAGGTCGAGGTGCATTACACCGCCGGCGAGCGCCGCGTCGTGCTGCGCCACGGCGAGGCGTTTTTCACCGTGGCGAAGAATCCCGCGCGCCCGTTCATCGTCAGCGCCGAAGGCGTGGCCGTGCGCGCGGTCGGCACGGCATTCAACGTCCGCCTCGCCGCCGGCGCCGTCGAAGTCCTCGTCACCGAGGGCAAGGTGCACGTGGCGCCGCCGCCCGTCGCCGGCGTGCTCGCGCCCGAGCTGCCGTTGCTCGAGGCCGGCCGCCGCGCCCTCGTGCCGCTCGCAGACGCCGCGGCCGCCCCGCCCTCCGTCGCGACCGTTTCCGCGGCCGAGATCGCGCGCGCCCTCGCCTGGCAGCCGCGCCTGCTCGACTTCAACTCCACGCCGCTCTCCGAAGTCGTCGCCGAGTTCAACCTCCGCAACACGACCCAGCTCGTGCTGGCGCCCGATGCGCCGGCGTCACTCCCGATCATGCTGACTTTCCGTTCCGACAACGTCGAAGGATTCGTCCGCCTGCTCGAGGCCAACGGCGCCATCCGCGCCGAGCGCGCGGGCGATCGCATCGCGCTGCACGCCGCGCGTTGACGCCCCCGCGGGCGGCGGGCACGAGCCCGCCCCGGCGCCCGCCGCGCAACAGGCTTTAGCGTGATTTGCCCGCCCGCCCGTCTTGTAGCCGAACCCACCGCACCCCGATGAGAAAAATCCCCCGCTTCCCGGCCGCCCGCCGCTGGGCGTCGTTCGCTCTCCTGCTTATTGCCGTCACGCAGGCTTTCGCCGCGCCCAACGAACGGCGGAAGAACTTCGACGTCCCCGCCGGCGACGCGGCGACGACTTTGAAGCAGGCCGCCAAGCAAGGCGGCGTCGAGATCGTCTTCCCCGCCCAGACCGTGGCCGGCGTGCGGACCGCCGCGGTGCAGGGAGAGCTGACGGCGCGCGAGGCGCTCAACCGTCTGCTCGCCGGCACCGGACTCACCGCCGTCGAGGATGTGAAGACCGGCGCGTTCACCCTCCGCCGCGAGCCGCCACCCGCTCCGCCGAAAGAAAACCCCGCGCCCGCGCCGCGCGCCCCCGAACCGACCGTCGCCCCCCGCGACGACGGCGTCCTCACGCTTTCCCCCTTCACCGTCGTCACCGAGAAGGACGACGGTTTTGTCGCTTCCAGCTCCCTCGCCGGCGGCCGTCTCTCCACCGACCTGAAAGACACCCCCATCGCCTACTCGGTCATCACCCGGGACTTCCTCGATGTCCTCAGCCTGTTCGACACCGAAAAAGCCATGACTTGGGCCGTCGGCTCCTACCTGCCCCTCCAGGACACCAGCTCCTACCGTTACAACGACGGCGAAGCCAACTCCTCCGTCATGTCCCGCGGCCTCCGCATCGCCGGCGGCCAGCAGCGCAACTTCTTCCAGCTCGGCATGAACTCCGACACCTACAGCCAGGAGCGCATCGACTTCGCCCGCGGCCCCAACGCCCTCCTCATCGGCACCTCCGGCCTCGGCGGCACCGTCATCGGCATGACCAAGCAAGCCCGCACCGACAAGAGCTTCGGCAAAGCCTCCGTGCTCATCGGCTCGTGGAACAAATACCGCTTCAACCTCGACGGCAATTACGCCCTCAACGGCCAGCTCGCCTTCCGCCTCAACACCCTCTGGCAGGATGCCGACACCTGGCGCGATCTCGAATTCGACAACCGCCGCGGCGTCCACTTCACCACGACCTGGCGCCCGTTTCAGCGCACGGTCGTGCGCGCCGAATACGAAACCTACAAGCAGAGCACCATCATGGGCCGCGAGACCATGAGCGACGGCGTCTCCGGCTGGGACGGCGCCACCACCGTCGCCGCCCCCATCGCCACCATCACCAACTCCGACGCCAAAGGCATCGCCCGCGTCGGCTCCAGCACCTCCCCCTATCCGCTCTACGTGCCCGGCTCCGATGGCAGCACCGTCATCAACTGGGCCAACACCTGGCGCACCCAGGGCGGCGGCGCCAACGCCGCCGTGCCGGTCGGCGGCGTCCTCGCCCTCTCCACCGCCAACCTCAACATCAACGGCGGCCCCTTCCTCGGCAACGTCTACGACATGGACGCCCTCTACCGTCTCGCCGAAGCCGGTTCGCCTTTCCGCCGCCCGACCCGCCGGACCGTCATCCAGCCCAACGCGCCCACCCTCGAATACAAATTCGATTCGATCGCCGCCTTCCTCGAGCACCAGCAAGGCGAGCACCTCTTCCTCGAGGTCGCCGGCACCCGCGTCTCCACCACCAAGACGGTCGAGGCCGTCGCCTCCCGCATGGGCACCGCCTACATCGACATCAACAAGACCCTCCCCAGCGGCGCCACCAACCCCAACTTCGGCCAGGTCTACAGCGACTCCATCTTCGCCACCTACTACTACAAGAACGAGATCACCGAAGCCCGCGCCGCCGCCGCCCTCGTCTTCAACAACACCCGCTGGGGCGATTTCCGCGCCAACCTCATCGCCGGCTTCCGCACCGTCGACAACCAAGTCCTCGGCTACAACTTCGTGATGAACCGCAACCCGGACATCCGCCGCCGCGCCAACGCCGACTTCTTCAACTACCGCTACTACTGGAACCAGCTCAACTCCCCCATGACGGTGCCCGACCAAATCAGCTACGTCGACCCCGTCGCCGGCACCACCCAGAGCTACCCAGTCTCCAAGATCCTCGATCTGCGCAGCCCCGGCAACTTCCGCCGCTCCGACACCAGTTTCTCCTACCTGCAGGCCGCCCTCAACGCCAAGCTCCTCAAAGGCCGCCTCAACCTCATCGCCGGCGCCCGCCGCGACCAACTCCAGCGCAACCTCTACACCATGATCGGCAGCGCCAACTCCGTCGCCGCCGACTACCCGGCCAACTGGAACGGCCAGACCGCCTACTACCGCCCCCTCGCCCCCGCCGACTACTGGAACCTCGCCTACCGCCCCCGCGACGCCAACGGCAACGTCACCGGCACCGCCAACCTCCCCGCGCTCACCCGCCCCCGCGACGCCAACGGCGTCCCGCTCCCCCAATACGCCCAAGACCGCTTCCGCGACGACTTCTCCTCCCCGGGCATCGACGTCACCGTCGACACCCTCACCTACGGCGGCGTCCTTCACCTGCTCCCCTGGGCCAGCGCCTACGGCAACTTCGCCGAATCCTTCAACCCCCCCGGCGCCGGCATCACCATCAACGGCAGCGCCCTGCCCCCCGGCAGGAGCGAAGGCTGGGACGCCGGCCTGCGCTTCACCCTCCTCGGCGGCCGCCTCAGCGCCAGCTTCGGCAAATACTACTCCGTCCAATACAACAACTCCTTCGACAACACCGGCCAGACCCGCAAATACGCCACCCTCGCCGCCGCCAACCCCGTCGGCAACCAGGACCCCAACGGCCTCAACACGCGCGGCCTCCCCGAAGTCCCCTCCCCCACCTTCGACTTCCGCGATCAGGAAGCCAACGGCTACGAAATCGACATCGTCGCCAACCTCACCCCGAACTGGCGCCTCAGCGCCAACGCGAGCTTCCCCGAGACCCTCACCTCGAACGACAATCAGCAGCAGTGGGCCTACCTCAACGCCAACGAATCCACCCTCCGCCAGATCGTCCTCGATGCCGGCGTGCTGATCGACTCCAGCAACGTCGCCACCGTCGACACCGCCATTCCCGTCGCGAACCGCTCCCCCGACGCCTCCGCCGCCGCCACCGCCTGGAACGACATCCAGACCTTCAAGCGCACCAGCGACCCCACCGTGAAAACCTACAGCGACCAGCCCCGCTTCACCGCCAACCTCTACACCGACTACCGCTTCCCCAGCGGCATCCTCAAAAACCTCCGCGTCGGCGCCGGCGTGCAATTTATCGGTCGCAAGGCCATCGGCAATCGCGGCGCCGACACCATCGTCAACCCCGCAAACCCCGCCACCGCCATCGACGACCCGGCAGTCGACGCCACCACCCGCGTCTACATGCCCACCTACTACACGATGACCGGCACGCTCGGCTACGAGATCAAACTCCGCGACCGCCGCACCCTCAACCTCGCCCTCTCCATCACCAACCTGCTCGACGAGGACCGCCTCGTCTACATCGGCGCCGGCCTCCGCGCCCCGAACGGCGACATCTCGAAACCCAACCGCGTCACCGTTCCCACCAGCTACCTCTACCTCCAGCCCCGCGCCTTCAACCTCACCGCCACGGTCGCCTTCTGAGCCGGATCGCCCCCGCACGCACGAAGGAGGACTTCCACGGCGAATCATCTCCCGGTCTGCCCGCGTTTCACGCCCTAACGGGGGAGCATGATCCGGGCAAGTCGCCTGGCTGTGATCTCTGCAGCCATGGGCAGACCGGGTTTTTCCCCCATCTCCGCCGAGCCTCCGGAACACTCCGCCGCCGCGCCGCCACCCTGCTCCCCGTTGTTCTCGCCGCCCCTCCCCGAGATGCACCCTGAACACCTTTCGCGGCTCGGCCTCCTCTTCGCCCTCGGCGCCCTCGCGCCCGTGGCCGCCGCGATGCCGTCCGCACCCGATCTGCTCAAATCCCCGCGCCCGCTCGTCATCGCGCACCGCGGCTACTCCGGCGCCGCGCCGGAGAACACGCTCCCCAGCTTCTCCGCCGCCCTGCTCGCCGGCGCCGACCTCGTCGAGCTCGACTACCGCCCCACGCGCGACGGCGCGCTCGTCGTCATCCACGATGCCACTGCCGACCGCACCACCGACGCCCGCACCCGCTGGGGTGGCGCCCGACACCGCGTGGCCGACCGCACCCTCGCCGAGCTGCGCACGCTCGACGCCGGCCGCTGGTTCGACGCGCGCTTCGCCGGCGCCGTTTTGCCGGACCTCGGCGAGGCGCTCGACCTCATCGCCCCCGCCGCCCTGCCGCTCATCGAACACAAGGCCGGCGATGCCCGCACCTGCGTCGAGTTCCTGCGCGGCCGCCGGCTCCTCAACCGCGTCGTCGTGCAAAGCTACGATTGGAGCTACCTCCGCGACTTCCACGCCCTCGCGCCCGAACAGGTGCTCGGCGCGCTCGGCCCGGTGGAACACGGCGACGGCTTGCCGCCCACCGGACCGGACAAGCTCCTCGGCCCCGCACAGCTCGAACGGCTCGCCGCCGCCGGCGCCTCGATCGCCGTTTGGAACCACGCGAACCTCGGCCCCGATTCTGTGCGCGCCGCCCACGCCCGCGGCCTCCGCGTCTGGGTCTACACGGTGGACGACGTCGCCACCGCGCTGCGGCTCCTCGATCTCGGCGTCGACGGCATCATCACCAACCACCCGCCGCTGCTCTGGAAGGCGCTTGCGCTCCGCGCCGCGCGCTGAGCGCCGCCTCGCTTCCCCTCCGCCCCACCCCGCCCCGGCCCGAGCCCCCCCGCCCCTCCCTCGCAGAGCACTCCGCAAGAGAGAGTGTAACCTAATAGGTTACACTTTTCGGGGGCTCACGGCGCGGCCTCGGCGAGCTTGGCGAGGACGATGCCTGGCGTGAGCAGCTCGGGGAGCACGATGGGATCCTTCTTGCCGGGGGCGTAGATCAGGTTGAACGGCACGGCGGAACGGTTCCACCGCGCGAGCTCCTGCGTGATCTTCGGGTCCCGGTTCGTCCAGTCGGCCTTGAAGAGCACGACCCCCTTCTTCGCGAACTCCGCGAGCACATCCTGCGACGCGAACACCGTGGCCTTGTTCGTCTGGCAGGTGGCGCACCAGCGGGCGGTGAAATCGACGTAGGCGAACTTGCCGGCGGCTTGCGCGGCGGCGACGGCTTCGGGCGACCATTTTTCCCAGACGACCTGATAAGCCGCGGCGCCGGTCGCGCCCGGCGCGGGGGCGGCGTCCTTCGGCCAACCCAGCCAGAGGCCGGCAACGAGCAATGCCGCCGCGAACCCCCGGCCGAAAATCCGCCGCCCGGGCTTGCCGTAGGCCTGGCCGAAGCGCCCGTAGGCCCACGCCGCCATCGCGATCAGCACGAAGGCGAAGACGATCGTGAGCAGCCCGTAGTCGTCGTCCTTGGTCTGCGCGGCGAGCACCCAGAGCAGCCAGCCGACCGTGGCGTAGAGCGGGAAGGCCATGAATTGCTTGAAAGTCTCCATCCACGCGCCGGGCCTGGGCAGCAACTTGATCGCCTGCGGGAAGACCGAGAGCAGCAGGTAGGGCAGCGCCAGGCCGGCGGCAATGGCGGTGAACACCGCGAACGATTCCACGGCCGAGAGCGTCAGCGCCGCGCCGAGCGCCGGGGCGAGGAACGGCGCGCTACACGGCGTCGCGACGAGCGTCGCGAGCATGCCGGTGAAAAACGAGCCGGCGAAACCCTCCTTGCCCTGCAGCGAGGCGCCCGCGCCGGTCGCGCTCAGGCCGACCTCGAACAGGCCGCTGAGGTTGAGCGCGAAGACCAGCAGGAACGCCGCCATGCCGAAGACAAAGCCGGGCGACTGGAGCTGGAAGCCCCAGCCCAGCTGCGCGCCGCCGGCGCGGAGCGCGAGCAGCGCGCCCGCCAGCGCCCAGAACGACAGCAGCACGCCGAGCGCGAACATCAGGCCATGCTGCACGACCTTCGCGCGGTCGCTGCCGGATTGCTGCACGAAACCCATGATCTTGATGCCCAGCACGGGGAAGACGCAGGGCATGAGGTTGAGCACGAGGCCGCCGACGAAGGCGAGGAAGAGCGTGCCGAGGAGCGAGGCAGGTTGAGAGTTGAGGGTTGAGGGTTGAGAGCCGGAGCTGCCGTTGGTGGAGGCTGACGCGGTCTTTTCACCACCGGCCTTCACCGGTTCGCGGACGACGAAGGGCTCGTCGACCGGCGTGGCCTTCGGACCCGTCGGGCCGAAGCCGCCCGTGCTCACGAGCACGCCCTTCAGGCCGGGTGCCTGCGCGGCGGTGTCCTCGCCGGCGAGCGCCATCTCCAGCACGTAGGTGTTGCCGTCCTTGCGCAGCGTTTGCGGCGCGGCGTAGTCGACCACGGCGTTCTCGTCGAAGTAGTGCAGCGCGCCCGGGTCGGCGGCGCCGGCCTGGCGCGGCGTGACGCGGAGCGTGACCTTGCCGCCCTCGCGCTGGGCGGTGAAGGCCCACTCCTTGGCGATGGAGGAGGGGAGGTTGGCGAAGGCGCGGTTGAAATCGCGCGCAAGCGTCGTGTCCGGCGCGGGGGCCTCGGCCTTCACCGGGCGCACGAGCGTGACCTCGGCGTCGCCGGGCATGCACGAGTCCTTGCACATGAGCCACTCGGCGGCGGCTTTCAGCGTGACGTCGGAGCCGGTGGCGAGGCCGGCCGGCGGGGTGATCTGGGTGAACAGGAACGCGCGGCCCTCATAGCCGTTGCCGGTGACCTTGCCGGCGGTGTCCTTCACCACATGCGGGGCGGGCCAGACGATCGGGCCGGCGGTGAAGCCCGGCGGCAGTGTCCACGTGATCGAGGTCGGATAACCCGTGCCGGGGTTGATCCAGTAGCTGTGCCAGTGTTCGTCGTGGTCCATCTTCAGCGCGACCCAGAACGGCCGGCCCGGTTGGATGGAGGCGTCGGCGGCGACGAGTTCGACGGCCACGGCGCCGTTGCGCACGGGCTGGGCCGTGGCGGGGGCGGGCGCGGCGAGGAGCGCGCTGGCGGCGAGCAGGAGAGTGGCAAAGCGGCGGAGGGGCATGGCGGTGAGAGTAGGCGGAGCCGGGCTTATTTCAAACGGCGTCCGTGCTCCGAGCAGAATTTTCGGACGGGAGCCGCCGGCTCTGCGGGCCAAGCGCCGGGTCAGGCGGGTGCGGCGCGGGCGGTCAGCAGCGAAAACAGGATGACCCAGAAGCAGTTCACGAGGGAATTGAGCGGGATTTGCAGCGCCGGCGGCAGCGCGTAGATGCAGCAGACGGCCGGAATCCAGACGCCCATCACTGCGATCATGACCGAAAAGACCCGGCGGTAATACCAGCGCGGCGCGCGGAGGTCGGCCAGCGGCGGGCCCCAGCGGAAACCCGCGTCCTTCCAGGCGTAGACCAGCACGCCGTAGGGCGCGGCGAACATGCCGTTGTAGACCGCCTGGTCGAACACGAGCTTCCTGGCGATCGTCGCGAAATCCGGCGCGGTCCCGAACATCCAGGCCTGCAGCTTGTAGAGGCCATCGACCTCCACGCCCTTGTAGGCCCAGAACAGCGCGAAGAACGCGAGGTGCGGCCACGGGTGCCGGGCGCGGGTCGAGGGGCTGAAGTGCAGGTAGAGGAACGGGATGATCCCGGCGAAGAGCGAGGTCGAGAGCGCCGAGTAGTAGAACCCGCCCCGCACGCGAAACGCCGCCAGCTGCTCCAGCGCGGCGTGCACGGCCGGCACATGGTAATAGCTGACCACCGCCGCCGCCGCCGCGCCCACGAGCACCAAGCCCGGCAGCGCCGTCGCGCGCGCGCTGCGCAGGCCGGCGCGCCAAGGCGCCTCTTCGGTCAGAGTTTGAACGGGAATTTCAGCCATGAAAGCGGCCATTGAAGGGCTGCGCTGCCCCGGGGCCAGCGCTAATCCGGGCCCCGGCCCGGATCATTCGGCCAGTGTTGCGCCGGCCCGGCCGGTGCCAGGATGCCGCGGTTCGAATCAGTGCATGTGTGCACAGCCCGTCCTCCGACCGAGGGCGGGCTGTGTGTTTCCCGTCTATTCGAGCGCCGCGGCCAGCGCCGCGAGGATGCCCTCCACCGGCTCCGTGCCGACGGACAGCCGCAGCAATTCCGGGGACAATCCCGCCTGCGCAAGCTCGCGCCCGTCACCGCGCCCGGGCAGCAGGTCGTAGTGCGCGAGGTAGACGTAGGGACAAAGCAGCGTCGTGCTCATGCCGAAGCTCGGACCCTTGGCCAGGGCGACGCGATCGTAGAATTCCGCCAGCGGCTTCCGCAGCGTGAAGGAGATGACCGCGCCGCACGCCTCCGGCCGGCGCGCGAGGCGGCGGTAGTTCGCCGCGGTGTCCTCCTGCAGCGACCACCAGACGCGCTCCACCGCGGGATGGCGCGAGAGGAAATCCGCCACCTGCGGCGTGTTGCGGTTGATTTGCCCGACGACGGCCGGCGCCGATCCGATCTCGGCCGCCAGTCGCGCGAGGTCGCGCGGGTAGGGGGCGTCGAGCTGGGCCGCGAGCGCGGCGCGCAGGGCCTCCGCGCCGGGCCGGGCGGGGTTCACGACCGCGGCCCCGGCCATCACGTCGCCGGCATGCGAGGCGTATTTGGTCAGGCTGAACGTGACGACGTCTGCGTGCGGGAGCACGTCGGCGTTGAAGGGCGAGACCATCGACGGGTCGGCGATCACCCGCGCGCCGTGCTTCCAAGCCAGCGAGGCGATGGCGGGGAGATCGCCGGTCTGGAGCAGGGGGTTGGTCGGGATTTCCGTGATCACCCCGGCGATGCGGGGCCCGTGCTCGGCGAACAGCCGTTCGAGCGCCGCGAGGTCGGTCACGTCGAGTTGCACGAGGTGGTCGCGCGCGGGATCGGCGGTGAATTTCCTCAACAGCGCGAGGGTGTCGAGGTAGAGCCAGCCCAGCTGCACCCACGCGGTGCGGCCGCGCGCGGCCTGCTCGGCGCCGACGGCGCGGAAGGCGGCGTGCACCGCGCCCATGCCGCTGGCGGCGAGCACGAGATGCTCCGGCGGCGCGGCGAAAAGCGGCCCGAGCACGCGGCGCACCTCGGCCCGCGCGTCGCCGGCGAAGATCCGCTCCGGCGCGGCGCCCGCCCGCCGGCCGCGGCGTCCGAGCGCGTCCTCGGCCCCGCGCGAGCTGAGCAGCCCGCCGGTGTGCTGCAGCCAGAGCTTGGCCCGCTGCGCGAGCGCGGGGTCGGCGCGGTGCGCAACGAACACGACCCGGTCCGCCTCGAACACGCGCCCCTCGCCGAGGTGTTGCACGAGGGCTCCGGCGGCGCGGGCGGAAAGGACGGGCCAGACCTGCTCGCCGGCGCGCGCCTGCGGCGCGGCATCCTCGATCAGGGCACGCACGAACGGATGCACCGCGAAGCGCGGGTAGCCGGCCCGCATCGCGCCGAGCACGGCGGGATCGCGCTCCTCGTAACCGACGATGTCCGCCATCCGCGGCAGGCTGCACGAGACGGAGTGCGGCGAGCCGGGGATCGGGTGACCGAGGGGGATCTGCGGGGAGCTGGACACGCCGCGATTGCCCCACCGCGCGTGCCGCGCGGCAACGCGCCGCCGCGTCACCGGCGGCGATTCCCTGTCATATTTCCGCGCCGGCGGCGGGGGTATGACTTGGCGTGCCGTTGAGGCGGGGAATCCGAACCGGTCCAATTGCCCCGTGCCCACCCCTCCGCACACGTTCCTGCTGTCGCTGCCGCCGCTCCCGCTTGTGCGCGGCGGGCGGGTGCGCGCGCACCGCGCGGCCGCCTGGTGGTGGAGCCGCGGGGGCGACACGCCCGCGGCCCCGCGGCGCGACGTGCCCACGGTGCTGCTGGTGCATGCGCTGACCGGCAGCGCGCAGGCCGGCGGTCCGGGCGGCTGGTGGGAACCGTTGATCGGCCCCGGCCGCGCGCTCGACCCGGCGAAGCACCGCATCGTTTGTTTCAACAATCTGGGCTCCTTCTACGGCAGCAGCGCGCCCGGCGCGCCGGGCTTCCCGCGCCACCGCCGCGCGCGCCTGACGACGCCCGACCTCGCGCGCGCCATCCTGCAGGGGCTCGACGCGCTCGGCGTCCGCGAGGTCCACCTCGCGGCGGGCGGCTCGCTCGGCGGCATGATCGTGCTCACGCTGGCCGCGCTCGCGCCGCGCCGCTTCCAACGGCTGCTGCCGATCGCCACCACGGCGCAGACGAGCGCGTGGGTGGCGGGCTGGAACCATGTGGCGCGATGTCTCCTGCGCGCCGATGCCGGTTATCCGCGCCATGCCGCGCGCGGGCTCGAGGTCGCGCGGCAGCTGGCGATGCTCACCTACCGCGCCGAACCGGGGCTCGCGGAGAAACACGATGCGCGCACCATCGGCGCCTACCTCGAGCACCACGGCCGCAAGCTGCACGGCCGGTTCACGGCGGACTGCTACGAGTCGCAGCTCGACGCGATGGATGCGCACGACCTGTTCCGGCCGCTCCCGGGCGGCCGCGGCCCAGCCCTGCGGAGGATCAAGGCGCCGGCGCTGGTGGTCGACGTCGACAGCGACCAGCTCTTCACCCCCGCGCAATCCGTCGCGCTCGCCCGCGCGCTGCGGGCCGGCGGCGCCCGCGTGGCGCGGGCCACGATCCGCAGCCCGCACGGACACGACGCATTTCTCCTCGAATGGCGGCAGCTCGACCGGATCGTCCGCCGCGCCCTCCGGCTTCCCCCCGCATGAGCGCCTCCTGGCAGATCTACAAGTTCGGCGGCACGTCCGTCGGCACGCCCGGCCGGCTGCCGCGCGTGCTCGGCCTCATCGCCGCGGCCCCCAGGCCGCTGGCCGTGGTCGTCTCCGCCCCCGGCGACACGACGGACTGGCTGATCCTCTCGGCGCGCTCGGCCGCGGACGGCGAGATCGCGCAGGCGCGCGGCGAACTCGCCCGCGTGCGCGAACTGGCGGTGACGATCGCCCGTCCGTTGCTCACGCCGCACGGGCTGCGGGCCTTCAAGGCCGACGTCGACGAAGTGCTCACCCCGGTCGAGCGCACGCTCTCCGGCATCGAGCTGACGCGCGAGTGTTCGCCGCGGTCGCTCGACGCCGTGATCAGCGCCGGTGAACGCATCTCCGTCGCCCTCGTCGCGCGCGCCCTCGCCGAGCGCGGCTGTCCGGCGAAGGCGGTCGACGCGCGCGACTTCGTCACGACCGACGCCGCCTTCGGCAACGCCGCGGTCGACAAGGCTGCGACCGCGGAGAAGTTCGCGGCGTTGCGACCCGGCTTCGAAGGCGTCGTGCCGATCGTGACCGGCTTCATCGGCCGCACCAGGGACGGGCACACCACGACGCTCGGGCGCAACGGCTCCGACTACACCGCCACGCTGCTCGCCTCGCTGTTCAAGGCGGAGGCGGTGACCGTGTGGACCGACGTGCTCGGCGTCATGACCGCCGATCCGAACCTGGTGCGCGAGGCGGCGCCGGTCGACCGGCTCTCCTACGACGAAGCGCTGGAGCTGGCGTATTTCGGCACCCGGATGTTCCACTCGCGCACGATCATCCCGCTGCGCGAGTGCGGCGCGGCGCTGGTCATCCGCAGCACGACGCAACCCGACGCGCCCGGCACGCGCATCGATGCCGCGGGCAATCCCGATCCGTCGCGCCCCACCTGCGTCACGAGCCTCGAGAATCTCTCGCTCCTCGGCGTGCAATCGCGCCGCACCGGCCTCGGCCGGCCGATCGTGAGTCGCGCCGTCGCCGCGCTCGATGCCGAGGGCGTGCGCGTGTGGCTCAGCAC
>PNKG01000003.1 GCA_013822585.1 Opitutus sp. | reverse complement strand
GGGATTTCGGCGGAGCTGTTGGACATGGCGGGAAGGTGCGCCCCCAACTGGATGTGGGGAGCGGTCGGGCAGTGAAGGGAGCGCCCCCGGCCCGGTCAAGGCCGCGTCCGGTCAGCCGGCACGTTTGCAGACTTGCGGCGAGTTCGCGTGAAATCAGGCGAAGCCGCTAAGGCTCCACGCCGATGACCACGAGCGGAACGGCGGGCACACCGCGACCGTTGCGGATGACATTGAACAACTCGCCTTCAAAATAGGCGGGGCCGGAGGACATCTCGCACTGCAGGCGTTTCATCGGGAGGATTTCCACACCGACATCGATCTGATCACCAACGTAGAATGCGAGATGTTTGACGAAGAGATCGTAGGCCACGAAGGAATATTTCCCGAATTGCACTTCGAGGGCGACACGGTCCTTCACAAAGTCGGTCTGGTTGTAGCTGTAAATCGGCTCAAGCCCGGCGGATTCGATTTCCGCTTTCTGGTCGGCGGCCGACTTGGCGACAATTCGGCGGATGAGTTTCTCGTCTTTCGTGACCCAGTAGGCAACGCGGCTCTCTCGCCAGCCCAGATCGCGCAGCAGGGACTCAAATCCGGCGTTCATCGCCCTGGGACTGAACAACCGGCGGCCACGCATGGTCTTCTCTTGGCTGATCTTGGTCTTGCAGGCGTTGGCGTCCACGGCATGGATGACGCGCTGAATTTCGGTCCAGAGCGGCTTGCGGTGCACCAGAAGATACTCGAGTCCGTTGAGGTGCGAATAAACCTGGGCAATCTTCATTTGACGCGGGTGCGTTCGGACTTCGGCTCGAAGAACTTGAGCTGGCGAACGGTGGGTTCGGCGTAGGTGCCCGTGGAGCCGCCCCATGGGGCGGTGGTGAGATTGAGACCGGCGTCTTTTGGGTTGAAAACCGGCTTCTGCATCGGGCGGGTCTTCAATTCGCCGCGCAGCGCCAGATCGATCCGTTGGCGTGCAATGGCGGCGTAGCGGGCGTCTTTCTCCGCTCCGGCGCCGCGGCGCTGGTGGCGGACGGCGGCCACGATGGAGGTGCCCACGCCCACGAAGGGGTCGAGAACCCATTCGCCGGGGGCGGTGAGAGACAAGACGAGCCGTTCGATCAATTCGACGGGAAATTGGCAGGGGTGGCCTGTCTTCTCGACGTGGTTGCTCTTGACGTTGGGGATGATCCACACATCGCCCGGGTTCTTGCCGAGCGGGTTGCAGGAATATTGGCCGGCGCGCGGCCCCTTGAAATATTTCTTGCCCGGGTATTTTTGCGGGACACGGATCGGATCCACGTCGAAGTAGTAAGCCTCACCCTTGGTGAACCAAAGCACAGTTTCGTAGCGTCCGGACAACCGGTTGGTGCAATGAAGCCCGTGCTCGAAATGCCAGATCACGCGGTTCCTCAGTCGCAAGCCCAGGTTCGCAAACGCCGGATACAGGAGAATGTCGAGCGGGAGAATCGAGCTTGAGGTGGATTTTTGGACGTGATTGCCCACCTGCCAGCAGAGGCTGCCTCCGTCGACAAGCGTCCGAACAGATTCTTCGATCACCCGGGTTTGAAAGGCAAGGTAGTCGGCGATTGTCTGGCGGCGCTCGTATGCCTTCCCGAGATTGTAAGGCGGGGAGGTGACCACCAGGCGCACGCTTCGATCAGGAATATGGCGCAGCAGATCGAGACAATCTCCTTGGTGCAACACGGCCTGTTCATCGGGCGAGAAGCGGCTCGCAATGGTAATGGGTTTGTTTGCCACCACGATGAGCTGGCTACCCGGCACGCCGAAAATCGCAAGCGATCAATCTACGAACGGTTGCCTTCGAGGCGCATCCGCGCGCCCACTTCGCGCTTGCGGGGCGCGGGGCGCGGGCAACCGTTGGCCTTCGCCATGAAAGTTTCGTTCACCGCGAAGGAATACCGCCAGCTCCTCGAACTCGTCCACCTCGGCATGTGGGCCGTCACCGGTTACCAGGGCGAGGACACCGCCGCGGCCAAGCGCTACTTCGCCCTCGACCAGCGGCTGATGGAGCTGGCGACCGAGATGGGTTGCGCCGACCTCGTGGAGGAGCGCGGCGACGGCACGCTCCAACCCTCGGGCAAACTCGCCGAGGACGAGCGCATGAAGGAGATCCAGCTCGACTTCCAAAACGACGCCTTCTGGCACGAACTCGTCCAGCGCCTCGCCGACCGCGACCACGCCGGCGCCGCGGCGAAACGCGCGCTCGAGACGCCGGGCGTCGAACCGCCGCCCTCCGAGGAGGACGCGCTCAAGAAGATCGAGGAACGCTACTGGGCCGAGTTCGAGAAGAACGACCTCGCCAACGTCGTCGTGCTTCGCGGCGGCCGCGGGTAAGGGATTGCCGGGGGACGGCGGACCGAGGGCGGAACATCAGGCCCGGGTAGCGGAATCCGGGAGAATTTCGCCTTCGCCCATGCCGCGAAAGCCTCACGGCTTCCGCTACCGGGTAAGACGGCCTGCCTCCTTGCTCCTCAATACCGCCAGCCGAGCCGGCGGTAGACGAAGTGCATCAGCCACGCCGGACCGATGAGGAGGAAGACCGCGTCGTGGAAAAACGACGGCTTCTTGCCCTCGATCTTGTGGCCGATGAACTGGCCGATCCACGCCGCGACGAAGAGCGCGAGGCTGCTTTTCCACACCGGCACCGGGCAACCGGCGGCGTGCTGCCACTCGATCAGTCCGTAGCACAGGCCCATGAAGAGGAACATCCCGACCGCCAGCGGCATCGACAGGCGCAGGTAGAAGAACAGCACGGCGAGCGCGACCGGCTGCGTCCAGTTGAACCACGGCATCGCGGTGACAAGGGCGCCGCCGACCGGAATCGACCAGATCAGGCCGAGCACGCAGTAAAAGATCGTCGGCACACAGAGCCAATGGATGGTCTTGTTGATGCGGTTCTGGTGGCTCTCGCCGTATTCGGCGAACCACTGGTCGGCGGTCTGGCGTTCGCTCATGGTCGGGGTGGGGTTGGCGGAAGACATACGCATCCCTGCGCGCGAAGCGACTGCGGATTTGCGCTGCCGCCGCGGATCGGCATGGTGCACCCCATGAAAGCGCTCCGCCCGCTCCCCGTGATGTTCGCGCTGCTGGCCGTTTCGTCGCTGTTCGCGGCAGACCAAGCACTGAAAATCGACCGCGAGAAGTCCTTCGTCGACGTCGACGTTAAAGCCACCGTTGGCTCGTTCACCGGGCGGCTGGACAAGTTCCAGGCGGCGATCGGCGTCGACCCGGCGAACAAGATCAAAAGCGCCAGGTTCGACTTCCGATTTGCCGACCTGAAGACGGGCGAGGAGAAGCGGGACCACCACATGATGGAATGGCTCGGCAGCGCCGACGCCGCGGGTCTGTTCGAACTCGGCGTGCTCGCGCTCGCTCCCGACGGTCAGGGCCAGGCCAACGGCAAGCTCACCTTCCACGGCGTCACCGAGCGCGTCGAATTCCCCGTCAACGTGACCCGCGCCGGCCGCGGCTACACGATCAGGGGCGAGGTCACGGTCGACTATCGCACCTGGGGGCTGAAGGCCATCCGCAGGATGGGCGTGCTCAAGGTCGACCCCAACGTGCGCGTGCGCTTCCAGATGGTCGCGGAGCTGCCGGCCCCGAAGGAAGACTGAGCGAAAAGGGCGCGCGACCCCTCAACGCACCTCCGCAAACACTGTAGGGTGGGGTCTCCCGACCCCGCCTCCTTCTTCTCGGGCTTTTCGCGCGCTCTCGCGGCCGATACCGGCGGGGTCGGGAGACCACGCCCTACATTATCGTGAACCGACTATTTCTTCGCCGCGTGGCGTTTTTCCAAGACCGCGAGCGCGTCGCCGAGCGTGAGGCCCTTGGCGCGCAGCAGCACGATGAGGTGGTAGAGCAGGTCGGCCGCTTCGCCGGCGAGTTCAGCGTGGTCGCCCGCGGTGGCGGCGAGCGCCGTTTCCACGCCCTCCTCGCCGACCTTCTGCGCCACGCGCCTCACGCCCTCGCGGACGAGCTTGGCCGTGTAGCTCTTTTCGTCGCCGGAGGCGATGCGCTGCGTCACGAGGCGCTCGAGTTCGGCGAGGAAGCCGACGCCGCTCGCGCCGCCCTCGCCGAAGCAGCTGCAGGTGCCCCGATGGCACGTCGGGCCGTTCGGTCGCGCCCGCACGAGCAGGGCGTCCGCGTCGCAGTCGGCCTCCACATTGACGAGATCGAGGTAGTGCCCGGACGTCTCGCCTTTCACCCACGGGCGGCTCTTCGCGCGCGAGAAGAACGTCACGCGCTTCGTCGCGAGCGTCTGCTCGAGCGCCGCGGCGTTCATGTAGCCGAGCATCAGCACCTGTTGGGTGTCGGCATCCTGGACGATGGCGGGAAGGAGGCCGCCGCCCTTTTGCCAGTCGAGAGTCGGAAGAGAATTCATCGGAGGGGAGAAACCACAGATGGACACAGATGCGCTCAGATGAACGGAGAAAGCGAACGAAGCCGCGTCCTCGATCTGTGTCCATCGGTGTTCATTTGTGGTTGAGGTCTGGGTTCAGGTGCGGACGCACACGCCCTCGCGGGCGAGGTAGGATTTCAGGTCGGGAATGCGGATCGTGCCTTTGTGGAAAACCGACGCGGCGAGCGCGCCGTCGACGCCGGCGGCGCGGAACACATCGCGGAAGTGCTCCGGCGCGCCCGCGCCGCCCGAGGCGACGAGCGGGATGGTGAGCGCGGCGCGCACGAGCTTGAGCTGCGCGAGATCGTAGCCGCCGCGCACGCCGTCCTGATTCATGCAGTTGAGCACGACCTCGCCCGCGCCGAGGCGCTGCGCCTCCCGGGCCCAGTCGACCGTGCGCCAGCGCGTGGCGCGGGTCTTGTCCGGATCGCCGGTGTATTGCTTCACGAAGTAGTCGCCGTGCTCCGCCCGCGAATCGATGCCCACGACGACGGCCTGCGAACCGAACTCGGCGGCGAGGCGGGTGACGAGCGCGGGGTTTTCGAGCGCGGGGGAGTTGAGCGAGACCTTGTCGGCGCCGCTGTGCAGGAGGCGGCGCGCATCATCCAGGGAACGGATGCCGCCCGCGACGCAGAACGGCACGTCGAGCACGCGCGCGACGCTCTCCACCCAGTCGGCCGACACGGTCCGTCCGTCGCTGCTCGCGGTGATGTCGTAGAAGACGATCTCGTCCGCGCCCGCGTCGCGGTAGCGCCGGGCCAGTTCGAGGATGTCGCCCACGTCCTCGTGCTGGCGGAACTGCACGCCCTTGACGACGCGGCCGGCGCGGACGTCGAGGCAGGGGATGATGCGGCGGGCTAGCATGGGAGGGAAATGAAGGGCTGAAGGACTGAAAAACTGAAGGGCTGAAGCGGAAGCATGCGCGGGGGCGGAAGGGCGGAAGCCTTTCCCGATCTCAGGATTGGCAGGATGGAACGCGGATGAATGGGGGAGAAGACAGAGATCACGATTCAGAGAAAGATGGGACGGCCAATGCCTCCTTGAGGGTGAACCTGTTTTCGTAGAGCGCGCGGCCGACGATGGCGCCGGGCGCGCCCTCCGCCTGGAGGCGGCGGAGGTCGGCGAGCGAGGACACGCCGCCGGACGCCTGCACCGCGAGCGTTGGAAAATCGCGCCGGAGCGCGGCGTAAAGCGCGAAGTTCGGGCCGGTGAGCTTGCCGTCGCGCGAGATATCGGTGCAGAGAATGTGGCGCAACCCGCGCGGCAGGAAGGTGCGGAGCGTGGCGTCGAGCGTGACGCCGCTGTCGGCCTGCCAGCCGGCGACGGCGATCAGCGGCACGCCGGCGGCGAGGCGCACATCCAGCGCGAGCACGATCTTCTCCGGGCCGAACGACTCCAGCCAGGCGCCGACGAGGGCCGGCTGTTTCACGGCGAGGCTGCCGACGATCACGCGCTCGACGCCGGCGTCGAGCAGTGCACGGACGTGCGCCTCCTCGCGGACGCCGCCGCCGGATTGCACGCGCAGGCCAGCGGCCCGGACGATCTCGGCCACGAGCCGCGTCTGCCGCTGGGTGGGATCTTTGGCCCCGTCGAGATCGACGAGGTGCAGCCAGGCGGCGCCGGCGGCCTTGAACCCGCGCGCGACGGCGACGGGGTCGTCGTGGTAGGCGGTCTCGGCCTCGAAGCGGCCTTCGGTCAGGCGCACGACGCGCCCGCGGCGCAGGTCGATGGCGGGATAGACGATCATGAACTGGCAGGGGGAAGTGGTCCCGGCGTTCATGCCGTATTACGGCATGAAGGGTTCCGCCGTCAGGTGTGGGTGAGGAAGTTCTTGAGGAGTTGCGCGCCGGCGGGGCCGGAGCGCTCGGGGTGGAATTGCACGCCGGAAATATTGCCGCGCTGCACGACGGCGGCAAAGCGGGCACCGTGGGTCGCGGCGGCGAGGGTGTCCGCTGTGACCGGCGCGGCGTAGCTGTGCACGAAGTAGAAACGGGCGTCCGGCGGCAGGCCGCGGAGCAGGGGCGTGGCGCGGAGGGTTTCGAGCGTGTTCCACCCCATGTGCGGGACCGTGATGCCCGGAGACTCCGGCAGGCGGTCCACGCGGCCGGGCAGCAGGCCGAGCGACGGGACTTCGCCTTCGGCGGAGGCCTCGAAGAGGAGCTGCATGCCGAGACAGATGCCCAGCACGGGTTGGGTGAGCGCGCGGACGCAGTCGACCAGGCCCTTGGCGTGCAGGCGCTTCATGCCTTCCGGGGCTGAGCCCACGCCGGGCAGGATCACGCGGTCGGCCGCGCGGATGACCGCCGGATCGGCCGTCAGTTGGCCGCGCCCGCCGAGGCGTTCGAGGGCGAAACGCACCGAGGCGATGTTGGCGCCGCCGCTGTCGACGATGGCTAGCATGAGGGGAGTGAAAGAGAGGGTGAGAGGAAAAATCGGAGAACAACTCCACTCTCCAACATCCAAGACCCAGAGAAACACCAAGAGCCAAACGCCAACGGACGAGTTTGGCATTCAGGGCTTCCTTGGTGCGTGGAGGCCGGGGGTTGGCGTTTTTGCGGTTCGCCGGCGGCGCGAACGAAAGACGATCGACGCGCGTTCATAACACGCCTTTCGAGCTGGGGATGTCGCCGCCGGTGCCGCGGGCGATGGCGGGGCGCAGGGCGCGGCCGAAGCCTTTGAACAGCGCCTCGACCATGTGGTGCGCGTTGTCGCCGGTGGCCTTCATGTGGAGCGTGGCGGCGAGGGTGTCGCTGACCGACTTGAAGAAGTGCGAAACCATTTCAGTCGGCATCTCGCCGACGCGCTCGCGCGGGAATTGCGCGTCGAAGACCAACCAGGCGCGCCCGCTGAGATCGAGTGCAACCTCGGCCTTGGCCTCGTCCATCGGCAGGATGAAGCCGTAGCGGCCGATGCCGCGTTTGTCGCCGAGCGCCTGCCGCAGCGCGGTGCCGAGGGCGAGGCCGGTGTCCTCGATGGTGTGGTGCTCGTCGATGTGCAGGTCGCCCTCGCAGGCGATCTCGAGAGCGATGCCGGCGTTGCGCGCGATCTGTTCGAGCATGTGGTCGAAAAAGCCGAGGCCGGTGCGGAGCGCCACCGGTCCCGGGGCGTCGAGGTCGACCGAGACGGTGATCTTCGTCTCCTTGGTCTCGCGGCGGACGGTGGCTCTGCGCGGGGCGTCGAGCACCTGGCGCGCGAGTGCGGACCAGCCGCCGGCCTTGCGGTCGTAGCGCAGCCCGCGCACGCCGAGCGCGTCGGCGAGTTGCAGGTCGGTTTCGCGGTCGCCGATGACGGCGGAGGCCCCGCGGTCCCACGCGGTGTCGCGCAGGTAGTCGAGCACGAGGCCGGGCCTGGGCTTGCGGCAGTCGCAGCGGTCGGCGGCGGTGTGCGGGCAGATGCGGACGGCCTCGAAGCGAATGCCCTGCGACTCGAGGATGCGGAGCAGCAGGTCCTGCAGCGGGCGGAATTCGCTTTCGCGGAAGCTGGGTGTGCCGAGTCCGTCCTGATTCGTGACCAGGACGAACGTGTAGCCGGCTTCGGCGAAGCGCCGCAACGCCGGCACGACATCGGGTTCGAGGGCGAACTTGTCGAGCCGGTCGACCTGCCGGTCGGGGGGTTCGTCGATCAGGGTGCCGTCGCGGTCGAGGAAGAGGAGTTTTTTCATGCCAGCGTGGTGGGGGCGCAATCTTGCTGCGCCCCAATGGTGCCGCGAGCGAGCGAAGGGCGTAGCAAGACTGCGCCCCCCAAGGCCAAGCGGCTCGTCCGGAGGACTCGCCCGACCCGCGCTGCCGCGCGGTTGGATTGTTCGCGGCGGCTACGCACGGGCGAGGGTCTCCAAGGCGAAGGCGGTTTCTTCGGGCGAGCCGACGGTGATGCGGACGGTGTTGGGGACGTCCTTGCTGCGGTCGCGGAGGATGAGGCCCGCGGCGCGGGCGACGGACATCACGCGGGCGGAGTCGGTGACTTCGACGAGAAGGAAATTGGCGTCGCTCGGCCACACGCGCCTCACGGCGGGCAGTTCGGCCAAGCCGGCCGCGAGCCGTCGGCGTTGCTCGACCAATCCGAGCGCGGAACGGCGGGCCGCCGCGATGGCGTGCGGCGCCAAGGCCTCGAGCGCGGCGTTCGCCACCGGCGTGGGGATCGGGTAGGGCGCGATGATCTTTTTCAGCACGGCGATCAGCTCGGGGGTGGCAAGCGTCGCGCCCACGCGCGCGCCGGCCAGGCCGAAGGCCTTGGAGAGCGTGCGCAGCACGACGAGGTTCGGCCGCTCCGCCAATTCACCGGCAAAGCTCGGCTCGCTGGCGAACTCGCCGTAGGCCTCGTCGATGACCACGATGGCGCGTCCGGCCAGCGCGTCGACGACGTGCCGCACGGAGTCGCAGGCGAGAAGCTGGCCGGTGGGATTGTTGGGCGAGCAGAGGAAAACGAGCTTCACCGACGCGTCGACCGCCGCGAGCACGGCGCCGACATCGAGGGCGAAGTCCTGGTCGCGCTCGAGCGGGGCGCTGCGGACGGCGGCGCCCTGGATGCCGGCGGCGACGGCATACATGCCGTAGGTCGGCGGCGTGATGACGATGGAATCCTGGCCGGCGCGGCAGAAGGCGCGCAGGAGCAGGTCGATGCCCTCGTCGGAGCCGCGCGTGACGAGCACGCGATCGGGCACGACGCCGTAGAGCGAGGCGAGCCGGGCGATGAGCTCGGGCGGCTGCGGGTCGGGATAGCGGTTGAGACGCGGCGCGCCGGCGTGCGGCGTGAGGGGATTTTCGTTCGCATCAAGCCAGACGCGTCCGCCGGATGATTCCTTGCGCGCCGACGAGTAGGGCGTGAGCGCGAGGATCTCGGGGCGGACAAGGGCGAGAACGGAGTCGATGGGTTTCATCGGAAATCGGTGTAGCCGGGGTCAGCGACCCCGGAGTGGACGCGACTCGAAGGGAGACCGGGGTCAGCGACCCCGGCGACAGAGGGAAGCCGAGCGATGGAAAGAAAGGCGGAGGCGCTCATCGGGCGAGTTTTTGCAGACGGACAGTGACGGCGCGGCGGTGGGCGGCGAGGCCTTCGGCGTCGGCGAGGCGGGCGACGGCCGGGCCGAGGCGGCACAGGCCGCGTGGCCGCGCCTCCTGCACGGTCATGGAGCGCTGGAAGTCGGAAAGGCCGAGACCGCTGTAGGCCCGCGCCCAGCCGTAGGTGGGCAGCACGTGGTTGGTGCCGCTCGCGTAGTCGCCGAGCGATTCGGGCGTCCACGCGCCGACGAACACCGAGCCGGCGGCGGTGATTTCCGGCAGGAGGGCGCGCGGGTTTGCCACCTGCAGGATCAGGTGCTCGGGCGCATAGAGGTTGGCAATCGCGGCCGCTTCGGCGCGCGAGGCGGCGAGGATGACGCGGCTTTTCCGCAGGGCCGCGGCGGCGATGGCCCGGCGTGGCAGGAGGCGGAGTTGCGCCACGACCTCGGCGGAGACCCGCGCGGCGAATTTTTCCGACAACGCCACCAACACAACCTGCGAATCCGGCCCGTGCTCGGCCTGCGAGAGCAGGTCCGCGGCGACGAAGACAGGATCGGCGGTGTGGTCGGCGATGACCATCACCTCGGAGGGCCCGGCCGGCAGATCGATGGCCGCGCCGGCCGGGTCGCGGGCGACGAG
Organism: Opitutus sp.; assembly: GCA_013822585.1. Classification (GTDB taxonomy): domain Bacteria; phylum Verrucomicrobiota; class Verrucomicrobiia; order Opitutales; family Opitutaceae; genus Didemnitutus. The sequence goes on along the minus strand of PNKG01000003.1, from coordinate 33,480 downwards.
CTGCTTGGCCTCGGTGACGAAGGCGTTGCCGGGGCCGAAGAGCTTGTCGCATTTCGGGATCGTGGCGGTGCCGTAGGCCAAGGCGGCGATGGCCTGCGCGCCGCCGGCCTTGAACACGTCGGCGATGCCGCAGAGCCGTGCGGCGCAGAGGATCCACGGGCTCACGCGGCCGGCGGGGCCCGGCGGTGTGCAAAGCACGCGCCCCGGGTTGCCGGCCAGTTGCGACGGCACGCCCAGCATCAGCGCGGTCGAGAACAGCGGCGCGCTGCCGCCCGGCACGTAGAGGCCCACGCGGCCGATGGGGCGCGAGACCTTTGCGCAGACGACGCCCCGGGTGGTCTCGAGGCGCACGGGAGCCGCGCGCTGGGCGGCGTGGAAACGCCGAAGGTTGCGGTAGGCCGTGCGCAGTGCGGCGCGGTCGGCCGGCGAAAGCGCCGCCTCCGCGGCGGCGAACTCGGCCTCGCTCACGCGCAGCGCGGAGAGCCGGACGCCGTCGAACCGCGCGGTCAGGCGGCGGAGCGCGGCGTCGCCCTCGCGGCGCACCTGCGCGACGAGGCGCGCGACCGCGGCGGCGACCTGGGGGCGCACCGCTTGCGCGGGCCGCTGCAGGGCGGCGGCGCGGCGGGCGGGCGAGAGGTTTTTCCAGACGAGGGGAGTCACGGGGAAGGGCTGAAGCGTGAGGTGCTGGTCGAGTGCGGTGGGCATGATGCGCGGACCTCTGCCCGGCGACGGGCGACGGGGTGGCAATCGCGGCTGGAGACGAGGGGCATGGGCGAGGAGGATCGGGCCGGAGTTTCAGTCTTTCAGCTCTTCAGTCCTTCAGCTTTATTTCACAGCATCATCTTTTCGATCGGGAGGACAAGGATGCTGCTGGCGCCGGCGCGCTTGAGCGACTCCATCGTTTCCCAGAACACGGCCTCCTGGCAGACGGCGTGGAGCGCGACGCGCGACTCGTCGCCGGCCAGCGGCAGGAGGGTGGGGTTCTCGGCGCCCGGCAGGAGCTTCCGGATCTCCGGCAGGGCGGACTTCGGGGCGTGGAGCATGATGTATTTGGCCTCGGCGGCCAGTTGCACGCCGTCGATGCGGCGGAGCAGCAGCTCGAGCGCATGGGCCTTGACCGGGTTGAGCTCGCGCGCGGCGCGGATGAGCACGGCGGAGCTCCGGAAGACGGTCTCGACCGCGCGGAGCTGGTTGGCCTCGAGCGTCGAGCCGGTGGCGACGAGGTCGCAGATCGCCTCCGCGAGGCCGAGGCGTGGCGCGATCTCGACCGAGCCGCTCAACACCACGACCTCGGCGGCGACTCCCTTTTCGGCGAGAAAGCGCTTCGTGAGCTGCGGGTAGGAGGTGGCGATGCGCAGGCCCGCGAGGTCGGCCGGGCCGGCGTAGGTGCGTTCCTCGGGCAGGGCGATGGCGAGCCGGCAGCCGCCGAATTCGAGCGTGCGCGCGAGTTCGTAGCCGTCGCCGTCGCCGTCGGTGCGCCGCTGGAGCGCGGTCTCCTCGAGGACGTTGGTGCCGACGATGCCGAGGTCGCACACGCCGTCCATCACGAGCTGCGGGATGTCGTCGTCGCGCACGAAGAGCAGGTCGATCGGGAAATTGCCGGCGTGGAGGAGGAGCTTCTCCTTGGGCGTCTTGACCTTGATGCCGCAGCGGGCGAGGAGGTCGAGCGAGTCGGTCGCGAGGCGGCCGCTTTTCTGCACGGCGAGGCGGAGGCGGTCTTTGGGCGGGGCGGAGGGAGGCATGGCGGAGAAAAGGCTGAAAGGAGGAAAGACAGAAGGGCTGGGAGGTTTTCGCGCAGGGGATGGCTGGTGGTTCCATCGGGGCCCAAAGAGAAACCCCGGTGGACGGTGCCGACCGGGGTTCAGAAAAGGGATTCATCACCACGAGAAGGCACCTGCCTTCCCGGGTGGGAAGGCTAGAGGAGGTGGTGATGGTGATGGCTGGGGATCATCGGGTGATCGTGCGCGGAGAATTTCCCCCGCAGCCCGGACGCGGCAAGAAAAAACTTCCGCATGACACGAAACGCGCCGTTTCGCGCCGGAAGCGCCCAGGGCAGCCCGGGCCCCAAGTGCCGGGCCGGGCGCGGTCACGGCAGCCGGGCCTGCACGAGCCGGCTGGCGGCGCCGAAGTCGATCAGCGCGGCTTCGGGGCGCTGCTTGAGCGCGCCGATGACCTTGCCCATCTCCTTCTTCGAGGTCGCGCCGGTGGCGGCGATGGCCTCGGTGATGAGCGCCTCGAGCCTGGCGGGGTCGAGCGCCTGCGGGAGGTATTTCCCGAGGAAGCCGATCTCGGTGGTGTTGGCGGCCACGAGGTCGGCGCGGCCGCCCTTCGCGAACTCGGCGCGGGCGTCGGAAAGGTTTTTCACGGCCTTGCGGATCGTCGCGAGGGCGAGCGCCTCGTCGATCGGCTTGTTCGCGTCCATCGCGGCGCGCTGGATCGCGGCGTCCATGGTGCGCAGCGCGGTGGCGCGGGCGGTTTCGCGGGCTTTCATCGCGGCGACGATGTCGGCGCGGAGGGTGTCGTAGACGTTGGCCATGCGTGCCACGATGCGCGTTTCGCCTGAAAGCGGAAGCGCGGAGTGCGCCCCGCCGCGGATGCCGCCGGCGTGGTGTTCACGAGCGTCCGGGCCGGCGCGCCTTCCGCTCCGGCCTTTCGCTTCGGGCCTTTGGCTGCTGGCATCGTCGTGGGAGGTTTGTAGTCTAATAGACTACAAACTGGCCTGGGCACGCCCGGCGGGTTTTTCGTCGGGATTGGCCGTGGCGTGGCGGGCCGCGGACTCGTCGTGAAAGTCGCGCAAAACCGTCGCGCCGCCAGTGCGAAATCCGTGGCGGAGGCAGAAAAAGAATCGCCCGTGCCGCCACGACGCACGCAGCATGGCACGAACCGCCACTGCCCGTGTCCCATCGCCCCGTGATCTTCCGCCTCCTTGTCCTCTGCGCCCTGCTGGCCGTCGGCGCGCCCCCGCGCCTCGCCGCCGAGACGCTGGCCGAGAAGTCGCTCAAGGAAATCGTCGAACGGCAGAAGCAGCTCTTCGCCCGCGCCGAGCAGGAGGGCGACGGACTGGACGAGGGCCGTTTCATGGCTGACGCCAAGAACCTTGCGGCCAGCTACGACATCCTCATCCAGAAGAACCCGGACTTCGCCGCCGCCTATGTCGCCTACGGCCTGTTCCTCGGCAAGATCGACATGAACAAGCAGGCCGTCGCGCTGCTGCTGAAAGCCAACAGGCTCGATCCGAACATCGCCCTGGTGAAGAACCAGCTCGCCAAGCACCTCGCGGAGGATGGCAAGCCGCTCGACGCGCTGCCCTACCTGATGTCGGCCATCGACCTCGAGCCCAAGGAGCCGCTCTACCACCTGCACCTCGCCAAGCTGCTGATGGAGGGGCGCGACGAGTTCATCCGCAGCGGCGAGTGGAAGCGCGAGGCGCTGGAGCAGGCGATGCTCGACGCCTACCGCCGCGCCGCCGACCTGGCCGCGGGCGACTTCGCCTACGCCTACCAGCAAGCCAAAGCCTACTACGAGCTCGACCCGCCGCGCTGGGAGGAGGCGCTCGGCGTCTGGCAGACCCTCGAACAGCGCGCCGCCACCACCGCCACGCGCCAGCTCGTGCGCCTGCACCAGGCGAACATCCTCGTGAAGCTCGACCGTGTCGTGGACGCCCGGGCGCGGCTCGACCAGGTCACCGATCTGCAACTCACGGCCGAGAAACAGCAGGTGCTCGACGCGATTGCCGCGAAGGAAGCGGCGGCGAAGAAGTAGTGGGACCGGCTTCAGCCGGTCGGGATGAGCGAACGAAATCGGAAGGCAGCCGGCTGAAGCCGACACTACCGTTCCTGCCAGGACTCGCGCTCTTGTCGCCGCCGGGCCGTCGGCGACCGCCTTGCCACGCGAACGCAGAGGCATTCGTCGGACGGCGTGCGGCGAATGGCGCGCGGATTTTCCAAGTGCCGCCTCGGCGCTTGCACGCCGGGGGGCGGGCTGCCAGTTCCATCGCATGGATTTTCTCAACCCGCTCGAGCGTCGTTTCGGCCGCTTCGCGATCCACAACCTGTCGCTCTATTTCGTCGCCGGGCAGGTGGTGGTGCTGACGCTGGCGCTGTTCGGCCGGCCCGACATCCTGGGCTTCACTGCGCTGCTGCCCGCCGCCGTGCTCGAGGGTCAGATCTGGCGCGTCTTCTCGTTCCTGTTTGTGCCGCCGGTCGACCCGACGCGGCTCACGCTGGTCGGCGCGGTGTTCCTCGCCTTCGGCTGGTATATGTTCTGGATGATGGGCAGCGCGCTGGAGGGCTACTGGGGCGCGTTCCGGTTCAACCTGTTCATCTTCACCGGCTGGTTGTTCACGGTGCTGGTGGCCTTCCTTTTCCCGACGACATGGGCGACGAACGCCTTCCTCGCCGGCACGGTCTTCCTCGCCTTCGCCTTCCTCAACCCGGACTTCGAGATCGTCCTCTTCTTCATCCTGCCGGTGAAGATCAAGTGGCTGGCCCTGATCGCGTGGATCGGCTATGCGATCACCTTCGTCCTCGGCGGCTGGCCCGACCGCCTGGCGGTGCTGGCCTCGGTGGGCAATTTCCTCCTCTTCTTCGGGGGCGACATCGTCGTCCGCCTCCGCTCCGGCCGCCGCCGCATGGAGCACCAGGCGCGCGTCGCCGCGGCGCGGTCCGGCGAGCGCGAACCGCGCCACGTCTGCGCGGTCTGCGGCAAGAACGACGTGACGCACCCGATGGAGGATTTCCGTTACGGCGACGACGACCGCTGCTACTGCTCCGAACACCGGCCGAAGAGGCCCTGAACGATGCCCGCGCGCCCCCAGACCATCGGAGACTGGCTCGCGTGGGCGGTGCGCGCCTACGCGAGGAAGAAGGTTTCGCTCGGCCAGGTGGCCGACAACGCGCACGACGAGGCGCTCTACCTGCTGCTGCGCACGCTCGACCTGCCGCTCGAAAGTCCGCGCCGTGTGCTGCGGCGCACGCTCGCGCCCGGGCAGGCGGCGAAAGTCGCCTCAGTCTTCCGCCGCCGCCTCGACGAGCGCGAGCCCGCCGCCTACCTGACCCGCGAGGCCTGGCTCGGCGGGCACAGGTTCTACGTCGACGAGCGCGTGATCATCCCGCGCTCGTATTTCGTGGAGTTGCTGCCGGAGCAGATTCCCGCGTGGTTGCCGGCGGGCAAGCCGGTGAAACGCGCGGTGGACGTCTGCACGGGCAGCGGCTGCCTCGCGGTGCTGCTGGCGGAGCGGTTCCCCGGGGCGAAAATCGATGCCATCGAGCTGTCGCCCGACGCCGCGGCCGTGGCACGCTTCAACTTTGCGCAGAACGATCTCGGGGCGCGCATCACGCTGCGCCGTTCGGACGTCTTCGACGCGGTGAAGCCGGTGAGATACGACCTCATCCTCGCGAATCCGCCCTACGTGCCGACGCGCGAGCTGCGCGACCTGCCGGAGGAATTCAAACGCGAGCCCGCGCTGGCGCTCGACGGCGGGCGCGACGGATTGGACGTCGTGCGCAAGCTGCTGCGCCAGGCGCGCGAGCGCCTGCAGCCGCACGGCATCGTGACGCTCGAAGTCGGCCGAGCCCGCCCCGCGCTGGAGAAGGCGTTCCCCGAACTCGACCCGCACTGGCTGCACACGCAGGACGGCGAGGATTGCGTCTGCGTGATCACGGCGAAGCGGCTGTTCAGTTGGAAGGGCTGAAGAGACCGGTGGCGCGGGCGAGCGCGGCGCACGTCGCCGGGGCGGGTCAGCCTGCGGCGACCACGGGGTCTGACTTCCACTTCATCATCGCGCCGGTGAGATGGGCGGATGCGGCGGCGAAACTGCCGCCCAGGGTCATGCGTTCTTGCGCGCCGGCCTTGTCGCCGCGGAGCGCCAGTTCCAACACGCCGCCCGCTTCCTGGTGGAAGCAGGCGTGCAGCCGCTGCACTTCGCGCCAGTGCGCGGAGGAGCGGCTCGCCGGGGGCAGGCGGTAGAGCCAGCGACCGAAGTCGCAGCGATTGTCCACGCAGATTTCAGACACGGAGAAGGTGCTTTGGCCGGTGTCGATGGCCGCTTGCAGGCGCTGTTTCCACTGCCGGTGGCTGCCGATGGCGACAGTTATCTGGTCGAGGATGTCTTGGGACATGGTGGAGGAGGCTGATGATGGCCGGGTCCTGTGCGTTTTAACGGGGAACCCCGGGTATCCCTGCATCGGCACAATCGGGGGTGCGCCCCAGTGCTTTCGCGGAGGCGGTGAGGTGCAGGGGGAGCGGGCGGCGGATTTGTTCTCCCCGTGGGGCGCGGCCCGCCTCAGCCGTCGGCCCTGCTGCCGGGGTCGGCGGAGCGGAAGAAGGTTTTCGCCGCGGTCAGGGCGCGCGTGTCGCGGGTGACGTCGCCGGGGCGGTTGCCTTCTCCGGCGAGGAGGCCGGCCCAGCGCATGTCCAGGTAGGCGGCGGTCAGCTTGAGCGCGCCCTCGAGCGGAGCGGCGTAGCGGAGATCGCTGTCGCTCAACGCGGTGACGGCCCAGAGCGACTTGCCGGCCATGCGGGCCTTGAAATCCCAGCCCGGGGCGCGCAGCCACGCGGTCCAGTGGTCGAGGTAAAGCTTGGCGGAGGCGGGCAGCGAATACCAGTAGACCGGCGCGACGAACACGAGGTCGGTCGCCGCCAGTGTTGCCTCGAGCAACGTGCGCGCGTGGCCGTCGATTGCGGGCTGCCACGCCTCCGCCGAGGCGTGCCGCAGGTCGGCGAACGGCGGCAGCGGATGCTCGTCGAGCCGCCGCCAGGTCTGGCGCGTGCCGCCGGGCAGGGCGGCGGCGGCGTGGCGCGCGAGGGTCTCGGCGTTGCCGTCGCGGCGCGAACTGGCGAGGAGAAAGAGGAAGTGTGCGCCGCGGGGCGCCGGGGAGGTCATGCGGGCAAGGGGATGCAGCCGCCCGCCAAGCGCAAGGGCGGGCTCACTCGACCTGACGCACGGGCAGGCCGGCATCGGCCCAATCCTTGAAGCCGCCGGCGTTGACCACCTTGAAACCCTGCGCGGCGAGCGCCTCGGCCACGGTGCCGGCGCGTTTGCCGGAGCGGCAGTAGAGAATGATCGTCCGGTCCTTGCCGATCTTCCTGAGGAACGGCGTCCAGGCCGCCCTGGCGCCGTCGAAGTCGCTTTTCTCGAGCAGCACGGCCGGCTGGGCCACGCCGGTTTCCTTCCACTCGGCGGTCTCGCGCACATCGACCAGGACGGCGTGGCCGTCGTGCACGAGGGCGGCGGCTTTGGCGGGGGAAATCCTGGCGACATCGCCCGCGAACACGGTGGCCGTGACCGTGAGGAAGCAGAGGGTGAGTTTTTTGAGCATGCGCCGACAGTGCCCGGCTTCGCGCCGCGCGCAAGCCGCGGATGCGTTCAGCTCTTGTCCGGCCGCTCGTAGGAGACGCGGATGAGGCCGCGCCAGTCGTAGGCGTTGTATCCGGTGGCCTTGTCCTCGGGGTAGTAGCGCTCGAGCAGGTAGCGCACCTGGGGCTGCAGCGACTCGACGGGGCCGTGGCAGAGGAGGCAGTTGGGGCCGACCGAGATCGGGCGGTAGACGCGCCATTCGACCGGGGCGTCCGCGCGCTCGACTTTTTGCACGAGGAGTTTTGGCGGCTGCTCGCCACTGTTGAGGAAGCCGCGGATCATTTCGAGCGCGGCCAGGTCGGCCGCGTCGGGGGCGTTGCGCGGGTTGCGCACGCGGAAGCTCGTGCGCTTGATTTCGGTGACGCGCGGCTTGCCCTCGACGGGCCGCGGGGGATTGAGGTGCCGGAGGTGCAGCGTTTGCACCGCGGTCTCGAGGCCCTGCGTGCCGAGCATGCGCTCGACCTCGACCATCAGCGATCCGCCGATGCGATCGATCAGGCGTTCGCCGGATTTCGCCAGTTCGGCGACAGCGGGTTCGGCCAGGTCGGCCCAGGAGAACTTCACTTCAGCCGGTTGGGTGTCCTGGGCGGACAGCGCGCCAGCGAGGCCGCACGCGAGCAACAGACGCAGCGGGGTTTTCATGGGAAAATATACCCCCAACCCCGCGTTTTAGCCATGCGGGTGATAAGGACAAGGGAGGCGCAAGCGCCCGTTCGGAACCGGAGGCGCTGTGCGGCCGGGACCGGCGGGAATGTGGTCCGCCATTGTGCGAAGGAGGCCGTCTGGCTGCGTGCCGGAGGCGAGATCCGACGCGGAACGGTGGTCGTCCCCGGATTCCGCGCCGGAGGGCCGGCTCCTTCCAGGAAGTTGCAAAGCCGGCCGACCGCGGGCGTCCCGGCAAGCGCCACGCCCGAAAAAAATCCGCCGGCAGCCGGGCGAGCCTCACGCCGGCCAAGAAAAGGGGAAGCCGGTTCAGGCGGCAGGAGAGGAGGCGCGCCCGGCGTTCGCCATGTAGTAGAGCACGGGCACGGCGAACCGGCTGATGAGCAGCGATGCGACCTCGCCGGCGAGCAGCGAGAGGGCGAGGCCTTGGAAGATCGGGTCGGCGAGGATGACCGACGCGCCGACGATCACCGCCAGGGCGGTGAGCAGCATCGGCCGGAACCGCACCGCGCCGGCCTCGACCACGGCTGCGGCCAGGGGAAGGCCCTGCGCCCGGCGCAACTCGACGAAGTCGACCAGAATGATCGAATTGCGCACCACAATGCCTGCGCCGGCCATGAAGCCGATCATCGAGGTCGCAGTGAAGAACGCCCCCATCGCCGCATGTGCCGGCAGGATGCCGATGAGCGAAAGCGGGATGACCACCATGATGACGAAGGGCGTCACATAACTCCTGAACCAGCCGACCATGAGCATGTAGATCAGCATGCACACGGCGCCGAAGGCGAGGCCGAGGTCGCGGAACACCTCGAGCGTCACGTGCCACTCGCCGTCCCACTTGAGGGCCGGCTCCAGCTCGCTCCGCGGCTGGTTGAGTTGGTGGAGCTCGATCCGCGGCTGGGTGCCGCCGAACTCCCGCGCGTCGAGGCGGGCGATCTCGCGGTTCATGGCGAAGAGCGCGTAGGCCGGGCTGGCGACCCGGCCGGCGACGTCGCCCGTGACGTAGACGACGGGCCGCAGGTTCTTGCGGTAGAGATTCCGCTCGCCGACGGCGCGCTCGAGCGTGACGAGTTCGCCGAGCGGAATCAGCGGAGGCCCGCCGGCGCGGGCGACCTCGTCGTGGCCGGGGCGAAGCTGCAGTGCGAGCAGGTCCTCCGGACGGCCGCGCAGCGCGCGGGGGAGTTCGACGACGAGGTCGACATCCTCGCGCTCGAGCGGCTGGTGAAGCAGATCGACCGTCGCGCCGCCGACGGCGGTGCGCAGCGTGCGCGAGATGGTTTCCACGCTGATGCCGTGCAACGCGGCCTTGGTGCGGTCGACGCGGAAATGCGCGGCCGGTTGCGGCTCCTCGACATACCAGTCGATGTCCACGACGCCCTCCGTGCGTGCGAAGATATCCTTCACGCGCCGGGCGAGCGCGAGGCGGCTTTCCTCGTCCGGACCGTAGATCTCGGCCACGAGCGTCTGCAGCACGGGCGGGCCGGGCGGCACCTCGGCCACGGCGAGCGTCGCGCCGTGTTTCCGGGCGATTTCGGCCAGGCGCGGACGGACGCGCGCGGCAACGTCGTGGCTCTGGGCGGAGCGTTCGCCCTTGGGCAGCAGGTTGACCTGGATGTCGGCGACGTGCGGGCCGCGGCGCAGGAAGTAGTGGCGGACGAGGCCGTTGAAATTGAACGGCGCGGCGGTGCCCGCGTAGATCTGGTAATCGCGCACCTCGGGCTCGTGGCGCAGTTCCGCGGCGAGCTCGCGTGCGACGCGCGTCGTCTCCTCGAGCGTGGTGCCTTCGGGCGTGTCGAGGACGACCTGGAACTCCGACTTGTTGTCGAAGGGCAGCATCTTCACCTGCACGACGCCGAGCGGCACCAACCCCAGTGCGCCGAGGAGCAGCGCGGCCACGCCGCCGAGGAAGGCCCAGCGCCAGCGACGGCGCGCAATCAGCGGGTCCATGAGGCGGTGATAGAGCCGGGTCGACCAGTCGTCGGGCGCCACGTCGTGCACGTCGGCCTCGTGTGCGGACGAGAGCCTTTCCGCCCGGCGGCGCAGCACGCGCACCGCGGCCCAGGGCGTGACGGTGAACGCCACGACGAGGGAAAACAGCATCGCGGCGCTCGCCCCGATCGGGATCGGCCGCATGTAGGGGCCCATGAGGCCGCCGACGAAGGCCATGGGCAGCACGGCCGCGATCACGGCCCAGGTCGCGAGCACGGTCGGGTTGCCCACCTCGATCACCGCCTCGACCGCGATGTCCCGCAGCGCCCGCCCGCGCGCCGCCGGCAGCCGCTGGTGGCGCACGATGTTTTCCACGACCACGATCGCGTCGTCCACGAGGATGCCGATGGAGAAGATCAGCGCGAAGAGCGTGATGCGGTTCAGCGTGTAGCCGTAGAGATAGAAGACGAGCAGCGTGAGCGAGAGCGTGACGGGGATGGCCAGCAGCACGACCAGCGACTCGCGCCAGCCGAGGAAGAGGAGGATCAGGAGCGCGACGCCGAAGACGGCGATGCCCATGTGGAGCAGCAGTTCGTTCGATTTTTCGCTCGCGGTCTCGCCGTAGTCGCGGGTGAAGGTCACGTCCACGTCCGCCGGCAGCAGCACGCCGCGCAGGCGGTCGAGCGTGGCGCGCAGTTCGCGGGTGACGGTGACGGCGTTGGCCCCGGGGCGCTTGGCCACGGCGAGGGTGACGGCGGCCGCCTCGCCATCCGCCGAGCCGAAGAGCACGTAATCGGAGGGCTCGGCGGGGCCGTCGGCGACGGTGGCGACATCGCGCAGGTAGATCGGCCGGCCCGCGGCGTCGCCGAGCACGAGTCCGGCGGCGTCGGCGGCGTCGCGGAGGAAGGAGCCGGTTTCGATCAGCAGCGACCGGTTGCCGGAGGGGAGCGCGCCGTCCTGGCTCCGCGCGTTGGCCGCGCGGAGGGCGCGGGCGAGGTCGTCGAGCGTGAGCTGGCGCGAGGCGAGTTTGGCCGGGTCGACCTGGATGCGGAGCTGGCGGCGCACGCCGCCGATCAGCGTGGTCTCGGAGACGTCGGGCAGCGCCTTGACGGCGTCGTCGAGCTGGGCGGCGAGCCGGCGCAGGGTGAGATGGTCGTGCGCGCGGCTGTGGAGCGTGAGGGCGGCGATGGGCACATCGTCGATCGTGCGCGGTTTCACCAGCGGGGCGCCGACGCCGGGCGGGATGCGGTCGTAATTCGCCTGCAGTTTCTGGTTGAGGCGGACGAGGGACTGCTCGAGGTCGGAGCCGACCTTGAAGCGCACGATGACCAGCGCGCCGCCCGGACGGGAGGTGGAGTAGAGGTATTCGACGCCTGGGATTTCCCAGAGGAGTTTTTCCATCGGGCGCGTGACGCGGTTTTCGACTTCGCGGGCGGTGGCGCCGGGCATGGCGACGAGCACGTCGATCATGGGGACCTTGATCTGCGGCTCCTCCTCGCGCGGCAGCATGAGCACGGCGAACCCGCCGAGCAGAAGAGAGGCGGCCACCGCCAGCGTCGTCAGGCGCGACGCCGTGAAGGCCGCCGCCAGCCGGCCGGCGAACCCGGGTTTTTCGGGGGCGGAACTCATGGGGCGGTCGCGAGGGGCTGGCCGTCGCGCAGCGTCGCGGGGGGATCGAGCACGATGCGCTCGCCGGGGCGCAGGCCGGAAAGGATCTCGATGCGGCCGTCCAGCAGGCGGCCGGTCTTCACGAGCCGGAGCACGGCGCGTTGTTCCTCGGCCACGAAGACACGCTCCATCTGGCCGAAACGGGTGACCGCGCCCGCCGGCACGAGCAGGGCGGACGACCGGCCGTGCGGCACCAGCAGCCGGGCGAACTGGCCGGAGCGGGCGAGGCCCGGGGGCAGCGCGACCTTCACCAGCACGGAGCGGCTGGCGGCGTCGGCTGCGGCGGAAATCTCGTCGATCGCGCCCTCGACCGGCCGGTCGCCGTCGCGCAGCGCGACGGCGAGCGGATCGCCGCGCTTCAGCAAGGCGCCCGCCTGCTCGGGCACGAACCCTTCGGCGCGGAGGCGCTGGGTGGACTCGAGCACGAGCAGGGCCTGGCCCGGAACCGCGAGATCGCCGGGCAGGGCGTGCTTTTCCGTGATCACGCCGGCGAAGGGAGCGCGCAGCGTGGCGAACGCGACGAGCGCCTCGGCCTCGGCCACGGAAGCCTCGGCGAATCGCTGGCGGTCCTCGGCGTCGCGGAGCGACTCGGGCGCGTTGACGCCCTTCTCGACGAGCATGCGGACGCGCGCGGTGTTGCGCCCGGCCTCGGCCAGCTGCGCCTGGGCCTGGCGCAGGCGGGCGGCGATCTCGGGGGTGTTGAGCGTCAAGAGCACCTCGCCGGCGGCCACCGGCTGGCCGAGGGCCACGGGCAGCGTGGCGATGGATCCGGTGAGCTTGGCGGCGAGGGTGGCGCGCTCCGCCGGGCGGACCGTCGCCGGGGCGTCGACCAACACGGGCAGACTTTCCTCCGCGACGGCCGCGGTGCGCACCGCGACCGCCGGCGGGGCGGGGGCGGCGGGCTTGTCACTGGGACGGGAGCAACCGGAAAGCAGAATCCCGATGAGGGCGGCGGAAATCGCGGGTCGCACGGCCATGGTTTTCAGCGGTTGCGGCCGCCCCAGCGGATGACGTCCTGCCCGTCGACCCAGCCGAGTTTGCGCAGGATGAGGGTCGGCGGGCAGAAGCCGGTGAAGACGGATTGGATGAGGTTCAGGCCGACGAAAGCCGGCAGCAGGATCCAGTAAGGATGGACGAACCAGGCGAGGGCGGCGCCGAGCAGGGTGACGGAGCCGGCGAGGAGGCGGACGAGGTGGTGGGTGGTCACGGGACTTATTGACTTTATATGAGCATAGGCGCATATGCTTGCCACGATGTCAAGCGGGTGTTTCCTCCGTCGCATGCCCAAGCACCGCCCCCTCAGCGAGGCCGCCCTGCAGCTCGTCGCCGCCCGCTTCGCCGTCCTGGCCGAGCCGATGCGGCTGCGCCTGATCCAGGCCCTTTTCGAGGGGGAGAGGAACGTGACGGAGCTCGTCGAGCTCACCGGCGGCACGCAGGCGAACGTGTCGCGGCACCTCCAGACGCTCACGGCCGCGCACATCCTCGCGCGCCGCAAGGAGGGGTTGCAGGTCTTCTACCGCATCAGCGACCCGACGATCCCGAAGCTCTGCGCGCTGGTCTGCGGCAGCCTGGAGAAGTCGCTGACCCGCCAGATCGGGCATCTGACCCCGGCTTGAAAAGGCCTTCACCCCGGGCCGGCGGGGCCGATGAAGGGGGAAACATGACAACGGCCGGCACCTACACCGAGGTGCTGTTCCTCGATTTGGCGCAGCAACTCCCCGCTGCTCCGCGACTCCTCGCGGAGCTGGGCCGGCTTGTGCGCGATCCCGGGACCGATGCCACCGATGTGGTGGCTCTCCTGCGGCGCGACGCCGCGCTGGTCTCGCGCCTGCTCCGCATGGCCAACAGCGCCGCCTACGGCCGCGCGGTGCCCATCGCCTCGATCGAGGATGCCGTGGTCGCGATCGGCTTCGGCGAGGTGCACCGGCTCGTCGGCGCGCTGGCCGCCGTGCAGCTGACGGACCATCCGCTCGCGCTCTACGGCATCAGCGGGGCCGGCTACCGGGCGAACGCGCTTTTCACGGCGACCCTCATGGAAGAACTCGGTGGCCGCGCCGGACTGGATCGCCAGGCCTGCTACACGACGGGGCTGCTGCGCTCCATCGGCAAGGTCGTGCTCGACCGCGCCGCGCAGCGCGAGGCGGCCTCCTTCCCCTCGTTTTCCGCCAGCGGTTCCAGCCATGTGGCCGAGTGGGAGCGCCGGCACTGGGGGACCGACGGCTGGAGCGTGGCGGCGCATGTCCTGCAACACTGGCAGTTGCCGGCCGAGGTGGTCGGTGCGATCGAGCATCACGACGACCCGACCGGCCGGGAAGAGCCGGCCGTGCATCTTCTCCAGCTGGCCGCGGCGGTCGCGGCGCGCAATGGCTACGGCCTGCCGGGCGAGCATCCGCGTGCGGATGCGGCCACCCTGGCGGCGGCGCGGATCTCGGAGCTGCATTTCGCCAGCGGCGTGCAGCGCGCCGAGGAGACCTTCAAGCGCCTGCGCGCCTCCATCGTCTGACCGGCGGTCAGCCGGCGTGCGCGGCGTCGCCGGTCTTTTCGTCCATCTCCTCGTTGGAAAAGACGGCCTGCACGTCCTCGTTTTCCTCGAGGGCCTCCTGCAGCCGCACGATGCTCTTCGCGACGTCGAGGTTCGTCACCGGCACGGTGTTCACGGGGATGTAGGCGATCTCGGCGGAGTCGGGCTTGATGCCGGCGTGTTCGAGGGCGTGCGCGACCTTGTCGAAGGCGTGGATGTTGCACCGCACCTCGAAGCCCTGTTCGGTGGCGATCACGTCGTCGGCGCCGGCGTCGAGGGCGACCTCCATCAGCCGGTCCTCGGTGGTTTTGCCGGCGGCGACGAGGAACTGGCCGGCGTGCAAGAACTGGAACGACACGGCGCCGGTCTGGGCGAGGTTGCCGCCCCAGCGGGTGAAGATCGAGCGCACCTCCTGCGCGGCGCGCTGCTTGTTATCGGTCGTGACCTTGACGATGAAGGCCACGCCGCCGGGGCCGTAGCCCTCGTAGGAAAACTCCTCGAAGACGACACCGGGGAGTTCGCCGGTGCCTTTCTTGATGGCGCGCTCGACGTTGTCGGCGGGCATGTTGGCTTCGCGGGCCTTGAGCAGGAGGGTGCGCAGGCGGGCGTTGGCGTCGGGCGAGCCGCCGCCGGCCTTGGCGGCGAGGGTGATGTCGCGCGCGAGGCGCGAGAAGACCTTGCCCTTGCGCGCGTCGGTCACCGCCTTGAGGCGTTTGACCTTCGACCATTTGTTGTGACCGGCCATGGGGGCGGAAAGGGCTGGAGGATTGAAGGGCGGAAGGGCTGAGTCGTCGATGGAGATCGTGTCGCCGGGAGCGGAGCGCCTGGGGCGTTTTCAGTGCGGGCCGGAGGGCGGGCTGGAGTTCAGCTTTCCGGCCCTTCCGGCCTTCAGCCTTTCTTCTTCTTCTTCGGCGTGACGTTCTTCATCCCGCCCGGGGCGGCGGGCTCGCGTTTCTCGAGTTCGGGTTCGGGCATGCGGTTGATGACCATCTGCTGGCCGATGGTGAAGAGGCCGTTGATGGTCGAGTAGAGCGCCAGGGCGCAGGAGAAGTTGTAGCAGAAGATCGTGAACATCCACGGCATGATCTTGAACATCATGGCCTGAGCCGGGTCGGTGGTCGGCGTGGGGGTGAGGCGCATCTGGATGATCATTGTCGCGCCCATGAGGAGCGGCATGATGTTGAGGGGGAAGCCGAGGATGCGCGCGATGGTGTCGGGCGCGGAAAGATCGGGCGCCCAGAGGAAGGCCGCGAAGCGCAGCTCGGACGCGCTCTGGAGCATGGAGAAGAAGCCGATGAAGAACGGGATCGTGATCAGGACCGGGATGCAGCCGCCGAGCGGGTTGACCTTGTATTCCTTGTAGAGGCGGAGCATGGCCTCCTGCGCCTTCTGCGGCTGGTCTTTGTATTTCTCGCGCAGCTCGGTCATCATCGGCGCGAGCTTGGCCATGCGCTTGGAGGAGCGGGAGGCGGCGAGGGTGAAGGGCACGAAGACGAGCTTGAGGAAGAGCGTGGTGATGACGATGGCCCAGCCCCAGCCCCACTTCATGGCTTCGCCCCCGATCAGGTTGTGCACCCAGGTCATGATCGTGATCAGCAGCTTCGCGAACCAACCGAAGAAGCCGAACTGCATCGCCTTGTCCTCGTTCTTCTTGAAGTGATCGGTGTTCGCGAGGCGGTTGTATTCCTTGGGGCCGGCGTAGTAGGTGGCGCCCCAGGTGGAGGTGGCGTGGGCGGCGAGGGGCTTGAAGTCGAAATAGGCGAGGCCGGTGACGCCATAGGCGCGGTGGTCTTCGACGGGCGCCTGCGGATAGACCTTCACGCGCTCGATGCGGATGCCGGCGCCGGGCTGGTCGGGGGTGAGGATGGAGGCGAAGAACTGGTTCTTGACCGAGGCCCATTGCACCGCGGCGGATTGCTCGATGAAGGGCAGGTCGGTCTTGGAGCCGATGCCGAAGCTGCTGAGGAAGCCGCCGCCCTCGAGCTTGCTGCGCTCGAAGTGCTCGAAGTCCTCGCCGTCGTAGTAGCCGACATTGAGATAGAGGCCGTAGTCCTCGGCATTGATCGGCGAGGCGGTGCCGAGGCTGACGATGCCGCGGGGCAGCGTCACGGGCTCGCCGCCGAGATTGCGGAACGTGGTCTCGTGACGGATCTGGTAGGGGTCGCTTCCGGCCGAGCCGGCCAGCGTGTAGCGGCGGGTGACTTCCATCCGGTCGCCGACGCGCGCGCGGTAGACGATCTCGGTGGCGGTGTGGGAGACGAGTTCGTAGCGGGCGTCCTGGTCGGCGCCGGGGAAATCGAGGAAGGCCAGTGCCGGGGCGGCGTGGAGGGCGTTGAGGATGTAGCGCTCGGGCAGGCCGAGCACGGCGGCATGCTTTTGCAGCTCGATGCTGGCGATGGCGCCACCGGCGGTGGTGAAGCGCACGGCGACATGGTCGTTCTTCAGCGTGAGAAACTCCGCCGGCGCGCCGGTCTTCACCGGGGCGGTGAACGCCGCGTCGTGCGGCGAGGAGGCGGGGCCGGGGGCCGGCGCCTGGTTCTGGGCGATCGGGTTGGCGACCGGGGCGGTCTCGATGGCCGGGCGCGGCGCGGGCTGCGGGGCCATCTTCGCGCTGAAGTAGAAGCTGACCACGGCGGCGATGATCAGGAGCACGCCGATGACGGTGTTTTTCTTGTCCATTAGGAAAGGGAGCGGGGAGCGGGGAGCGGGGAGCGGTCTGCGCCGGAGGCGGAGATGACTTTGACGCAGGAAATCTTCCGGCGCGGAACCGGATCGGGGCCGCCCGGGTGCCACGGGCCGCACTTGGCGAGGCGGATGATGGAGAGGGCGAGGCCGGCGAACACGCCGTGCTCGCGCAGCGCCTCCCGGGCGTAATGCGAGCAGGTGGGCGCAAAGCGGCAGCCGCCCATCGGGGCCGCGACGCTCAGGGCGGGCGAAAGGGTCTTCTGGTAGGCCCAGATGAGTCCGTTCAGCGCGCCGACGACGGCGCGGGAAACCGGGTTGAGGAGGCGGACTTCAGGCATGCGGGGGAGTGGCGGGACCCAGCTTCCGGCAGGCGGCGAGGAAGTTTTTTTCCACCTCGGCGAACGGCAGCCGGAGCAGGGCGGGCCGGGCGGTGAGGACGAGGTCGTGGCCGGCGGGCACGGCGTGCTGGTGCTTGCGGAAGATCTCGCGGAGGCGGCGTTTGGCGCGGTTGCGCTGCACGGCGTTGCCGAGGGCGGCCTTGGAGGCGACGACCCCGGCGCGGGCCGGCGCGGCGGAATCGGGCGCGGGGCGGGCGTGCCAGACCAGCAGGAACGCGCCGCAGTCGGCCCGGCGGCCGTGTTCGCGGGCCGCGTGGAAGTCGCGGTTGCGCTTCACGCGCTGCACGGCGCGGAGGCGCTGCGACGGGGTCGGTCTGTCAGCGCCGGGCACGGCGGGGAAGGGGATCAGACGACCGTCAGGCGTTTGCGGCCCTTGCGGCGGCGGGCGGCGAGGACTTTGCGGCCGCCTTTGGTGGACTTGCGGGCGCGGAAACCGATCTTGCGGGCGCGCTTCTTGCGGTGCGGGCGGAATGTAGGTTGCATGGTTTTGTTGAAAAAAGAGGGCCAACGTCAGTGCAGGGCTCCGGGGGTGTCAAGCGTCAGGATTTCCGGGTGGCGGCCGGGGGCAAGCCCGGGCTCGTTGCCGCGACGCGCGGCGATTCCACTCCGGCGCGCGCGGGTGCCGGGCAAAGTGCTGGCCTCGCGCGGGCTTTGTGAACACCTTGCGCGCAGATTCCCTTTGCCTCCACCCGTGCCCGGCGCACGGTGGGCGCGTGTCCGATCCATGCAAAAAGACCCCTTCACCGGAGGAGAAACATTCCTCGAAGGTCCCCGGCTCCCCGACGGCGAAGCCTGGGCAGGGATTCTGGACCGTCACGGGCAACGACTTCGGGCGCTCGATCAAATGGGCGCGAAGGCAGCCCAATGCGCTTTCGGAACACGTCAGGACCGCGCGCTCGTCCTCGCCCAAGGGGACGAAGTAGGCCTGCTGGAGCTTGCCGAGCCGCGCTGGGCCGAACTCGGCGCGGCCATCCGCGCCTTCCGCCGCACGCTGCCGCTCGTGCGCCTGGAGGATTTCGGCTTCGACTCGGAAGCCGACGACCCCTTCGAGTCCAACACCGCGCGCCTGCACCGCATCGGCGGCGGCGTGGAGGCGCTGGCCTTCGCCGACGCGCGGCAGTCGGTCTACAAGTTTTTCCTCTTCCGCGAGGGCGGCGACGTGGGCGCGACTTTCGCCTTCGCGCGCGGCGCGGACGGCCTGCTGCTCGCCACCGCCGTGCCCGGCGGCTACCGCCGGCTCTTCGAGAAACTCCGCCTGACGCACATCGTCGGCATGCCGACCGAGATCATCGGCGTCACCCACGAGGGTGTGCTCGTGGCCAAGCAGACCTGCGGCAAGTTGCTGCCGGAAAAACACGACGTCTCCGGGCTCGACCCCGACCGCCTCATCCCGATTCCCTCGCGCTTTCTCCGCGCCGACCGCGACCACCCGCGCCTCGCCTTCCTCGACGGCGAACCCTGGCTCGTGGCCGACACACACGACCGCAACGTCGTGCGCGACGAGCGCGGCGCCCTGCGCGTGATCGACCTCGTGGCCGCGCCGCTGGGCGCCGACCTGCTCGACCGCACGCCGCTGTTCCGCGACTGGGTCGGGCGCGCCCGGCTGGATCCGCGCGCCGAGGTGCTCGCGCCGGTGAACGACGATGAGCTGTGAGCGAGAACAGACTTTCGCTCTTAGGGTAGGGGCGCAGTCTTGCTGCGCCCTTTCGGCGAACGCGCGGCGATCCGGGCGCAGCAAGACTGCGCCCCTACACTCAGAATGACACGCTCACGCAATTTCCCCATGACCTGGCTGCGCGCCAATGCCTTCCTGCTCGGCCTCGCCGCGGCGACGGCGCTGGCGTTCGCGTTTCCCGGGCCGGGCGCGCGCGGCGGCTGGTTGCACCCGGAGCTGCTGACGAATCTCGGCGTCGCACTGATTCTGTTTCTCCAAGGCTGGTCGCTGCCGTGGGAAAAAATCCGCGAAGGCGCGGCCAACTGGCGGCTGCACCTCGTGGTGCAGGCATTCACCTTCGCGGTGTTTCCGGTCGTCGGGCTGGCGCTCGATGCGCTGCTGCCGGCGCTGTGGCCGGACGCGCCGGCGGCGATCCGCCACGGGTTTCTCTATCTCTGCGTGCTGCCGTCGACGGTCTCGAGTTCGGTCGTGTTCACCGCGGTGGCGCGCGGCAACACCGCGGGCGCGCTCTTCAACGCGGCGTTCTCAAACGTCCTCGGCGTGCTGCTCACGCCGGTGCTTGTGCAGCTGCTGATGCGCACGACCGGCCAGTCGGCGCCGCCCGGTCCGCTGCTGCTGAAGATCGCGGCGCTCACGCTGGCGCCGTTCGCGCTCGGCGCGGCGTTGCGCACGCAGGCGGCGGCGTGGATCGACGCGCGCAAGCCGTGGGTCGCGCGCCTGAGCCACGGCGCCATCCTGTTCATGGTCTACGCGGCGTTCTGCGACTCGGTGCAGAGCGGCGTCTGGCAGCGCCACGGCGCAGCGGTGACGTTGCGCACGTTCGCGCTGGCGGCCGGGCTGTTCGCGTTCATGTCGGCCGTCATCGCGGCGACGTGCCGGGCGCTGCGGCTCGGGCGCGAGGATTTCATCGCGGGCTATTTCTGCGCGGTGAAGAAGACGCTGGCGCTGGGCGTGCCGCTGGCCGTGCTGATCTTCGGCGCGCGCGCGGACCTGTCGCTGATTTTGCTGCCGATCCTGTTCTACCACCCGGTGCAGTTGCTCGTGAACGGCGTGCTGGCGAACCGGTGGAGCAGGGCGGCAGTCACCTGACGGCACATGCCGGCTGTAGGACTCGACCTTGCGTCGAGCCCCGACCGAGCGAACGAAAAAGGCCTCACGCGAGGTGAGGCCCCACGGGTTTGAATGCTGCCACATTCCCCGCAGCTTGCTGCGGGGTCTCACAAGTGAGATTAGGACGCCGCCCGGCCAGTCCCGCGCCAGCGGGACTGTGCAAGCCGCGCGTCGAATCCCCGGAGCTTGCTCCGGGGAGTAGCGCTGGCGGAAGGGCGGCGTTCAATTTGGCCGCACGGGCGCAGCAAGACTGCGCCCCGACATGAGGCGACGCTACCGCATCAGTTCTTCTGCGCAGCGATGAAGTCGAGGATGACCTGCGCCTGCTCGGTCGTCGTGCCCTTGTAGTCGGTGTAGACGACCGTGCCGTCCTTGATGAGGTAGGCGGAGCGCGCGGCGAGCTCGCCCATGAGGGGCACCGTGCGCGTGGGCACGCCGAAGGCGTTGATCACGGCCTTGTCGGTGTCGGCGATGAGTGTGAACGGCAGATGGTATTTCGCTTTGAAGTCGGCCTGCGCCTTCACGTCGTCGTGGCTCACGCCGATGACGGCGACGCCCTTCTTCGTCAGCGCCTCGTAGCCGTCCCGCAGCGAGCAGCCCTGCTTGGTGCAGCCGGGCGTGCCGGCCTTCGGGTAGAAATAGACGAGGGTGTAGGGCTGCTTCCTGTAGACTTCGGCGAGATTGAGCTTGGCGCCGGCGTCGGTCGTGCCGGTGACGGCCGGCGCGGCGTCGCCGACCTTCACGGGTTCGGCGGAGGCTTTCGCGAGGAAGAACATGGCGGGGAGGAGGGCGAGGAGCAGACGGTGGGGTTTCATGGGCGTGGCTCCGGACAGTAACCTGGCGCGCTCGCAACGCAACCGGGTCCTGCGGTCCGGATGAGGCGCCGCGCGTCCCGTTCCCGGGAAAATCGCGCGCGCCCGACAGCGCGGCCCGCGCGGGGTTCCGCGACTGGGGGATATTTTTGCCCGGAACTTCGCGCGCCGCGGCGTGTTTTCATCCGCATGTGGCGGCGCAACGGCTCCGGCCGAGGCACCCCACCGCCAAACTGATCAACCGTATGAAGAACATCCATTCCACCAATTCCCTCCTCCTGGCCGCAGCGGTTTCGCTCGGCCTCGCCGCGTCGGCGTTCGCGCAGACGACGGCCCCCGCCGCCGAACCGGCGCCCGCCGAGCGCGGCGCCGGCCTGCTCGGGCAGAACTATGCGTCGCTGTCCTACGGGTTCATCGACCTCGACGGCACCGGCGTCGACGCCGACAGCTTCACGCTCGGCTTCAACCGGAACGTGCGCGACGGCCTCGATGCGTTTCTCGAATACGACTACACTCAGACCGACCGCGTCTTCGGCTCGCGCCTGAGGCAGCACAGCCTGCTCGCCGGCGCGCGCGTGTTCACGAACTACCAGGGCATCAAGCCCTACGCCGAGGCCGGCGTGGGCTGGGTCTGGCAGGAGTTCGGCAACAACCGCGAGGATTCCTTCGGCTGGGGCGCGGGGGTCGGCGCGGAGATCGAGCTTTCGCCCGTCGTGGCCGTGACACCGTTCGTGCGCTACACGGACCTCACCGAGGGCTCCGGCAACGGCACGTGGGACTTCGGCGTGAAGGCGAACGTCCGCCTCACCGACAAGTTCACCGTGCTCGGCAGCGTCTCGCGCGACGACGACCAGAACATGGAATACCGCGTCGGCGTGAATTTCCGCTACTGATTCAGCCGGACCACCGCGGTCCGTTCCGCGGACCGCGCGATGACAAGGCGGTGGGAATGCCTTGCAGGTTAGTGTGTGCCCAAGCCGCGGCGCGCCCGGCGCGCCGCGGCTCTTCCTTGTCACGGCGCGGAGGTGGAGCGCGTTGACCGCAACGCGCTCGGGGCGTGACCGCATCGGGTCAATGCGTTCCAACGCGGTGCGCGACTCAGTTCGCCAGCGGGGCGGCGGCGCGGCGCAGTTCGCGCGCGACTTCGCGGCGCAGCCAGTCGATCGCGGCGGTCACGGCGCGGAGCTTCACCGGGTGGCGCGCGCCGGGACAGACGAGCTTCTTCGACCAGTCGCCCAGCGGCGAATGCAGGCCGATGTAGATCGTGCCGACGGCGCTGTCGTCGCAGCAGTGGCCGGCGGCCGGGCCGGCGTAGCCGGTGATGGCGAGGCCGTAGTCGGCGCTGAGCCGCTCGGCCACGCCGCTGGCCATGGCGACGGCGCACTCCGCGCTCACGGCGCCGTGCTGCGAGAGCAGGCACTCGGGGCAGTCGAGCAGGAGCGTCTTGGAGTCGTTGGAGTAGCTGACGATGCCGCCCATGAAGAATTTCGAGGCGCCGCAGATGTCGGTGAAGCTGTTGGCGAGGAGGCCGCCGGTGCACGATTCCGCCACGGCGAGCGTGCGGCCGGAATTGCGCAGCAGGTCCGCGGCGACCTTGGCGAGGTTGTCCTGCCCGAAACACACGAAGTCGTCGCCCAGCAGCGCCGCGCATTCGGCGGCGATCTGCTGCAGCGTGGCGCGCGGATGGCGGCCGTCGGGCGAGCTGATGCGGCAGTCGACCTGCCACTGGTGCGCGCAATACGCGACGCCCAGCCCCGGATAGCGGGCGAAGACCGGCTGGAAGCGCGTCTCGAGCATCGACTCGCCCACGCCCGCGGTGCGGAGCTGGAGATAGCCCTCCTGGTCGCTGACGAGCCCGAGCTGCGCCAAGCGGGGCAGCACCTGGTCGGTGAACATCGGCTGCAGTTCGTTCGGCGGCCCGGGCAGCATCACGAGCACCTTGCCGTCCTGTTCGGCCCACAGCCCCGGCGCGGTGCCGTTGGGGTTGGGGAGGACCTCGCCGCGGGAGAACTTGAAGGCCTGCCGGCGGTTGTTCGGCGTGCAGGGGCGGTTGAACTTCGCGAAGCGCTCCTCGATCGCGCGCATGATCTCCGGGTCGAAGACCAGCTCCTGCCCGAGGATTTCCGCCACCACCTCGCGCGTGCGGTCGTCGCAGGTCGGCCCGAGGCCGCCGGTGGTGATGACCACGTCGGCGCGCGCCCAGCTCTCGCGGAACTGCGCGGCGATGGCCGGGGCCTCGTCGGTGATGGTGACGTTGCGCCCGAGCAGCACGCCGCGGCGGCCGAGCTGGGCGCCGATCCAGGCCAGGTGGCTGTTGGCGGTGAGGCCGAGGAGCAATTCGTCGCCGAGGGTGATCAACTCGTAGCGCGGAATTGATTTGCCCGCGGGAGCGGGCGGGGAATCGTTCGGTGAAGGTGCGGCCATGCTATCCAAGGCCGGCACCGTAGCCCGAAAAGCCCAAATTGCCAGCCGCCCGTTGGGAACCCCCCGTGAACACTCATCGGCACGAATGCCGTCTCTCCGCGGTCGAGAACGGAGTTGGGTTATTCGTGTGCATTCGTGTCCATTAGTGGTTTTCTTCGGCAAGCCCATGTCCGACGCCCGCTCCACCGACGCGATCCGCGAAAAACTCCGGCTGCTGCCGGAGCGGCCGGGCGTCTATCTGATGAAGGACCGGCTCGGCCGCATCATCTACGTCGGCAAAGCCAAGAGCCTGAAGAAACGCGTCGCCTCCTATTTCCAGCCCGGCCGCCCCCGCCAGCTCCGCCACCAGCCGAAGATCCGCACGCTGATCGAGATGATCGCCGACTTCGACACCATCGAGGTGAAGTCCGAGCCCGAAGCGCTCCTCCTCGAGGGCAAGCTGATCAAGCAGTGGCGGCCGAAATACAACACCGATTTCACCGACGACAAGCGCTTCCTCCTCGTGCGCGTCAACCCCGAGGACGAGCTGCCGCGCTTCACGCTCACCCGTTTCCGCAAGGAGGACCGCTCGCGCTACTTCGGCCCCTTCGCGCACTCCGCGCTCCTCCGCCGCACGCTCGCGACGATGCGCAAGCAATTCGGCATCCTCCTCGGCGACACGCGCCCCGCGCGCCTGCCCGACGGTCGCTACCAACTCTACGAGGACGTCCGCGCCGAGCTCTACGGCTGGCCCAACGAGGTCGCGGCGGCCGACTACCGCGCGCGCGTCGAGCAGGCCTGCGACTTCCTCGACGGCAAGAGCCGCGAGTGGCTCGACGAGCTCCGCGAGGAGATGAAGGCCCGCGCCGCCAAGCAGGAGTTCGAGAAGGCCGCCGAGCTGCGCGATGTCGTGCAGGCGCTCGAGCGCACGCTGGCGCGCACGCGGAAATTCACCCGCGACCTCACGCGCCTGCGGCCCAACGAGGAGGCCCTGCGCGCGGTGCAGCAGGCCGTCGGCCTCGAGGCGCCGCCGCGCCACATGGAGTGCTTCGACATCTCGCACATCAGCGGCACCTTCGTCGTCGCCTCCCTGGTGCACTTCACCGATGGCGCGCCGGACAAGGCGAACTACCGGCGCTTTTCGATCCGGAGCTTCATCGGCAACGACGACTTCCGCGCGATGGAGGAGGTGGTGGCCCGCCGCTACAAGCGCCTCCTCGACGAGCAGAAGCCCTTCCCCGATCTCGTCGTCATCGACGGCGGACGCGGCCAGATCGCGGCGGCGTTGAAGGCCTTTCTCGGCATCGGCGCGCCGCCCCCGCCGATGATCGGCCTCGCGAAGAAGCGCGAGACGATCATCTTCCCCGACCAGCGCGCGCCGCTCAACCTGCCGCTCACGCACTCCGGGTTGAACCTCCTCCAGCGCCTGCGCGACGAGGCCCACCGCTTCGCCAACACCTACAATGCCGATCTCCGCTCGCGGAAAATCAAGGAGAGCGTGCTCGACGACTTCCCCGGCCTCGGGGCGAAGCGGAAGGCTGCGCTCCTCGCCCACTTCGGCGCGATTGAAAAGCTCCGTGCCGCCAGCACGGACCAGATCGCCAAAGTCGGGGGCTTCGGCCCGAAGCTCGCCGCGGAGGTGCACGCGTGGCTGAGCCAATCTCGCAACACATGAACTCGCGCTGGCTGCTTTGGGTTTCAAATATTCTTCTGGTGGGCGCGCTACTCCTGTTCGGGAGCATCGTCTGGATGGCCTGCCAAAACATCTATTCTGCGTGGCAATTCGATGCCTACGGAAAACCCTATCGCGCTACCGTCATCGGCATGGACCGGTCCTCAACGGCGCGCGGCGGTTCTGTTAGCGCTCCTGTGGTGGAGGTGGAGCTGCTGGTCGAGCACAAGACGTTCAGATTCCATTCGCACCGCTACAGTAGTTTTCAGGTCCTGACTGTCGGCGACCGTGTAAGTTTGGTTGCGCGCAGGACCAGCAATCAACTTAGCGATTCCGCTTGGGAATTCGAAGTGGATAACGCGTGGCACCTTTGGATCGGCGACCTGATGGCGATACTGCTTTTCCCCAGTTTAATTGCTGCGAGCCTGCTGCGGCCGATCATATTTCCCGCCCGCCGAAAAGGAAGCTACGAGCTTCCTGACGACTAGCCGGCCAGCTTCGCCCCCGGAATTCCGCGGTCCAGCGTCGCCAGTTTCGCGCCGTGGTGTTCGGCGATGGCGACGAGGTAGGCGTCCATCACTTGCTTGTGCGAATGCGCCCAGGCGGGGAGCGTGTCGCACGGTGACGGGGTGGTTTCCAAATACCCGATTTCCGCCCGCGAGCGAAACTCCGACAGCGCCTCTTTCGCCACCGCGACCGGCACGCCGTAGGCCGCGTTGATCACGCGGACGAAGCCGATCTCCGTCAGCCCGCAGGTCAGCACCTCGTCGGCATCCGGCAGGGCGGCGAGCCACTGATGGATTCGCGCGTGGTGCTCGTGCGCCGCCCACAGCGCCGCCACCAACGCGTTCACGTCGAGCAGGTATTTCACGGGAAGTCCGTCAGCAGTTCCCGCACGCGGGCCGAGGTCAGCGTGCCGCTGCCTTTGGGCGGGGTGAGCACGGGTAGGCCGGTCAAGGCGTGGCGCTTCAGCTTCACCTTGGTCGCGGGCCGCGTCTCGGGCACCAGCACGATCTCGCCGTCGCGCACGCGACAGGCGAACTTCGTGCCGGGCTGAAGTCCGAGCCGGCGTCGGGCGGCCTTGGGAAGGACGATTTGGCCTTTGCTGGAAAGCGTCGTGGTCACGTCTTACCGTCTTACCAGTTTTCAGGAGTGTCAAACGACAACTCCAGACGCTATCAGGTCCGCAGGCGCGTGAGGTGCGCGAGCAGTCGGGCGGGGAGCACCCATTTCAGGAAGAGGAATGCCTTCGCGTGGAACGGGGCCGCGTAGCGCGGCGCCGGGTCGTTCGACACGAGCGCATGTTCGACGAGCACCGCGATGTCGTCGGGCGCGCCGGCGACGCGGCGGAGCTTCTGGTAGCCGAGACGGAAACCGGTCATGAAGGGCTGATACGGCCCCGCGTTCTCGAGGTGGCGTTCCGACGCCGCGTCCGCGGCCTGCACGAACTCGGTCACGATGTAGCCGGGGCGGATGAGCGTCACGCGCACGCCGAAGGGCTTCAGCTCGCCGCGCAACCCGTCGGTCAGCGCCTCGAGCGCGTGCTTGGTGGAATCGTAGATGCTCGAGAGCGGGCGCGCGATCCGGCCGGCGACGGAGCCGATGTTGACGATCGTGCCGGAGCGTTGCGCGCGCATTGTGGGCAACACGAGCTGCGTCAGTGCGACAAGCGAGAAGACATTGGTCTCGAAGTTGCGGCGAATGGCGTCGACCGGCGTGGTCTCCACCGGCCCGCGCGTGCCGTAGCCGGCGTTGTTCACCAGCCCGTCAATCCGGCCGAACTTCGCCAATGTCGCTTCGGCCAACCGGCGGCGGTCGGCGTCGTCAGTGATGTCGCCGGCGACGGCGAGGATGTTCGCGCCGGCCGGGTCGAGTTCGCGCGCGAGGGCGTCGAGCCGGTCCGGCCGGCGGGCGGAAACCACGACCCTCGCCCCGCCGCGCGCGAGGCGGCGGGCGGTGGCCTCGCCGATACCGGAGGAGGCCCCGGTGACGATGACGACCTGGCCGGCGAGTTGAGGCATGGCGCAAGCGTGGCAGCCGCGGCGTGGCGCGCGAAGGTTTTTTCGCGCCTGCGAACGCCGAGCGTGCTTCCCGGAGATTGTCACCTATTAGGTGACAATGGCTCGGGGGTCAGGCGGCGTAGAGCCAGCGGGCGAAGGCGAAGTAGGCGGGGATGCCGAGCACGACGTTGAACGGAAACGTGATCGCGAGCGACGCCGTGAGGTAGAGGGCGGGATTGGCCTGCGGCAGGGCGACGCGCACGGCGGCCGGCGCGGCGATGTAGGAGGC
Organism: Opitutus sp.; assembly: GCA_013822585.1. Taxonomy (GTDB): domain Bacteria; phylum Verrucomicrobiota; class Verrucomicrobiia; order Opitutales; family Opitutaceae; genus Didemnitutus. Next base: position 6,298 of record PNKG01000003.1, on the reverse strand, counting down.
GCTGGCAGCCAGGGTGCCGAGCACGGTCGCGCCGCCGACGCTGAGCCCGGCCCATTGGCCGAGCCAAACGCCGAGCAGGCCGTGCAGGAAGGGCACGACGAGGGCGAAGCCGCCGATGAAGAACCCCGTGTGCTTCAAGTCCTGCAGGCGACGCCCCGTGACAAGGCCGATCTCGAGGAGGAACAGCATCAGCACGCCGCGGAAGGGTCCGTCGAAGAACGGGGCGACCTGCGTGTAGCCGGATTGACCGGAGGTGAAACCGATGGCCAGCCCGCCGAGCAGCAGGAGAATGCCTTTGCTGGTGAGAAGTTCGTGCAGCATCTTGCCCCACGGCACCGCTGCGCCCGGGGCGACGAAGCCCAGCCCGCGCATCGGGGCAGCGGTTGCGGCTTCGGCGGGCACGGCGTTGGCGACGCGCGCGAGCAGCAAGGCGACGATGATGCCGGGCACTTCCATCAGGGCCAGAAGCGCTGGCAGGAAGCCTTCGTGCGGCACCTGGCGTGCGTCCAGGAATGTCAGACTCGCACCGAACGTGACGACCGAGACCGATGCATAGTGCGCCGCGATGGCGGCGGAGTCCACGGACGAGAAGCGGCCGATGCGCCGCAAGATCGCGAACGACCAGACCGGAATGGCGAGGCACAGCAGCATCGCGGCGGTCATAGGGCGCGCCAACTCGCCCCAGGCAAGTCCTTCGAGCTTGGCCCCGCCCTTCAGCCCGATGGCGAAGAGCAGGTAGATGGTCATCGCGGCGTAGAGCTGCTCGGGGATCTTGAGGTCGCTGCGGACGAGCGTCGCGACGATGCCGAGCAGAAAGGCGAGCACCACCGGTGAGAACAGGCTTTGCAGGAGCGAAGGGAGGAGGTCCATGGCGGATGCGTGCGGGGTGCGGGCCTTACTCGCCCTGGCCGAGCGAGTAGCCGGGCTGGCCGTTGAAGCGGTAGAGGTTTTCGGTCTTCACCACGTCGAGGTGATGCGCCTCGAGGGCGAGGAGCGCCTCGGCGATGTGGCGCGGGCGCATCGGATTCTCGCCGGTGGCGATGATGCGGCAGCGCCAGTGGTCGGTGCAGAACGCCTCCGGCCGGCCCTCCGGCCAGACCAGCACGCCGCGGTTGGCGATCATCTTCAGCTTGAGCGGGGCGGGCAGGGCGGCCTGCACGCGCTCGGCGAGTTTGGCGGCATCGCGCCGGGCGGGCGACCAGTGGAGGAACACGTCCACGCCCTCGAGAATCTTTTCAGGGAGAGTCTTCGGGGTGGGCGAGACCGGTGGCGTCGCGGCGGCGGCGGGCACGGCAGCGGGTGCTGGGGCGGCGTCGCGCGGCAGGTGGCGCGGTTCCTGGCCGAGGCGGGAGATCACGGCCTCGGCGAATTGCGCGGTGCCGACCTTCTTCTGGCGCGCGGCGTCGCGGAAGATGTCGGCGGTGGCAAAACCGTCCTCGAGCGTGCGGAGCCAGGCATTGCGAATGCGGTTGGCCACGTCGGCCTGGCCGATGTGCACGAGCATGAGGCAGGCGGCCTCGAGCAGGCCGGAGGGATTGGCGATGCCCCGGCCGGCGATGTCCGGCGCGGAGCCGTGCACCGCCTCGAACAGCGCGCAGTGTTCGCCGATGTTGGCCGAGCCGGCCAGGCCGATGGAGCCGGCGCACTGCGCCGCCACGTCGGAGATGATGTCGCCGTAGAGGTTCGGGGCGACGACCACGTCGAAGCGCAGGGGGTCGGTCGCGAGGAGGGCCGTGCCGATGTCGATGATCATCGCCTCGGTCTGGATCTCCGGGTAATGGGCGGCCGTCTCGAGAAAGACCTTCCGGAAGAGGCCGTCGGTGAGCTTCATGATGTTGTCTTTCACCATGCAGGTGACCTTGCGGCGGCCGTGGCGGCGCGCGTGGTCGAAGGCGTAGCGGCAGATGCGCTCGCAGCCGGGGCGCGTGATGAGCTTGAGGCACTGGTAAACCTCGTCGGTCTGGCGGTGCTCGATGCCGGCGTAGGTGTCCTCCTCGTTCTCGCGGATGATGACCACGTCGAGCCCGGTGAAGAGGGAAGGCACGAAGGGGGCGTAGCTTGCGCAGGGGCGCACGCTGGCATAGAGGCCGAGGGTCTTGCGCAGCGTCACGTTGAGGCTCTTGTAGCCCGTGCCGGTCGGCGTGGTGATGGGCGCCTTCAGCGCCACCCGCGTCCGGCGCAGCGAAGCCCAGGCCTCCTCGCCGATGCCCGAGGTGCGGCCGGCCAGATAGGCCTTCTCCCCGACCTGGACATCCTCCGGCGCGAGGCGGGCGCCGGCCTCCGCGAGGATGCGCAGCACGGCGTCCATGATTTCGGGGCCGATGCCGTCGCCCCGGGCGATGGTGACGGGCACCGCCGGGGTGGACGCGGTCGTGACGGGGGCGGCCGGAAGGGCGGAGGCGGGAGAGTTCATGGCTTGTATTTCTTGAAATAATATACATGAAGTCAATTTCAATAGTCTGGATTCTTGAAATCGGGCCCGGACCCGGCCAAATTGGGTTCATGGCCGAGACGCCCGGCTGGACCTTCCTCACCAACCACACCCATGTGCTCGTCTGCCTCGCGCAGAACGAGGACATCACTCTGCGCGAGGTGGCGGCGCAGGTCGGCATCACCGAGCGCGCGGTCCACGCCATCGTCAGCGCGCTGGAGAAGGACGGCGTGCTGACCCGCACACGCGAGGGCCAGCGCAACCGCTACAAGATCAACCGCGCTTACCGCTTGCGGCACCCGCTCGAGTCGCACCGCAAGGTCGGCGACCTGCTCGACCTCGTCGACCGGGGTTAAACGCCTCGGCCGCAGGGGGTCGTTGCGTTCCGGCTGCGGAACGCCTAAGAAAGCGTCCGGTCGCACGTCGTTGAGTTCACCATCATCCGAACGCCCATGAAATCATTCCGGCTCCTCGCCCTCCTCGTTCCGTTCGCCGCCGCGCTCACCGCCGCGCCGGTCGATTCCCGGATTTCCGCGGTCACGGTCTACGCCGACCGCGCCGTCGTCACCCGCACCGCCGCGCTCGATCTCGCCGCCGGTCCGGCCGAGCTGGTCTTCGCCAACCTGCCCGAGACGCTGCTCGAGCAGTCGCTTCAGGTCACCGGCCGCGGCCCGGCCCAGGCCACGATCCTCGACGTCAGTGCCCGGCGCACCTACGTGGACTTCACACCCAATGAGCGCGTGAAACAGATCGAGGATCAGCTCCGCGCGCTGCGGGCCGACGACCGGCGGTTGCAGGACGAAGCCGGCGTGCTCGCCGGCCAACGCGAGGCGATCACGCGCTTCATCGCCGGCGCGGTTTCCCCCGGCGGCAAGGACGTCGATCGACCGAAGCTCGATGAGGTGCGCGCCACGCTCGAGTTTGGCCAGAAGCAGCTGGTCGAAATCGCCGCGGCGGTGCAGAAGATCGATGCCAAGCACGAGACGCTCGCGGAAAAGATCGCCGCGCTCGAGCAACAGCTCAACGAGTTGCGCGGCGCGGGCGGTCGCGGCTACAAGACCGTCACCGTGCGCGTCTCGGCGGCGCAGGCCGGCCGCCTCGAGCTCGGCCTTTCCTACACGGTCGGTGGCGCCTCGTGGTCGTCGAGCTACGACGCGCGCGTGCTCAGCGGCGAACGCGCCGTGGCCCTCGGGTATTTCGGCGTCGTGCGCCAGAACACCGGCGAGGACTGGAAGGACGTCACACTGACGCTCTCCACCGCGCGCCCGTCCCTTGGTGGTGCCGCCCCGGCGCTCACGGCGTGGAATCTCGATGTGTTCAATCCCGTCCTGCTTCGCCAGATGGCCGAGCACTCCGATCGCGATGCCCGCGCCAAGCTCGCCATGGTCGCGCCCGGTGCCAACGCCCCGCGCGAGGTCAACATGCAGACGATGACCTCCGACGTCGCCGGCGCCCTGTCGGACGAATCGCGCGAAGCCGAGATGGCCGGCGCCACGATCGAAGCGGGCGCGACCAGCGCGTCGTTCAAGATCGCGACTGCGTCCACCATCCCAAGCGACGGCACGGCGCAGAAGGTGCCGATCACCAGCGCGCGTTTCGCCGCCAACCCCGAATACCTCACGGTGCCGAAACGCCAGCAGACGGCGTTCCTCACGGCGAAGGTGATCAACAGCTCCGACTTCCCGCTGCTCGCCGGCGCGATGAACGTGTTCCTTGACGACACCTTCGTTGCCACCAGCCACCTCCGCACCGTGATGGCCGGTGAGAAGTTCGACCTCGCGCTCGGTGCGGACGAGGGCATCGCCGTGAAGCACAAGCGCGTGCAGAAATTCACCGAGGACACCGGCCTCACCAACTCCGGCAAGCGCATCACCTACGAGTATCTGCTCACGATCCAGAACAACAAGCGGACGGCCGAGCGCGTGATCGTGGTCGATCAGCTCCCGCTCTCGCGCAACGAGAAGATCGTCATCAAGCAGCTCGCGCCCGCCGCCGGCGAGGTGAAGCCCACCGACGAGGGCGCGCTGAAGTGGACGCTCGACCTCAAGCCCGGCGAGAAACGCGAGCTCACCGTGAAGTTCACCGTCGAGCACCCGAACGACGTCAACGTGACCGGCCTCGAGTGAAGGGCCGGCCGGTCCCTTGCCGCGAGCCCGCCCCGCCGGAGGGCTCTTTCGTTTCCGATGTAGGGCGGGGTCGCCGAACCCCGCCATCTTCACTTTCAATAGGTAAGCGCATGGATCTCGCCCTCGTGCGGCCATGACTCGTCCGACAGCACCAAACCGGCACGCAGGGGATTTAGGCGGACGTATTCCCACTTCTCAGCGTAACTGTTCGCGGAACGCAGGGCATGGTCGAAGAATTCGGCCTGCCACAACGGTGCCCGCAAGCCATGTGCGGCCAGAATCTCGCGGGCCGTCCAACGTTTCCAGTCGCGCATGAAATTGGAGAGCGACTTGGCGCCCGGCCTGGCCCGGACGAAGAAATGGATGTGGTCGGGCATGATCACGAATTTTCCGACCGCCCAGCCATGCACTTTGTCGGCATCTGCGAGCGCACGGCGAACGATCCCGGCCGATGCGGGCAGGTGCAAAATCCTCCGTCGGCCTGCGGTGTTCTGCGTGACAAAATAGAGCGGATTCTCGACCCAGAGGGTGGACAGCCTATGCAGATGGGCGCGCGCAGACATGATAGCAGACGGCCCGTGATTCGTGGATGCCCCATGCGGCGATTGGCTCAAGCGGGAACACCGGCAAAGCGGCGGGGTTCGGCGACCCCGCCCTACACGGATCGCACTCGGTCGTGGCGACGCAGCTCGCCTCCGCGTGGATCGACCGCCTGCTGCAGCGCTGAGACTCAGCGTAACCGCCCGCGACCGACGAGGAAGCGCAGCACGTCGGGCAGGCGCGCGGCCCAGGCTTGCTCGCTGTGCCCGCCGCCGGGGATTTCGCGATACTCCAGATTTTCGCCGAGCGTCCAGCCGGCGCCGACGAGCGTGTCGCGGAAATAACTGACGACCTCCCAGCCCGGCTCGGCCGTGCCGATGTCGAGCCAGAGGCGGAAGTCCAGCGGGCGCTTGAGCGCGCCGAAATCGCGCAACGCCACGCGGTCGTCCCACCACAGCGAAGGCGACAGCGCCGCGACGTTGCCGAACACGCGCGGATGCCACAGCGCGGTGTAGAGCGAGACGAGTCCGCCCATGGACGAGCCGACGAGCGAGGTCGTGCGCGGACCGGGCAGGGTGAGGTAGCGGGCGTCGATGAAGGGCTTCAGCTCCGTCACGACGAAGCGCGCGTAGCGCTTCGCGTCGCCGGCGCTGCGCTGTTTTTGGCCGTCGAGCTCGAACTCGGCGCGCGTCGGGGTGTATTCGTGGATCCGCGTCGCGCCGGCGTGGCCGATGCCGACGAGGATCGGCGGCGTGATTTCGCGGCCGCGCACGAGGTCGGCCGCCGTCTCGCCGGCGCGCCAGCACTCGCCGGCGAAGGCGGTGGCGGGGTCGAAAATGTTTTGGCCGTCCTGGAAATAGATCACCGGGTGCCGCCGGCGCGGGTCGCCGTAGCCGGGAGGCGTCCAGACGGTCACGTCGCGGCTGTTGCGGAAAATCCGCGAGTGAAACCGTTGCCAGACCCGCAGCTTGGGGCCGCGCGAGGGGCGCGGGGCAGGGGAGCGACGGGAGGACGGGGGCTGGGACATGCGGACCGCGGACCTTACGGGCCCCACGCCCGGCGGCAAGCCCGCCGCGCGCCCCGGAAATGGTGTGGACAGCCTCGCGGGACTTGGCGCGACTAGCGGGGCCAGTTTCCTGATCCACCACGATCCCTTCCCCCTATGAAAAAGATCGGCATCCTCCACGGCAAAGAGCGCACC
>PNKG01000002.1 GCA_013822585.1 Opitutus sp. | reverse complement strand
CTTCGTCGGCCTCGACCACGTGATCAAGAAGCGCCTCGGCCAGCGCTCGCTCGGCTTCCACATCAACGCCAAGGACCACGAACTGACGCCGGACGAGATGATGCGTTCCGTCGCACCGGAAGATCTCGTGCGCTTCGGCATGATCCCCGAGTTCATCGGCCGCCTGCCGGTCGTGTCCGTGCTCGACGAGCTGAAGGTCGAGGATCTCGAAAAAGTTCTCCTGCGCACCAAGAACGCGATGGTGAAGCAGTATTCGAAACTGTTCGCGATGGACGGCGTGCAGCTCACCTTCACCCGCGACGCCGTGCGCGCCATCGGCAAGAAGGCCATCGAGCTCAAGACCGGCGCCCGCGCGCTCCGTGCCATCCTCGAAAAACTCATGCTCGAGGTCATGTATGAGCTGCCGCAGCGCGAAGACATCGTCGAGGTCGTGATCGACCAAGCTGTCGTCGAGGGCCGCAAGAGACCGACCCTGAAGAAGGCGACCAAAACCTCGTCGACCTCGACGAGCAAGGACGCCGCCTGATTGCCGGCAGGGGGTCCGGTAATCGCGGTATCAGGGTTCACTCGCCCTTGTGCCCGTTGTCCCGCCGCTTTGTCACCTCATGGAGGGCGCGGCTACCGCCGCGCCGTTCCGGGTTGCCGAAGGGTTGCTCGAGGCGCGGCGGTAGCCCGCGCCCTCCGCGGGGCGAAGCAGCCGGGTGCCGCGGCCCCAACGTTTGCGGCCCGGCAGGAGCCGGGCCCTCCGACAAACACTGTCGCGAAGAAAAAGGCCGGCGGAACGCCGGCCCGCGCGAAGGAGGCGGGCCGCGCCGATCGGCGCGGCCGTGTGATCCTCACCAGTTGAAGCTCTCGCCGCGCTTCACGGACTTGGCGAAGGCGACGAACAGTCTCACGCAGTTCTCCACGTCCTGCAGATCGACGACTTCGCTCGGCGTGTGCATGTAGCGAAGAGGGATCGACACGAGACCGCAGGCCACGCCGCCACGGGCTATCTGGATGGCACGGGCGTCGGTGCCGGTCGGGCGCGGGTCGGCTTCGAGCTGGTGGGGAATCCTCGCCTTCCTCGCGCACTCGACGAGGCGGGTGTGAACCTTCGGGTTGATGTTCGGCCCGCGGCAGATGATCGGGCCGCCGCCGAGTTTGGTCTCGCCGAAGCGGCGGTTGTCGCAATCCGGATGGTCGGTCGCATGCCCGACGTCGACGGCGAGGGCGACTTGCGGATCGACGGCGAAGGCCGACGTGGTGGCACCGCGGACGCCGATTTCCTCCTGTGTCGTGGCGACGGAGACGAGCTTGGCGGCGAGCGCGGTGTTTTCCTTCTTCAGGCGCACGAGCGCCTCGCCCACGATGTAGGCGCCGACCTTGTTGTCGAAGGCGCGCGCCGTGCCGACGCTGCCGTGGATGAGTTCGAACTCGTGGTCGTAGGTCGCCACGTCGCCGATGGCGACGCGCTTGAGCGCCTCGGCCTTCGATTTCGCGGCGATGTCGATCCAGATCTCGTGTTTCTTCGGCACTTTCTTGCGGTCCTCGTCGTCCATCAGGTGGATGGCGCGCTTGCCGGTCACGCCCTTCACCGGGCCGTTCGCGGTCTGGATGATGACGCGGCGGCCGGAGATGATGCTCAGGTCGTGTCCGCCGATCGTGTCGAAATAGAGGAAGCCGTCCTTGTTGACGTAGGTGATGATGAGGCCGAGTTCGTCCATGTGGCCGGCGAACATGAGCGTCGGGGCGCCCTTGGCGTTCAGCGTCGCGTAGCGGCAGCCGAGGGCGTCGTCGGCGTAGGCTTCGGCGTGGGGCTTGACGAACTTGTCGTAGACCGCCTGGGCCTGCGCCTCCGCGCCCGAGGGCGACTTGGCTTTGAGAAGTTCGGTGAGGAAAACAGGGGCTTCGTATTTCGACATGGGCTCACCACTGCCGCAGGCTTCGCCCCCTCGCAAAGGCAAAATGGCCCGGAGTCTGTCAACCGCGGCCTGCGCCGCGCCGCGCGCGACGAAAACGCGCCGGCTCAGCGGCGCGCGCGGATCTGGTCCGCGATTTCCTCGAGGGGATACGTGAGGATCTCCGCCAAGGTCGGGTGATACCACGGGGCGCGGAGCAGATCGAAGACCGTGCCGCGCCGCGCCATGGCGACCGCGAAGCAGTGGATGAGTTCGCTGGCGTCCCTGCCCACAATCTCGGCGCCGAGGAGGCGGCCGCGTTTCGGCTCGGCCAGCACCTTCACGTAGCCGTATTTCGCCTCCATGAGGATCGATTTGCCGTGGTCGCCGAAAGGATAGGATGCGGCCAGGTAGCGGACGCCCTTTTCCTGCAATTCCGATTCCAGCCGGCCGACGGTGGCGAGTTGCGGGTCGGTGAACACCACGTTCAGCAGCAGCGAATAGTCGACGGGTTTGGCGCCCTCGACGCCGAAGGCGTGGCGCACGGCCAGCTCGGCCTGCTGGATGGCGACATGGACGATCTCGGCCGGGCCGGAGCAATCGCCGGCGGCGTAGATGTGCGGCGCACTGGTCTGCTGCCAGCGGTTGATGACGATCCGGCCGTCGGATCGCGTCCGCACGCCCGCGGATTCCAAGCCGAGTCCGCCGGTGTTCGGCTCGCGGCCGAGGGCGTTGAAAAGATGCGCGGCGCGGCGCGTGACGATCTTCCCGTCATGCTGAAAACGGACGGTGGCGCCCCGGTGGTCCCGGGTGATCGCCTCGATCTGCGTGCCGGCGAAGAGTTCGATGCCCTCGTCCACGAACGCGCGTTGCACGACGGTCGACGCCGCTTCGGAGTGATCGCGCAGGATGTTGCGGCTGCGCTGGACGAGCGTGACCTTTGTGCCGAGGCGATTGAGAAATTGCGCCAGCTCGCACGCGACGATGCCGCCGCCGAGAACGAGCACGCTCTTGGGCAGGAAGTCGAGGTCCAGCACGTCGTCGCTGGTCCAGAATTTCGCCTGCGCGAGGCCGGGCACCGGCGGCACGCTGATCTTCGACCCCGTGCCAACGAGGAAAAACTCGCCGCGGAGGCGGACGCCCGTCGACAGCTCCACGGTGTGCGGATCGACAAAGCGCGCGAACGCGCGGTGCAGGTCGAATTTCCCCGAGTGCAGCGCCCGCTGCCGGTAGCCGGCGAATTCCCCGATGATCCGCTTCTTCCGCGCGTGCACCGCGCGCATGTCGGCTTCGGCCCCGCGCACGCGAAGGCCGAACTGCGCGGCGTGGCGGGCGTGATGGAGGATTTCCGCGGAATAGAGCAGCGTCTTCGAGGGCATGCAGCCCTTGAGGATGCAGAGCCCGCCGAGCTCTTTGGCGCCGTCGATGACGGCCGCGCGTTTGCCGAGCGATGCCGCCAGCCGCGCGGCGTTGAAACCGGCGCTGCCACCGCCGATGCAGATGAGGTCGTAGTTCTTGGTTCTGGCCACGGATTATGAATACCTGGAACGTCCGATTATTCCAGCGCGCCGCTCAGCGTCCCTTGCCGCCGAGCATGACATGGATCGTCTTGAGGACGATGGAGGCATCGAGCACGAAGGAGAAGAAGCGGATATAGTAGAGGTCGTATTCCAGCTTCCGCATCGTGTCCTCCAGGCTGGCGCCGTAGGGATAGTTGACCTGCGCCCAGCCGGTGATGCCGGGCTTGACGAGATGCCTGAAGTGATAGCACGGGATCTTCTGCTCGTAGTCATCCACGAGCTTCACCCACTCGGCCCGCGGGCCGATCAGGCTCATATCGCCGCGGAGCACGTTCCAAAGCTGCGGCGCCTCGTCGAGCCGGCTTGCGCGCAGAAACCTGCCGATGGGCGTGATGCGGGCGTCGCCGTGGCGGGTGTAGGGCGCGCCGTCGTGCGCGACCCGCATGGTGCGGAGCTTGTAGACCTGAAAGAGGACGCGGTTCAGGCCGACCCGCGTCTGGGTGAAGAAGACCGGCCCCCGGTCGTGCAACCAGATCAGCGGCGCGATGAGCGGCAGCAGCGGGGCGAAGAGCAGGAGGCCCAGGGACGAGAGCACGATGTCGCACAGCCGCTTCAGGCGCTCGAAGACCGGCTCGCGCGCGATCTGGAAGCCTTCCTGGAAGAGCCAGGTCTGGTTCAGTCGGTAGAGCGGGATTTTGCGCCAGTAGACCTGGTGGAACAGTTCCAGCGTGTAGGTCGGCACGCCGGAGAAATTCAGCTGGGTGAGCCGCTGGGCGACGGCCGACGGCAGTTCGTGATTCGATTCCCGCACAATGACGGCATCGATCCGGCCGGCATAGCGGTCGAGGTATTCGAGCACATCGCCGAAAGGCATGTCGGCGGCGGCGGGGCCGACGCTCATGGGCGGACGGGAGAACGAGTCGAGGGTGGCGAACAGCACGGTCTGCGATATGGCATGATTGCGACACTCCTCCTTGAAGGTCAGGCAGCTCTCCGGCGATCCGAGGAACACGAAATAGCGGGGCCCCTCGTGGGCATGCGTGCGCAGGTAGAGCAGTCGCCGGTAGCTGAGCGAGATCGGGATGACCGCGAGGTAGGAGACGACGGTCACGAGACGGCTGGTTTTCAGGGAAAATTCCACCGGGGCGAACGCGAAGGTCAGCAGCAGGGTGGTCAGCAGCACCCCGATTTGGGCAATGATGTGCAGGCTGGTGTAGGTCAGCGAGAGCATGTCGGTGCGGGCGCTGTAGCCGTCGATCAGGTAGACGCCGATGAAGTGGATCGCCACCGGAAGCTGCAGGGCCGCAATAATCCAAGTGCCGGGTTCGGTCATGCCGCGCGTCCACGCCACCAAGTTGAAGCACACGATGACCGAGGCTGCGTCGAGCAGCACCAGCAGGAGGGGAACTGTGCGGGATGACTTCATCTTGGTCCCGTCGCCCACGAAACGGGAGTCGGCCGCCTTGGGCAACGCCGATTCATGCGCCGTCGCTCCGTCCGAGCAGTGTCTCCCACGCGGCGAGCTCGTCCTCGAAGCGCAGCCGGCGCTCATAGGCCGCCCGGGCCCGGCGGCCGGACTCGCGGACCCGCTCGGGATCGTCGCGCAGGGCGCGGATCGCCGCGGCGGCCCGTGCGTCCTCGCCGGGGCGGAAGGCAAGACCGCAGCCCTCGTGCTCGAGCAGAGCGGCGATGCTGCCTGTCGTCGGGCCGACAAACAGCGCCGGCCGGCCGGCGGCGAGAACGCCCGCCAGTTTGCTCGGATTCACCAGCGACTCGAAGCCGGGCCGCAGCGTGACAGCATGCAAATCCGCCGCGGCGAGGGCGGGCGCCAGCCGGTCGCGGGGCTGGCCGGGCAGGAAACGCACGTTGCCCAGACCGCGGAGGCGGACCTGCTCCTGGACTTCGCGCAGACGCGGCCCGCCGCCGATGAAAGCGAAGAGGATGCCGGGCTCGTCGCGCAGGCGTCCGGCGACAGCCAGCAGCGTGGTGAACTCGTGCACCCGGCCGAGGTTGCCGGAGTAGGCGACGACGAATTTCCCCTCCCAGCCCCAGGCGGCGCGTTGAGCGCGCACGGCGGCTCCGTCCGCGGGCACGGCCAGCTCGCGCGGGGCCCAGTTGGGGCGGACGTGGATGCGCCCGGCCGGAACGCCTTGGGAGCCGACGACCGGCCGCATGTCCTCGCCCGCGACGACGCAGGCTGCGGAACGACGCCAGGCGCGGTTGCGCAGCCTGCGCATCGGCGCCAGCGGCCACGAGAGCCAGGCCCCCGTGTGGCGGACGACGAGTTCCGGATAGATGTCCTGGATCCATTGCACCACGCTTGCCCCACACCGGAGGGCGGGCCCCGTGAGCGCGGCGGCGAGCAACGGCGGATCGGTCTTGAGCACCACGATGTCCCCCGCCGCCGCGAGCCGGAGCAGCACCTGGCGCGCGCGGACGAGGAAGCGGACATAGTTGAGAATGCGCTGCGGGAGCGTGCGATGGGTGTCGGCGCCCCCGGTGCGATGGAGCGCGACGCCCCCGTGCTTGGCTGGGCCGGAGCCGGAAGCAACCACATGCACCTCGTGGCCGCGCGCAGCCAAACCCTCGGCGAGGTCGGTCAGGAGCAGGGCGGTCGCGGCCTCGTTGGGCCAGTAGACACGGTTGACGAAAATGAGCTTGGGGCGGGGCAAGCGTCAGCGCTTCCGGCGCAGTTCCGCGGCTTTGGTCGCGCAAAGGAATTCATACCAGCCCATCAGACGGCAGAAGACGAAACCGCGGTAGCCGTCGAGGAACCCGGCGCGCCAGACGTAGTGGTAGAGGAAGCGCAGGGTCGGGCGGAAAGGCAGGCGCCACGCCAGCCGGCGGAGCCGGCGCTTGCGGACAAGACCGGGATCGGGCGATGCAGGGCTCGAACTCGATCCGGCCTCCACCTGTTGCCGCGCCTCCCAGTTGGCGTAGCGGTTGTGTTTCTCGACCCAGGTGGCGATGTCGGGGAAGGCGTGGTGCTCCATCACCCCGGGCAGGTAGCCGGCGGCGCCCTGCAGCACGACGTGCTCGTGCACCTCATTGTCTCCGCTGCCGGTGTCGCCGCCGGCGGCGCGCTCGTAGCGGCCGAGACGGTGGCGGAAGAACCGCAGGTTCCAGCTCGGGAAATACCCGCAATGGTTCAGCCAGCCGTCGAGGAACCGGAAGCGGCGGTTGACGTAGTAGCCGGCGTGCGGCGGCTGCGGGTCCGCCGCGATGGCGCGCATCGCGGCTGCCATCTCGGGTGTGGCGCGCTCGTCGGCATCGATGATGAAGACCCAGTCGTGTTTCCAGGGGAGGTTCGCGAGAGCCCAGTTCTTCTTCTTGGGAAGCCGGCCATCCCAGCGGAAGTCGACGACGCGGGCGCCGGCCTGCTCCGCGATGGCGCGCGTGGCGTCGGCGCTGCCGGAGTCGACGACGACCACTTCGTCGCAAAACGCCACCGAGGCGAGGCAGGCCGCCAGGTTGGCGGCCTCGTTCCTGGCCGGGATGAGCACGGAGATGGGGGCCTTGTCAGGCATCGTTCGTGTCTTCCTGCCGTGAGGTGACCGGCGCGTCGAGACAGGCATGGCGCGCCGCAACATAAAGCAGGAGCCAGAAGGTTGTCATCACCGAGGGATTGGCGAGGGGGAATTCGACCCAGGCGTAGGCCAGCACAATGACGCACCCGGCGAGCAGATGGCGGGTGAGGGCCGAATGCCTCCGCCGGCCGCGGGCAACAAGGAACGGCGCGGCGCCGAGCGCGATCAGGCAGGCGCTGCCGGCGACGCCCACCTCAGCCAGCATCTGGAGCCAATCGTTGTGCGCCTCCCGGAACACCCGCTGGCCGAACCAGAGTTCCTGGGCCCGCTGCGTGTTGTAGATTTGGAAGACGTCGCCGAAGGATTCGAGGCCCCAGCCGAACACGGGCCGCTCCATCGCCATCCGCCAGGTGTCGCGATACAACTGGATGCGGGTGCTCGGGCGATCTTCGGAACGGAGGCCTGCGAGCTGCTCGCTGGTGGTGCGCCAGCGGGCCGCGATCACATCGCGCGACAGATAGCCGATGGCCGCGGTCGCGAGGAGCACGACGAGGACGAGCGCGCCCGCCGGCAGCAGGATGCCCGCGCGGCGTTCGCGCTGGCGGCGCACGAGGCGCAGGAGGTTGCGCGCGACGAGCACGGCGAGGAGTCCCGCCATGAGCACGGTGGTCGAACGCGAGCCGCTGAGCGGCGCGGTCGCCGCGATCAGCAGCACCGCGACCGCCGCGGCGGGCAGGGGCGAATGCCACCGGTCGCGGTATTCGCCGCGGTTCAGCGCCCGGTGGAACAGGGCGGCGCAGGCGGCGACATGCAGCAGGATGAAAGCGCCCCAGTGGTTGTGATAGACGAATGTGGCGAAGAAGTAGGGCTGCGGGACGTCGACCAATCCGAACCAGATGCCCTTGGAGCCGGCGAGCTTCTGGAACGTGCCCAGGACCGCCAGCGCGAGCACATTTGCGCCCAGCGCATAGAGCAGCCTCCTCAGCTGCGCGCGGCTGCGCACCGCGAGACAGACGTTGTAGCAGGAGAGCACGATGCCGTTGAACTGCCACAGTTCGCGCCACGAGAGGTCGGGCCGCGCCGAACTCGGCAGCCACGCCCAGCGCGGCTCGAGGTGGACCAGGAACGATTCCCCGTCGCGCAGCATCGTGCGCGTCGATGGATTCAGACAGCCGGTCACGACCAGAATGTCGAACAGCAGCAGCGGCGCGAGGTGCAGCACCAGCGGGCTCGCTGGACGCAGCTCCCGGCGGGAGGCGAGGATGAGAAAGAGGGCGATGCCCACGGAGCCCCAGAGCGCGAGCGCCACGCGCGCCCCGGGCGACTGTCCGCCGAACCACCACGAGACGCCGATCGCCAGCACGAGCACATGCCCGAGGACCAGCCGCTCGAGAAGCGAACCCGCTGCGGATGAGGGCAAACCGGGCGAAGCGGAGGGGGACGGAGGCACAGTTCAGCGCCGGACCAGCTGGCGGTAGAAGCCGAGCAGGGAGCGGGCGGAGGCTTCCCAAGTGTATTCCTCCGCGACCCAGCGGCGGCCCGCGTCGCCGCGCCGGGCCAAAGCCGCGGGCGACTCGGCCAGCGCGAGCCGCAGGGTCGCCGCGTATTCGGACCAGGGCACGCACCAGCCGGCGTCGCGGGCGTCGAGTCCCGACCACGGGGTGGCGTCCGTCACCAGCGGAGGAATGCCGGCGGCGAGCGCCTCGGCGATGGACAGGCCGAAATTCTCCGAGTGGGAGGGGAGCAGGAACAAGGACGCCGCGGCATACGGCGGGGGGCGATTCCGGCCGTCGCTCACGATCACCGCGTCGCGCGCGGCGGGCGAAATCCAGCCGCCAATCTCGTCGACGCCGAATTCCTCCGGAACACCGACGAGGAGCAGCAGCCAGTCGCCCCGCGGTTCGTCCTGCCAGAGTTCGACGAGTTCGCGCAGGCGCTTCTTGCGGTGGAAGCGCGAATAGAACACCGCCACGCGGCGCTCCGCCAGCCGCGGCTCGGCTTGGAACCAGTGAGCCCGCGCCGCCTGCGACTCCCGGTCTTCGGGGACCGTCACGCCGTTGGGCGCGACGCAGACCGGCTGCTGGAAGCCCAGCCGGCGGATGTCCGCGGCTTCCGCCTCGCTCGTGGCATGCCAGCCCGCCGCCGCCTCGAAGGCCTGGGGATGGATCAGCGCCCGGGCGATGCGTTTCCGGCCCCGGTGGTGGTTCCACGCCCATCCGGTCATCATGCCCCGCGGCGAAATCACCAGCGGCAGGTTTCGCGCGCGGCTGGCTTCCGTCGCGTAGCGCAGCGTCAGCAGCCAGAGTGAATGGTGGTGCACGAGATCGCAGGAGGAGGCCCGCAGATGCGCGGACAATTCCGGGGAGCGATACAGCGCCTGCGGCCAGCGGCGCGGGAAGGAGCGCACGCCCGCGCCGCCGGAGCCGGGCGCTGCCGGCCCCGCCCCGGCGGGATGCGTGGTCAGCAAATCGACGGATGCGCCCTGGCGCGACAAGGCGTCCGCCAGGGCGCGCACCGACTTGGAGGGGCCGCCGTGGCGCTCCTCCAGACTCGGGACGATGTGGCAGAGCTGCATCCGCTCAGACCGGCTCGGAGCGTGGGCGCAGTGGTTGGCAGGGATTGCCCGCGGCGATGGTGCGCGCGGGGATGTCGCGCATCACCACCGAGCGGGCGCCGATCACGGCGAGTTCGCCGATCCTCACGCCCGGGCCGATGAAGGCCTCGGCCGCGATCCAGACATTTTCCCCGATTTCCACCGGGCGGGCGGCCAGCGGCATTTCCCAGCGATTGTAGTCGTGGGTGCCGGCGCAGACGTGGACCCGCTGCGAAAGATTGGCGCCGCGCCGCAGGGCGACGGGCGCGAGATTGTAGAGCCGCACACCCGGGCCGACCATCGTGCCGGCTTCGAGCGTGAGATTCCACGGGAAGTGCACGCGGGCCGATGGAGCGATCCGCGCGCCCGGCCCGTCGTGCCCGCCGATCCGGGCGCCGAAGATTCGCAACAGCATGCGCCGCCATCCGTGCAGCGGGCGCGGGCTCAGACGAAACAGGGTCGCCTCGACCGCCACCCAGGCGGCCCGGGCGAGTTTTTCGCGCCGGGTCCAGGGGCTGGGGCTCCGATGGCCGAGAATCTTCACCGCTGGGGTTGTGCGGGGGGATTGCGCAGGGCGTCAAGCAGGACCTGCAGGCCGGCGGTGGCCTGGGCGTAGGAATAGCGTGCGATCCGGTGTGCGATCCTGCGCTGAAATTCCAGCCTGCGCTCCCTGAGCGCGGCGAGGGACCGGCCCAGCTGCGCGGCCAGGGCGGCCTCGTCGCCGGCGGGAAAACTCCAGCCGGTGCGGTCTTCCTCGATGAGGTCGGCCCGGCAGCCGGCATGGGTGCTCACGAGACAGGGCACGCCGGCGGCCATCGCCTCGTTGACCACCAGTCCCCAGGTTTCTTCCGGCCCGAGACTTGGCAGCACGAGCAGATCCAGGGCGGCGAGCGCGCGCGGCATCGCCGACTGGTTCTGGAAGGGCGCGAGCAGGATGTCGCGGCGGCCTTCGGCGAGTTTCTCCAGCTGCGGGCGCAGCGTGCCGTCGCCGATCAGCAGCAGGGCGGCGTCGGGCGGGGCCAGCCGGCGGAAGGCGCGGATCAGCGCGTCGGGCTGTTTTTTCGGAATGAATTTTCCCGCAAAGCCCACGACCAGGCGCGTGGCCGGGATGCCGAGTTCGGCGCGCCAGGCCAGCGCGGCTTCACGAACACCCGGCGCGGTGAAGCGCGCATTGTCGACGCAGTGCGGCACGGGGAAAATCCGCGAAGACGGCACCCCGTGGGAGAGGTAATGGTCGCGGTTGGCCGCGCCGACCGCGGCGAACGCGGCGAAACGCCTGAAGACGATGCGGCGGGCCAGCCGCCCCAACCGCCGTCCCGGGAGGGAGCGCTTGTCCGGGGCGAGATCGTGGGAGTCGCCCCGGAGCACCAGGGGGCAGCGCCGCCAGGCCAGGGCCAGCTGCAGAGGCGTGCGCCATCCGTAGCCGAAAAGCAGCAGGACATCCGGTTCCCAGGCGGAGAGCCGCGCGGGCAGCGAGGGATTGTGCAGTCCGCCGAACCGCTGCGTGCCGGGATGGGAGGAGACGTTCGGCACGAATTCGTGCGCGTATCCGTCCAGCAAATCGGTGTCCCACCGCACACTGCGGCCGAATTCCGGGTCGAGGGCGCCCTCGCCTGCTTCGCGGTCCCACAGGTAATGCACGCGCAGGTCAGCTGCGAGATGCGCGGCCAGATGCCGGAACCACGGCGCGTAATACTGCGTCGGGTGCGAAGTGACGATGGCGAGCCGCGGAGGCGTCATGCGGAGGCGGGCGGCACGAATTTTTCCCTTTTGGCAAACGGGACCACACAGGCGATGAGCGCGATGATCATCTGGAAGATCGAGGTGACCCAGACGCTGGCGACCATCTCAAAGGAGAGGCTGAAGTTGACCGCGATGAGCAGGAAGAAGAAGGCCTCGAGGGAGGTGAGCGGGTAGGGACGGATCCAGCGCTCCAGCGCCCCGGCAGCCAAACCGAGGACGAGGCCGCAGATCAACGCCCCCCAGAACGCGCCGAAATTGCCATAGGCTTCGGCCAGCAGGCCCCAGGCGATGTAAGTGGTGAAGGAGTCTTCCCTGCGCTGGCGGCCGAAGTGCACGTTGAGCATCACCTGTCCTTCGTGGCTGCGCGGTTTGTCCGGCCAGAGAAAACGCGGGATGAGCAGCTCGGGGATGGTGTAATAGGTCTCGCCGCCCAGCAGCGGGACTCCGCGGCGGTTGATCGCATCCTGGGCATAGAGCAGGTTCTGCAGATTGTTCAGGCGGTCGGTGAGCTGCTGTCCGACCTCCTCCTCCTCGGCGGTGATGGAGCGGTTCCGGATGATCACGTTCAGGCTGTGGCCGGCCCACTCGGCGTAATAGCCCGGCAGCTCGGTCAGGCCGACTCCCTTGCTGTAGCCGTATACGTCCCAGTATTTCGCCCGCATCTCGAACTTGCTCAGGTTGAGGAACGCCGCGGTGCCGGCCACCAGCGCAAGAAAGACCCACGGCGGGCGCCGCGCGCCCAGGAAATAGCCGAGGGCCGTCGAGGCGATCACTCCGGTCATGCTCGACAGGAGGATCGAGGAGCACTTTGCGGCGCAGTAGAGCGTGAGGAGCGTCCAGAACCCGAAGCGCTCGTTCGGAGGCATGACGCGGTGGCCGATGGTGTAGCCGCCGATGAGCGTGCCGGCCAGCGCGGCGGAGTCGAACAAGGTGCGGATGATCGAGAACGAGCCCGTGGGCAGCAGCTCGAAGACGACATCGAGGGCGCCCATGATGAGCGCCAGCTCGTAGAGCGTGCTGGCGGTGAACAGGCCCAGCGCGGCGCGGGCGAGTTTCCTGGGTTCGTCCAGCCGGAGCACGGTGAGCCCCCAGAATTCGCGTTCGGGCTGGGCGGGCAAGTCGTTGCGCATGCCGAGGCGCCATCCGCCGGCCAGCGCGGCGCAAAACACGAAAACCTCGATCGCCGCCGAGAGGGTGTCGCTGTCCGGATAGTGGGCCAGACTGGGATTCTGGGCGAAGATCGGCGTGGCGAAGATGAACAGGGTCTGCAGGGCGATCAGCCCGACGAGGGGCAGGCCGGGGTGGGAGCGGCTGCACCAGGCCACGACCGGAATCAGCACGCCGGCGATGAGGCAGACCAAGGCCTCGATGTGCTTGGCGTCGAAAAACAGGAGCAAGCCCACCGAGGCGGCCGCGAGCCCCACGATCAGGCCGAGGCGGTTCTTGACTTGGAACTGGATGTTGCGGGCGAGTTCGCCGCTTGTGATCTGGATTGTGGGTCTGCTCATGCTTCGGGGCGCCGGGACTTGCGTCTAGTTCCTCCGGTCCGTTGCCGCGGCGAACGCCTCCGCCAGCCGCCGGGTCATCGCGCGCGCGGTCTGGCCGCGGGCCTCGATCACGCGGGGATCGGGCGCCGGATTGGCGGGGGCTTGCCCGAGCCAGCGCGCCACCGTGGAAATTCCACCGGCATCCTGGCTGCCGGGCGCGAACGCGGCGACCGTTGCGCCGGCCGCGCACGCCAGATCGAGAGCCGGACTGCCGGCGCCCAGCAGCGCGAGGACCGGCCGCCCCGCGAGCAGGACGGGGGAGAGCTTCGAGGGCGTGTAGCCCGGATCATCCGAGCCGAGCGCGAGTATGCCGTCGGCTCGCGACAGATAGTGCAGCGCCTCGAAGTAGGGCACGCGGGCGGGGTGTTCACGGACGAGTTCGGCCACGTCGCACTCCTGCGCGACCGGAAGAACGGACGGCCGCCCGAGTCCGGCGGGCGCGTAGGATGTGCCGATGAAATGCAGCCGCAACCGCGCCGCGGCCTCCGGCCGGCTGCGCCTGAGTTGAGCGAGTCCCATGAACAACAGGCGGAGCGCCGGCGCCAAGTCCGGCCCGGCACGGCCGGTCGACACGAGGTGGACGCGGCCGTCGCCCAACGGGACGAGCGGCGACGAGGGATCGAGAGCGCGAGCCAGCGCGAAGTCCCCCGCGGAAGCGCCGAACGGCAGCACCGTCGCCCGTTGCGCATCGAACCAGGGGTATCGGCGCGCCAAGTCCGCGAGATAGGCGGGGGAGACGGAGACGACCGCGGACGCTTCCCGCAGTGTCCGGGGCTCCTGGCGCTTGGCACGCCAGCGGGCGAAGGCGTGGCGGAGACGCCCGCCGGGCGGCGGTGTGCCGGTGCGCCGGTAGTAGTCGTTCACCCACGGGTCCTGGTAATCGAGGACGTAGGGCACGCCCGACCGGTGGAGCCAGCGCGGGGCGAGACGGAGGAAGTCGAATTGCGTCGTGCTGAAGAACACGAGGTCGAACCGTTCCTGGCGAAGAAGCCTCGCGCCGGCCCGGTCGAATGCCCGGCCGGCGCGCCACCACAGTCCGCCGAAACCCAGCGGCCGGGTCAGGCGCGGGGGAATGCCCTTCGCTCTCACCACGGGAATGTCCGCGGGATAGGTTTGCCCGAGCAGGGGATCGATCACGGCGTGCTCGACCGTGTCGGGGTGCAACGCGAGGACGGTGGGATCCCAGCCGTTTTCGCGCAAATGCGGCAGGCACAGCCGCACGCGTTGCATGTCCGCGGCGTTGACCGGGCAGAAGTGCGGAGAGGCGATGAGCACGCGGCGCATGCGGGTCAGTCCATCAGCCGGGAAAAGAAACCCGGGTAGGGCGCGCGCACGAGGTGGACGCCGAAAGCCGCGCGGATGGCCCGCCGTTCGGGCGAGCCGGGGAGGAGAAGCCGCGCGTAGTAGCCGAGCCGGTAGAGACGCGACGTGCGCCAGGATTCCCAGGCATTGCGGTCGATGAAATACTGCACGGCGGGCAGCAGGTTCCAGCGGCTGTCGAGCTTGACGATGCGGCGCGCCTGCCAGGCGGTGTGATTGAGCGCGCCTTGGTCGGCGAAGCCCCAGATCGCCGGTTCCGATCCATGGGAGAGCGCCGCGGCGAAAAGGTCGGCCGCCCCGCGATCGGCGACGATGAATCCCGTGTTGCCCGTCCATGCGACATAGGGGGCGGTGGTGTTGCGTTGCTCGGGATCGGGCACGAGCCCGACGCATCCCGCCGGCACTCCGGGCGGCGGGGGCGCGCGCCGGGAGATCAGCAGATCGTCGTCGACGATGACGTAGCGATCGTAACCCGGGAAGGCCGCCGGCGCCGCCAGCTTGTTGAAATGAGGGGGCAGATCGGGGCCGACCAGGGGTTCGCGCACCACCCGCATCGCGAGGCCGTGAGCCCCCGCCCAGTGTTCCATGCGCGGCAGCGAGTGCCGGGCGAGAGCGGCGCGGGCGCCGATGGAGACAGTGACCAGGAGAGTCCTCACGTGCGGTGGAGCGCGCGGTGATAGAGCGCGAGGTAAAGATCGGTGCAGGGGCCCACGCCGAACCGCTCCACCGCGTCGCGCCGGCAGGCGGCCCGGTCGAGTTCGGAGAGACGCGCGACCGCCGCGGCGCCGGCCGCGGCATCGCCCTCGGGGATGAGCCAGCCGCTCTTGCCGTGCCGCACGATCTCGGGGACGGCGCCGCGGGCGCAGGAGATGACCGGTGTCCCGGCGGCCAGGGCCTCGGCGAAGACGATGCCGAAAGGCTCGTCCCACCGGATGGGGACGAGGAGTGCCGCGGCCTGCGAGAGGAGCCGGAATTTCATTTCGTCGCCGACTTCCCCGACCCATTCGATTCCGTCCTTACCCAGCAGCGGCGCAATCTCTCGAGTGAAGAATTCCGCCTCCGGTCCGGAACGCGGAGCGTTCCCGGCCAGCAGCAGTCTTCGCCCGGACCTGCGCGCGATGGCGATCGCGATGTCGGGACCCTTGATGGACTCGATGCGGCTGAGGAAAAGCAGCGGCGCGTGATCCGGCGCCGCCGGAGAAAAAGGGATGCACGACGGGTCGACGAAATTGGGAATCGCCGTCCAATCGCCGCCGTCGCGGCGGCCCTGTGCCGCGATGAATTCGCTGCAGGCGGTGAAGCGCAGCGTGCCACGCCGTGCCAGCCGCTGCGCCAGACGTGTCTGCCCGGGCGAGAGGTGCCGCTGATAGGACATGATCTTGGGCAGGGAGTCCGGCAGGAGCGGCAGCAGGTAGGACAGGCGTGCAAAGCTGTGGACGAGATCGGCGCGGAATTTTCCGGCCGCGCGACGCAAGGCGAGGGCATTGCGCACCGTGTCGACGCGGCCGCCGACCTCGGCGCCCGGCCAGGAGAACAGCGCGTCGACCTCGCAGGTGGAGCCGGCCTTGGCCAGCAAACCGACCGCATGGCCCCGTGCGCGCAGGGCCCGGGCGAGCGCGTCGACAATGCGCTCGATGCCGCCGTAGCCGGACGGCGGCACGGGCAGGATCGGATCGGCGCTGAGAAGGATGCGCATCGTCAGGAGGGGAGGGATTGCAGGAAGGCGCGCAATTGGTCCGCGGACTCCTCGGCTGTCGGCGCGGTGGCGCGGACCGCCGCCGCACGGGCCCGCCAGTCGGAGGAGTCCTTCGCCGTCGCCGCCGCCGCCAGCAGGGCGGCGAGTTCGGCGGCGCTGCCGGCGAGGGGCAGCGTGCCGGCGGGCCAGCGGTAGCCCCGGGCGCCTTGCGGCGTGGTGAACACCGGCAGACCCCAGCCGAGCGCCGTGGCGACCTTGGTGCTCGCGCCGCGCGCGGCGCAGAAGATCGGATTGGCGAACGCGCACCAGGTGGCGGCTTCGGCCCGCAGGGCCGCATCGTCGAGCCGGCCCCGGTAATCGATGGCAGGATGGCGTCTCGCCAAATCCCGGCCAGCGGACAGCGGTCCGCCGACCAGGCGGAGCGTCACACCGGAGTGCCTTGTCAGCGCACTTGCGAGTTGTTCCAGCCCGTCGCGGTTCGGACCGTGGTCCAAGGTGGCGACACAGCCGACGCGTCCGGCCAGCGGAGCATGCGGCAATTCGTCCACCGGCACCTGGCGCGGGAGGAAGAGCGTGCGCGGGGCGCCGAGCCAGTCTTCCAGGCGCTCGTCCGGCTCGGCGATGCAGACGGATGCATCCAGCGCCTGGCGCTGGCGGATCTCGGCGCGGAGAAGCCGGCTGAGAAACCCGGGGCCGCGCCGCGCGGCCGGCAGCGATTCGGGCGCCAGACGGAGATTGTTGACGGCGTCGGTCAGCTCCACGCCGTGGGAAAGGAAGACGAGCCGCAGTTCCGGCCGCAGGGCGCGGATGCGCGGGGCCAGCAGCCCGGCGTCGGAATTGTTGAGGAAGCACCAGCGTGCGCCGATCTCCGCCACCCGGGTGGCGACAGCCCGGGCGATCGCGCCGGAATGCAGTTCGCCTTCGGGTGAGGGGCGGATCTTGGCGCGAAGGCGCGCCAGCAAATCCCGGCGACTGGCGAAGACGACGTCCTCCAGCGCGAATCCGGCGGATTGAAGCGTGCGCCGGTATTCGCGGGTGCACCATTGGGCGCCGCCGCCACCTTCCGCCAGGTAGGCGCGGTGGGTGACGAAAATCGCGGGGAGCAGGCCGGCGGGACGTGGGGTGGTTGGCATGGCGCGGCTAGTTTCGGGCATCGCCGGCCGAACGGTCGAGCAGCGGGCGCACGGCTTGCGCCAGGGCGCGGCGATAATCCGCCCATTGCCAGCGTGCGGCGGTCGCGAGGGAAGGCTCGCGCATCGCGGCGAGTTCGCTGCGGTGTCCGAGACACCAGTGCACGGCGCCGGCGATCGCCTCCGGCTGGCCGGCTTCGATCAGGAGCCCGTTTTCGCGGTCGCGGAGAAAATCCGCCGCGCCGGCCTGCTTTGTCGTGATCACGGGCAAACCGTGCGACCAAGCCTCGGTCGCCACCATGCCGAAACCGTCGCACAGCGTGGGGAACAGCAGGGCATCGGCCTCATGATAAGCCTGGGCGAGCCGGTCGCGCGGGATTGAGCCTCCGAATTCGATGCCTTCGGGCACAGGATGCAACAGGGCATCGGGGAGCCCGACGGTGCCGTGCACTTTCAGCATCGCCTGGCGGCCGAGCGCGCCACGCCGCCAGGCCTCGAGCACGTAGTGCGCGCCTTTGCGGATGCTGAACGTGCCGGCCCACAACAGGCGCAATTTCCCTGCGCCGCACGAGCCGCCGGACAATGCGACCTCGCGCGGGGCGGTCGGCGGCGCGCCGTAGGGCACGACGCGCACCCGCTCCACCGGAAAGCCTGCCGCGACATAGGTGTCACGGGTCAGTGTTGAAGCGGCGATGAGGATGTCGGCCAAGTCGCGCTCCTCGCGGCGGCGGGCGAGGCGGGGCGCCTCGCGTTGCCGTGTGTGGCGGTGGTAGGGTGTGTCGAGCACGGGAAAGCGCTCCACCTCGCGGTCGACGACACCGCGCACGTAGGCCGGATCGGGCGAAGGCGCATCGTAGACCGTGGCCAGGCCGCGCGTGCGCGCCGCCCGGAAGGTCGCAAGGGCGCAGTATTCGAAGCAGTAGACCGCGCGTGCGGTCTGTGGCAACCTCCGCGCCACCCGCCGGTCGAAGGCCGGCTCGGCCCACGACCAGATCCGGTCCGTCAGCCGGCCGCTGCGATCGAGCGGGCCGCTGCCGAGCCGGACCAGTTCCGTGAAGGGCAGCGTGGTCACGATTTCGGGCGGCAATCCGGTGACGGCGCGGCGGCGCAGCTGGGCGCGCAGGTCGCGGCCGACGAGGCGCGCCGCCTGCGCACCGGCGTTTTGCCAGAAGCTGCGCTCGTCGTTGACCAAAGTCGTGAAGAAGCGGTCCAGCAGGCCGGCCTCCCAGAGCGCGCGGGCGGCGTGCTGCACGAAGGGGGCGACGCTCGGATGCGACAGGACGACACTCATCGGCGGAGCAGACGGCGGGCGGCAAAGGCGGCCCGCCAACCGGCGAGACGGGCCAGCAGACGAAATCCCCGGCCGCCACCCGGCAGCACGTCCGCGCCGCCGAGTTGCGCGACTTCCTCCAGCAGCGATCCCACCAGATCGGGATGAGCGGGATGGAGCGAGTGGACGAGTTGCTGGAACATGTTCGCGGCGAGCCGGCGGGTGCGGGGCGAGTTTTCGCGTTGCAGGACGTGGCCGGTGGCGAGCCGGGTCGAGAGCACGGCCGATTCCCAGGCGCGCCGGCTTCTTTGTCCGGACAGGCTGTCCGGCAGGCTGGAACGATAAAAGAGCCGGGCCTGCGGCGTGTGCACGATGCCCGCGGAGTTGAGGATCACCCGGGTGAAAAACTCGAAGTCGTCGATCAGCGTGAGCCGTTCGTCCCACGGGCCGGCCTGTTCGAGAAGGGGACGGGGCAGCAGGAACATGCCGCACTGATACATGGGCTCCGTGTCCTCCCAGGTTTCGCAGATCCAGTCCAACGGCTCGGCGGAATCGTGCCAGCCGGCGCGGGGGACGAACCTGGCTTCGTCGGGCGAATCGCGAAACCGCGCCCAGGCGGAATGCGCGACGTGGCGCGGCCGGGTGGCGAGCGCGGAGACTTGCGCCGCCACGGTGTCGGGCGAGAGCAGATCGTCGGCGTCGAGAAACTTGACGTAGGCGCCGCGGGACACGGCGAATCCGCGGTTGCGGGCGGCGGCGGCGCCCCGGCCCTCGCCGCGCACCAGCCGGAACAGGCCGGGCCCGGACTCCGCATGGCGCTGGAGAAGCGAGGGCGTGGCGTCCGTGGACTGATCGTCGACGGCGATGATCTCCAGGGGGCGATGCGTCTGGAGCAGGACGGACGCGATGGTCTGCTCCACCCAGGGCGCCGCGTTGCGGCAGGGGATGACGACTGAGACGAGCGGATTCACGCGGGGCAGCGGCTCAGGGAGCGGGGTTGAAATGCGGACACCAGAAGAGCGCGTTGCCGAATTTCAGCTGATAACGGCGGTCGCGGAACCGCCAGCCCTCGTAGATTCCGGAAAAGACGAAGCCATGCCGCGTCAGTTCGTCGGCGAAATCGTTGAACTGCGTCTGCCCGGTGTCGCCCGGAGTGAAGGAAACCTCGGCGTAGATCGCCCGCACCCGCTTCTCGGCGAGGAGGCGCGACGCACCCCGCAGCACGGCGATCTCGAATCCCTCGACGTCGATCTTCAGGATGTCGATGCAGGCGATGCGCCGGGCCGCGCAATAGCGGTCGAGCGTCTCGACCCGGACCGCGACTGTCGGCTCGCCGGCGCGGTCCACGCGCAGGGAATTGCATACGCTCTCGCGGCCGGTGGAGATTTGCGCCTCCCCCGGTGTGTCGGACAGCGCCATCGGGTTCAGAGTCACACGGCGGTCCGCGGAGAGCGAGGCCGCCAGTGTCGCGAAGGTCTGGGGCACGGGCTCGAAGGCGTGGATCTGCGCAGCCGGGAAGAACGGGCGGAGATGCCGGATCGTCTGCCCGACGTTGGCGCCGACGTCGAAGATCGTGCGCAGGTCGCGCGTGCGGGCGAAGCGCATGGCGTCGTAAGGCCAGACGAGACCGTAGGGAAACCAGTTCATCAGGGGCAGTCCGCGCCAGGCCAGGGTCGCATGGAGTGTGTGGGAAATCGCCCGACCGATATGGTAACGCCAGTTCATCAGTGGAGGGTATTCACACGAGGGCAAGGCGCCACAGGCGGTAGAGTTCCAGCAAGAGCGGGCTGATCACGGCGATCTTATTGTAGACCACATGGGCTGCCGGCAGAAGCAACTGCACCATGGAGACTGCCAGCAGCTGGCGATCTCCGAGGCGTGGCGCCAGCCTAACCCAGCCGAGGAACAGCACCGGGAGAAAGATCGCGGCGGAGCGGCTCAGGTCTGCCGCCAGCACGAGCGTCGGGACTGCCACGGCCACAAACGAGACTGCACCGAGCGCGAATGCGCTCTTGCCGTGCTGCCACCAGTCCGCAGCGGCGAACACCACCGGCAGCCAGCCGGCGCGCAGGGCCATCCACCAGCCAAGCGGGGCGTAAGGCAGCCAGACGGCGCAGTCGGCGAAGGCCAGACTCAGGAATCTCCCGGTTCCCTGGTCCGCACCCAGTGTCACCGCCGCCAGCCTCGACACCAGGTAGGGAGCGACCCATAGCCCGAGCAGCATGGTGCGTCCCGGGGTGGCGGTCTTGGGATCGAGGCAATGCCTCGACCAGAGGGCCAGCGGGAGACCGACGACCACGCGCTCGTCGATCCACGGTCCGAGCAACAGCGCGACGGCGACACCCTTGTTCGAGCGCGCAGCCGTGACCGAGAGCAGGCAAAGCCAGGTCCAGCCATCGTTTATTCCGAGCCAGCCCAGCGGGACAAGGACTCCAGAGGAGGTGGCCACCAGCAGTCCGCCCGCCAATGCGGCCCTGCGATCCAAGCCGTGGCGCAAAAACCAATCGAGCCCCGCCCAGACCAGCGCGGCGACCCCCGCCCACGGGATTGCGAACGCCATCCAGCCCTTCAGGCCCAGGGCGTGGCACACCAGCGGGGGAAGCACGCGCCAGCGCATGGCCAGTTCCACGTCCGTGCGAAAGGGATCCTCGCATTGGGCGAGAAACGTGAGTCCACGAGCCGCCTCGAAGGCCCCGCTGTAGTCCAGATTCCAAAGTGCCAGGCGCGGGGCGAAAAAGAACACGGTGACCGCGAGCAACATCGCGACGGCCGCCAAGCGAAACCCGGTGTCAGTGAATCTGGCCGGAAGCCCGGACATGACGTGGTGGCGGAGATTCATCGGGCTATTGGCGGCGGCCCGGCCCGCTCCGAGGCAAACCCGACGACTGCGAGGTGCGAACGCAGGCGCCGACGGCGAGGATCGTGCGCGGATCGCGCGTGCGGGCGAAGCGCCTGTTCATGGGATGGGAACGCTGGCGGAGGCCGGGGGCTGCGGTTGTGCCCGGCCGTAGCGGATGGCGGGCAGTTCGACCCAGCGATGAACCAGCGCCGCCAGTCCGAGAGTCAGAGGCAGCCCGGCCAGACCCAGCATCAAGGCGCGCAGCGGCCCGGCGGGGAGCGATGTGAAGGCATTGGCCAGGGGATGAAGCACCAATGCATGGAGCAAGTAGACCGCATAGGACCAGCTGCCCAGGTGCTGGGCAACCGGTCGGCGCGAGAGCGAACGCAGTGCCGCGACGAGAGGCATGGCCTGCGGCTCGCCCGGCAGGATCAGCGCCAGTGCGGCTGCCCATAGCAGCAGCGGGACACTGTATTCGACGCGGACGAACAACAGCAACGGGGCCGCGGCCAGCAACAGGAGCGACCGCTCCGCCAATCCGGGCGATCGCCATGCGCGGTCGACGATCATCCAGCTGACGATGCCCAGATAGAAATAACCGGCCCGGGTCGGCAGGAGCGAAGGGAACTCGAATCCGGCCTCGGCCCAGCGCGGCCAGGTGAGGCGTTGGGCGAGGAGGCAGATCAAGCCCAGCAAGAGCAGGCGCAGGGGCGAGCGCCCAGCAAAGCGCACCGCGAATGGAGCCAGGAGGTAGAATTGCCACTCCAGCGAAAGCGACCACGCCGCCCCGATCAGTGTCACCGGTGCGTCGGGCAGCCAGGCGTCGGGCACGAGCCCGTGCAACAGGGTCAGGTGGGCGGCAAAATGCTCCCCTACGGCGCCGGTCTCGGGTCGCGCGATCCATCCCGACGAGATGCCGCCGAGCGCCAGCAGTAATCCGAGCAGGTAGACGGGATACAGCCGGCAGGCGCGTCGCCAGAGGTAGCGGCCGTAGCTTTCCGCTCTTCCGTTCACCAATCCGGCGATCACGAACCCGCTCAGGAGGATGAACACGTCGACCGCGTAGGCTCCGCTCGAGATGCGGGGCCAGAAACCGGGGAAATGCTCGATCTTGCCCCAGCCAAGCCCCACCGCGTGGTAGGCGTAGACCCAGAGCGCAAGCAGGCCGCGCAACGCATGCAGTTCCGGGAAGAAACCGGTCCGATCTGCTCCCGGGATCACGGGCTTATCTTCCCGGGTGGGTTTCATGGGAATCAAGGGAGCGCCGCCAGTTGGCGCGGAAATACCAGCGCTTCGAATCCGCGACGTAGTGGTGCATGACACTGCGGCAGGCGGATGCCTCGGGTTCCCGCGGGCCGGTGACGTAGTCGGCGGCCGGCGCAACCGCGCATTCGCGGCCGGCGACGAGCATCGCGACGAGCGCCTGTTCGAGGAAGTAGTGCGTGCCGTGCCGGGCGAGCAACGCGGCGGTCCACGCCTCGAGCTTCTCCCAATCGAGCGTCTCGCTGCGGAGACCCGTCAGGCCGACGTTCACGAGGTCGGCCACGGGGGCGCCGGCGAGTTCGGCCATGAGCGGCACGGGGTAGCCGTAGGCGGTGGCGCAGTCCACCGCGTGCAGGGGCCGGTCCGGCGCATCGCACCAGGAGACAAGGAACTCCGGCTCGCGAAAAAAAAGGAGGTCCGAGTCGACGACCAGCTGCCAGCCGGTGGATCCCAGGTGGGGGTCGGTGAGTTTGCGCAGATTGGGATAGTTCACCCAGCGCTCGCGCAAGACGGGAAATTTCGTCGCCGGGAGGTGGCGGTCCAGCCGCTCCTTCGCCTCGATGATGGAGACGAACGTGCTCTCGGGAAAGAGACGCCGGAGCGTCCCGCGGTGCAGATCCCCGAGCGTGCCGTCGTCATGGATCACCGGTGCGACCCGGCGCCGCGAGCACTTGGAAAAGGTCCACAGGCAGAACGCGGTCTGATACCAGAACCGCCGGCCGGTGAGCAGATGCATCGTCACGGGCGGACCGGCGAGGCCGTGCAACGCGGGGAGCCGGTGCGTAGCGGCCTCCATCTCGCGGCGGCCGCGCACCGTGCGCCAGACTTGGAGTGGTCCGCCAGCGGCGATCACCTGGCGCGCCACGCCCGCCGGCCGGTGCCAGGCGTGATAGAGGAGTTTGCCGGCGAAGGACATCACCGACGGGGGGCGACGGTTGGAAAGGGCTCCCGGAGGTCGAACTCCTGCGGGACGAAGAGGTAGTCGCAGGCCGAGGCGTTTTCGGCCGACCAGATTTCTTCGGGGAATCTTTCCACCTCGCGAAGGCCGGGCATGGCGGAATGTCCGTGGTCCTCGATCTGGAAGAGCCGGTAACCGTGCGCGTGCAGAAGGTCGCGGAGGACGGCGATGCGCTCGCGGTAGCGGACGAAATCCTCCTGCGGATCGGCGCGCAGCACCTCGCAGAGGATCGGCGGCCGGCCGGTGGAAAGCAGGCGCGCCGCTCCGGCGAGCACCTCCCGCTCGTAGCCTTCGACATCGATCTTCAGCAGCGCGACCTCGCGGTGTCCGACGGCGGCGAGCGCATCGTCCAACGCGACGGTTGCGATCCAGGTCCTGCGGCGGCGAGCAGCGCGCAGATCATCGCGCAGGGTCGCCGTCTGATCGGTGGACGAATCGGCCGCGACGAAAAGGGCGTGCAGCTCCTGTCGTGCACCGGCCGCCGCGGGCACGAGCGTGACGTCGGCGAGCCGGTTGAGCGTCACGATGCGGTCGATGAAGGCTGCACAGGCGGGATTCGGCTCGAAACCGACGTAGGGGCGTGCCACTCCAAGCGCGAGATGATCGGCCAGTGTCTGGCCGGCATTGGCTCCCACGTCGACGAAGGCACCCGGCCGACGGGGCAGGAGATGTCCGATCAGGGTGCTCTTCCAGGAGGGATGCCAGTGGATCCAGGCGAGCGCGGCGGCATCGTGGGTCGGCACGAGGAGGGTGCGCGCGCCGAGACGGACGGAGACCTGCGGGCCGAGCCTTTGCAAGAGACGGAAGGAAAGATGGCGGGCGAGGGGCATGCGGCTCAGGCGGTGGATTCCGGGGAGCGGGGCAGGGCGCGGCCTTCGAAGTGGCCGCAGGCGCCGCGCCAGCGGATGCGTTCCACCGGTCCATTCCACGCGCGGCAGCTGAACCAAGCCTTCGCCTGGCGGAGCGGAACGGTCCAACGCGGGATCGCGGGCCACGGCGAAATCCCGTTCATCAGCAGCACGTGCGTCCACGTGCGCTGCGAAGCGTGGTTCAGCCGCGCGAGATAGTCCGGGTCGAGTCGGCGCGCGGGGATGAGATGGAGCAGCCGCATGGCCGGGAGGTAGGCGACGCTCCGACCCGACTTGAGGACAAACAGCGCAAAATCGTTGTCCTCGCCCGAGGCGAGCGAACCGGCGTTGCGTCCGAGGGTCCGGCGCGACGCATCGCGTTCCCAGGCGGAGAAGTAGTCGAGGCAGACGTCGCGGCGCGAGAGGTTCGCGCCCAGAGGGGCGCAGTCCGGATAGTTTCCGGGCGGCTCCCCAGCGGGGAATTCGGCGGTGATGATCCGCTCGCCGAGGTCGCGCAACGCCAGCAGCGTGTGGAACTCGCCGATCCACGCCGGGGGGGGCGACTCGAACTCGCCGCGCAACCGGCCGCTGACCGAGGCGCAGCGCGGGTTGCGGTCGAGGTGGTCGAGCCCCGCGGCGAGGTAATCCGGCTCCATCACAGTGTCGTCGTCGAGTGCAGCGATGCAGTCGCCGGCCGCCGCCCGGATTCCGGTCAAACGGGCGAGAGCGAGACCCGGGCGCGCGGTGCGCAGCAGGCGGGTCCCGGCCGGCAGCGGCAGATCGGAGCGCCCGCTCAGCGGGACCGGCGAGCCGCTGTCGACGATGATCAGCTCCCGCTCGGCCGACGGCAGTGTCTGCGCGGCGTAGGATCCGATCACCCGCAGAAGATAATCAGCCCGCGGGGCGTAGGTGCAGATAACCGCGCTGAGGCGAGGCATGGGAGCGATTAGGATCCAGGGCTTGCGCGTCCGCCGGCGCGGGCGCGGGCGCGGGCATAGGAGGCCAGCTGCAAGGGCAGGACCCGCTCTGGCGCGAGCAGCTCCAGCACCCGGGCCCGGCCCTTGGCGGCCAGCGCGCCGCACCGCCCCGGCATTCCGAGCAGGGAAAGCACGGCCGCGGCGATCGCCGCCGGGGCGCGCGGGGGGATGAGCAGCCCGGAGACGCCGGGTTCGATGACATCGGCCATGCCGCCCGCCGCGGAGCCGATGACGACACGGGCCGCCGCGAGCGATTCCCAGCAGGCATAAGGGAAGTTCTCCCAACGACTCGGAAGCACCACCGCGTCGCAACGGGCGAGTTGTGCCGGGATGTCGCCGGGGGATACCGCGCCGGTGAACTCCATCGCGGCGCGATGCCTCGTCAGTCGACGCTCGATCCACGCGCGCATGTCCCCGCCTTGGAACGGCCATGACGGGCCGATGAAGCGGAAACGCAGGTGCGGGGCCGCGCGGAGCATCTGCGGGATGGCCTCCGCCATTTCCAGCACGCCCTTGCGCGGTTCGAGCCGTCCGAGGAAGCCGACGGTGCGCACTGCTTCGGGCGGATCGAGCGCGAGGAGCGCGGCAGGAGGCGAATAGGGCAGGGGGAAAATCGACAGGCGATCCGTCGGGAGCGACCACTCCTTTCCCACCAGCTCCGCAATGGCGGCGCATGGCGCGGCGACTTCGTCGGCGAGACGCGCGCCGCGGCATTCGGGGTCCTCGTCTGCGATGGAGCGGCGCGGGGACGGCGCGGTCTGCCAGCGTCCGCGCCGCAAGGCGCCGAGGAAAAAACGCAGGCGGGCGCCGGGGGGCAGGGGATCGCTGCCGAGGCGTTCCAGCAGGAAGGTCGGCGTGTGCAGTTTCACCACGCGCGCGGCCGAGGGCAGCGCGGCGAAGGCCTCCGCGCCCTCGGGACCGATCTCGGGTGCTTCAATCAGATCGATGGGGCGGCGCGCATGCTCGGCAAGCAACGCGGGAACCAAGGCCGGGGCGAATGTCCGCCGATCCGCGGCGGCGATGCGATGCACGGTCACGCCTTCTTCCGTGCGCTCGACACCGGCGGAAATGCCGGCGGAGAACACCACCGGGCTGACACCGTGGTTCGCGAGCGATCGCGCCGCTTGCGCGGCATAGGTCCCGATTCCGCCGATGGCCACCGCCGGGGGGAATTCGAAACTGATCAGTGCGACGCGCAAATCGGGAAAGTCTCGGTCAGGACGGGGCATCAGGCCAGGCGGCCCGCGGCGGCCACGCTGCGGCGGCGGTGCGCCGCCGCCCGGGCTTGCTCGTAGACCCCGAGGTGCCGCGGGAGTATGGCGGCGGCGGAATAGACGGTGATCACCCGCTGCCGGGCGGCGTCGCCGATCGCGGCCAGTCGCTCAGGCCGCGCCAGGGCCTCGGCAATCCTGGCTGCCAGCGCCTTGGGGTCGGAGGGATTGACGAGCAGGCCGCTGACTCCGTCGGCGATCATGTCGCGCATGCCACCGTTGGCGCCGGCGATGACGGCACGCCCCGCCGCCATCGCCTCCAGGCAGGTGTAGGGGAAATTGTCCCAACGGCTCGGCAGGACGACCAGCTGGCACCGGCCGAAGTGTCCGGCGATTTCCGCGCGCGGCACCGGACCGGTGAAGCGGTAGCGTCCGGAGTCCAGCCGAAGACGCCGGGCCGCCCATTGCTCCATGTTCAATCCCCGCCGGGGCGAAGGGAAAGGCGCGCCCACGAAGGTGGCGGAGACGGGATGGCCCGAACGCTCGAGCAGTCGCAAGGCCTCGATCAGGTCGGCCGCCCCCTTGAGCAATTCGAGACGCCCGAGAAAGAGGATCGGCTCGTCCCTCCGGGGTGGCGGCACGGCGAGCAGCGCTGCTGAGGGGGAATGCGGATTCGGCAGACAGACGATGCCCTCCGGCCGGCGCCCCCATTCGTTTTCCACGATCGGAATCATGTCCCGTGACGGACTGGCCACCACGTCCGCCGTCCGATAGAGCGCCTGCTCGCGGCGGTTGCGCAGATGAAGGATGCTTTGATCCGGATTCAACCAGGCGAAGCGGCCGCGACGCAGGGCGCCGAGCGTGAAGCGAAGCTTCTGGCCGAGGGTGAGCGGCAGATGATTGACGCGGACACAGAGAAAGGTCGGCCCGTGCATCTTGATCACGAGCGGCACCTCGGGGAACGCCTCCCGCAGCACACGTCCGTCGCCGTTGATGTCGGCGCACTCGATGATGTCGAACGGACGCCCGGCATGCCGCGCCGCGAAGACCGGCCGCACCTCCTCGGCGAAGCGGTCCTTGTCGAGCCCGGCGACGATGTGCACCGGCACCCCGGCGCGGTGCCGCTCCGTGCGCGACGCATGGCCGGCGCAGAACACCTCGACCTCGTGGCCGGCGGCGGCGAGCATGTCCGCCACCTCCGTCATGTAGGTGGCGATGCCGCCGTAGGGCGTGTCCGGGGGGAATTCGAAGGTGACGAGCGCGACCCTCATTCCTCGTCGAGCGTTTCCGCGATCACGCGCCGGGCGCAGGTCGCCGGCGACATCAGGCGGTCGAAGGCGGCCTGAATCTTCGGGCGCGCCGCCAGGGCGTCCTCGCGGGAAAAGCGCGCCAGCCACTCCGCCACTTCGCTCCAGTCTCCCGTTCCTCGGGTGAATTCCGTGCCCAGCTTGCGGAAATCGAACCATGATTCGTGCGCGAACGGATCGCTCAGCACCTTGAGACCGAGGAACCAGGCGAGCGTGACGATGTTGCGGCAACCCCAATGAAAGCCGGTCGAGAAGACCGCCATCCGTGCGCCTGCGAGCATGGCCTCGTAGTCGCCGCCGACGCCTCCGCCGGTGGTGATCGGAAAATCCCCCGGACGGATCGGCGGGTCGGGCGCGCCGCCGTGCGGCGTCGGAGCATGGTAATGCAGCTCCGCGCGGATGTCGTAGCTCGGCGCCAGTCCCCCGAGGCGGCGATGCAGGGCGATGCGATGCCGCGGCCAGCCCCAGAGGCTGTCCTTCAGCACGATGTCGTGTTTCACGGGCGAGTCGCGCAGCGCCAGCAGATGGGTCCAGCGGCGCTCGAAGCGCTCGTGCTGCAACGCCCAATCGATGGCCGGGGCTTGGCGCAGCGACCAGCGGTGGCGCAACGCATCGAGCTTGGCCTTGAGGAAGGGCGGGGGGGCGGTCCACTCCATCGCCGGGCCGATCGGTGCCAGCGGACGCGCCTTGGCCAGATGCGGCGCGAATTCCCGCTGCAGCCGGGCGTATTCGTTCCGATACCAGGCGACTTCCGGCTCGGTCTGCCACGGCAGGGCGAGATCGAAGGGGGCGCCCTCGAAGAACCGGCGCCGATAAGTGCAGGAAAAATAGAGGTCGCAATGCGCGATCAGCGGCGAGGTCTGGAAGAGCGAGTCCTCGCCGTCGAGGATGACGAGCCGGTTGCGCGACCCGTGGTGCAATCGGACGGCGGCGGTGCGGCGGTGGACGTGCTCGCGCACCGGGCGCGGCAGCAGCTCATCGTGGGCCTTCGCGTTGTCGATCTCGCGGAAGTCGATCTCTCCGTCGCGGGCCAGCCGCATGAAGCCCAACTTCACGTAATGCAGCGAGTGTTCGTGCGGATTGCCGAACCAGATGACGGTGGGACGGCTCATGCGGCGAAGCGATGACGGCGGTTGAGGTAGGCCATCGCGGGGATGCGGCCCGCGAGGCGCAGGCGCCAGCAGGCGAGGGCGAGCAGGATTTCCCGCGCTTCCCAGGCGAGGAGAAGCCCTTGTCCTCTGGCGGCGCGGATGGCTTCGGCGGCGGTGTCCGCCGCGCCCCCGTGCAAGCGGCAGAGCACGGCGAGTTTCACCGCCTCGCGGCGCAAGGCGCTGCGGCGGACGGGCGTCATTTTCCCGTTCCCGACGACCGCAGTGAGGATGGCACGGAACGCGGCGATCATGGAACCGCGGGCATGATGCGCCTTGAAGCCCTCGAGCGAACTGAGCGAGTCGCCCCGCGGACGCCGCCAATGATAATCGGTCCCGGGCAGCTTGGCATAGGCGAGGCCGCGGCAGAGCGCCCGCACGTGCAATTCGTGGTCATGGCCGGCGTGCACCAGCGACTCGTCCCAGGGGCCGACACGGGCGAGCGCGGCCTTGCGCCAGAGCGGACCGGTCGTCTGCCAAGGAATTTTTCCCAGACCAAGGAAAGCATCGAGATCGTCCTGTCCCGGATTCCATTCCGCCCAGAGGGGATCGTCATCCTTGGGCGAATGACCGAATTGCGTGCATTGGCCGACGACGAAATCGAGTTCAGGATGCTCCAGCAGCGCGGCCACGCGGCGGCGGAGGCAGTCGGGCGCGAGCAGGTCGTCCGAGTCGAGATAGAGCACGAATTCGCCGCGGGCGAGGACGGTGCCGACATTCCGGCAAACCTGCGCGCCGCTCTCGGGGCGGTGGTCCGCGCGGCGCACGGAGACGATCCGCGCATCGACGGACGGCAGTTCAACGTGCTGGGTCGCCTGGCCGGTCGAGCCGTCGTCCACCACGATCGCCTCCCAATGCCGGTGCGTCTGCGCGCACACCGAGCCGATTGTTTCGCGCAACAGCGCGATCCGGTCCTTGGTCGGGATGACGATGGAAACCAAAGGCGGTTCCACGAAAATATGGAATTCAGGAGGCGGACGACCAGCGCGCGAAGGGCCAGGGATGGCGCTTGGCGTTGGCGTGCGCGGGGTCGGCAAGCGTGATCTCCGGACGGCCGTGAACCAGGCGTTCCACCACTTCGACGCCCTGCATGAACGAGTGGTCCTGGTTGCTGACCTCGTATTTCCAGGCGCCGAAGCGGCCGCGCGAGTAGACTTCGTGCCGCTCGAAGAAAGGCAGCAGCTCGGCGAGCGCACGATCGCGCTGGAGAGCGGGAGTCGGGTAGCCGTGGCCGGCACGGAAGGCCCAGGTGGAGACGATGTCCTCGCGGCGTTCGATGAGGCGCGTGTTCAAGGCGCCGGCGATGACCTGCTCCATCAAGGTCGCCTGATCGACGGGCTTGTCGGGCGATTCCGAGACCTCGGTCATCAGGGACCAGTGGGTGCGGATGTCGGGCACGTTGTTCGGCGAGTAGTTGCTGAACACCGTGACGCGGTAGAAAGGGCAGTCGTCCTCCGGGAAATACATCCAGCATTTGGTGGCGAGCTCGTCGCGCGGCCGGCCGCGCAGGCCGAGGCCGAGGATGTTCGAGCTGGAATGGAGCAATCCCGCGCGCGCGAGCGGCGTCAGCTCGTCCCTGCCGCACAGGCGGATCAGTTCGTCGAGCGGCAGCGTGGAGACGAGTTTTTCATAGGCGAAGGCGCGTCCATCGGCCGTGCGGACCTCGCGGCGGGCGAGATCGATGGCGGCCACCCGGCTGCCGAAGAGAAGCCGTCCCGCGGGCAGCAAACCCGCGCAGGCGCGCCAGATCGCGCCGGTGCCGCCGCGCTTCGGGAAGCGGAACGTGTTGTTCGGGCCCCACGCGAGGTCGTCCTTGGCCTGGACGAGGTTGTGCAGCACACGCCCGAGGTCGGTGACCGCGACGCGCTCGCCGACCCAGGCGGCGTTGAGTTTTTCGGGCGCGTAGGCCCAGACCTTGGAGTTGTAGGGGCGCAGGAAGACCTCCGCGATGCCCGGGCCGAAGGTGGCGTCGATCCACTGGCCGAAGTTCTCCGGCCTGGGCCGCGGCGCGCGGGTGATTTCGACGAGCCCCAGCAGGCATTTCTCGAGATCGGCCGGCGGCAGGCGCCGGATGTTGTTCTGGAACGGATAGGGGATGAAGCGGCCGCGCATCCACACCCACGACTCGCGCTGGTGATGCAGCCAGCCGTCCGCGCCGAGGAAGACATCCATCGCGCGGTCGAAATACTCGTAGTGCGAGAACTGCACGTGCCCGCCGATATCCCAGGTGAAGCCCTGCGGGTCGGTGAACGAGGCGGAGAGGCCGCCGGGGTGTTCCGAAGCCTCGAGGAGCCGCCAGTCGCTGCGACCGAGCTCGTGCAGCCGCCAGGCCGCGCCGAGGCCGGTGGGGCCGGCGCCGAGGATCAGGAAGGGAATGGGAGAGCGCATCGCAATGTGGCGGACAGGTTCAACGCAGACGCAGCGGCAGGCGCACGCTGCCATTGCCCCAGTGTTGTTGGAAGGCGACCGTCTCGCCCGGCTCGGGTCGGTCGACGATCTCGAGCGGAGCCGGATAGTCGAACTGGTCGAGGGAGGCGACGTTCGGCTTCACCGCCTGCACGCGCACCCGGTAGCGGCCACGCGCGAGGCTGCGGACCGGCAGGGCGAAGCGGAGGCGGTTTTCGCCTGCGGGGACCGCAACGAGTTCGGCCGGGTTCAATGTGCCGCGCTGGGCGTAGGCCACCGGCTGTGCGAGCGCATCCTGCAGGATGATTTCCAAAGCGAGACGGTCCGCGCGTTCGCAGGAGAGTGTCACGTCGACGAGCAGTTCGCCTTCGTTGGCGTCGAGCCGGCAGTCGACATGCGCGATGCCGATGCCGTGTGGCGTCGGGCGGCGGCGGGTCGAGGGCGGCGGCGGGGCGTTGAGGTAGCTGGCGATCACCTCGCGCGCCGGCCCGGCCGCGGCCAATCTTCCCTCGTGCAGAAGCACGCCTTGGGAGCAGAGCGAGAGCAGCGTGGCGGCGTTGTGGCTGACGACCAGCACGGTCCGGCCTTCGCCGCGCGCGACCTCCTTCATCTTGCCGAGACACTTCTGCTGGAAGGCCGCGTCGCCCACGGCCAGCACCTCGTCGACGATCAGGATTTCCGGCTCAAGATGCGCGGCGACGGCGAAAGCCAGCCGCACATACATGCCGCTGCTGTAACGCTTCACCGGTGTGTCGAGAAAACGCTCCACCTCGGAGAACGCCACGATCTCGTCGAATTTCCGCCCGATCTCGGCGCGCGACATGCCGAGGATGGCGCCGTTGAGGAAGATGTTCTCGCGCCCGCTCAATTCGGGATGGAAGCCGGTGCCGACCTCCAGCAGCGAGGCCACCCGGCCGCGCAAGGCCACCCGGCCCTGCGTCGGCTCGGTGACGCGGGAGAGGATCTTGAGCAGGGTGGACTTGCCCGCGCCGTTGCGGCCGATGATGCCGACGACCTCGCCGGGCGCGACCTCGAGCGAGACGTCGCGCAGCGCCCAGAACTCCTCGTGCTCAACGCGCCGCCGGCGCCAGCGGTTCCACAGGCTGCGCACGCCGCCGCTCAGGGCGTCGCGCAAAGTGTCGCTGCGCTTCTCGTGGTCTATCACGTAGCGCTTGGCGAGATTCTCGATGACGATGGCCGGTGCGCCCATAGGGGACTCAGATGATGTCGGCGAACTGCTTTTCTGTGCGCCGGAAATACCACAGCCCGGTGCCGACGAGCATCGCGATGAGGGCGACGCTCATCGCCAGGCTGGTCCACGAGAACAGTTGCGAGCCGCCGAGCAGGCACCAACGGAACCCGTCGACGACGCCCGTCAGCGGGTTCAGGGACATGAGGGCATGCCAGTTCGGATAGTAGTCGGTGCGGAATCCGACCGGCGTGACAAAGACGCCGATCTGCAGCAGGAAGGGCACGATGAAACGGAAGTCGCGGTAGCGCACGGTCAGGGCCGTCAGCCAGAGCCCCAATCCGAACGCGGCGCTCAACGCGAGCAGCACATAGAACGGCAGGGCCACCCAGTGCCAGGTCGGCAGCCGGCCGAACCACAGGGCCACGGCCACGAACAAAAGCAGCACGACGAGAAAATCCACCAGCGCCACGGCGAGCGAAGAGAGCGCCACGATCAAGCGCGGGAAATAGACCTTTGAAATCAGATTGGCATTGGCGACGAGGCTGCCGCTCGCTCCCGCCAGCGCGCCGGCGAAGAGCTGCCAGGCGAGCACGCCGGACAGGACGAGCAGGGTATACGGCACGCCGCCATCGGGCATCTTGGCGAGATTGCCGAACACAAAGACAAAGATCCCTGTCGTGATCGCCGGTTGGACGAAGGCCCAGGCGACGCCCAGCACGGCCTGCTTGTAGCGCACCTTGATGTCGCGCCAGGCCAGGAAGCCGAGCAGCTCGCGGTAGCGCCAGAGGTCGCGCCAATAGTGGCGCTCGGTGCGTCCGGCTTCGATGACAAGCTGGCAAGATTCGTCGGCGGGAGAACTCACATGGATATTGGGACTACTACCTGACGGTCTGACCGATGGCTAGGGTGAAACCTCTATGAAGCTTCGCCCCGTCGCTGCCGCCGAAAGCGCGATTGCGGGTCGTTTCCGAGGGGTGCCAAGGGCAATGTTGGGCCGGTCCGGTCCGTAGGCATCCAACGGAATCCGTGGGCCTCTGGCAATGCGCATTTTACGCAAAGTCCTAGAGACAAATGGCTTTGCTCACCTCGACGGCCTTGTCTGGCGAAGTCAGCAAACCGACCAGGTGCAAGCCGAATTCCACCGCAGTGCCGGCCCCGCGCGAGGTGGTGATGCGTCCGTCGGTGACGATGCGTTCGTTGGCCAGAATGTCGGGCAGCTCTCTCGCCACGGAAAAGTGCGCCGTGTAGCGTTTGCCTGTGAGCAGACCGGCATCCTGCAACACCGTCGGGGCGGCGCAAATCGCGGCCAGCCAACGGCCGGCGGCGGCATGATTGTCCACCGACATGCGCACGCGCGGGTCGGCACGCAGTGCCTTCACGCCGGGACCGCCGGGTATGAACAGCATGTCGAACAACCGGCCTTCCACTGCGGAGAGCGCGATGTCGGCGTGGGCTACGATCCCGCTGCGGCCGGTCGCGTGGCGGTTTTCCGCGAGCGAGGCGATCGTCACTTCGGCTCCGGCCCGGCGCAACAGATCGACCGGCGCGATGGTTTCGATCTCCTCGAATCCGTCGGCGAGCAGCGTGAGCACGGTGGGCATGGTGAAAACCCAATCACAAATCCAGTCCGATGAACACCCGGAAGCTGTCCTGAAACCCGGCAAGGCGGGCGTCGATGTTCCCGCCGACGCCGGCAGCGACGGCGGCCACCCGATTCACGCGGCAGTGAAGCCGGATTCTCGGATAAACTCCGATCTCATCCGTCCGCGCGATCGATTTCGCCGGGCGGAGAAATTTCCACTCCATTCGCGCGGCGGAGTGTGCATTAGTGGTCTGCAATCCGATGTCCTCCTTGCACGGAAAGCGCCTCATGATCTTCGGCTGCGGCTACGTCGGCGGTGCGTTGGCCGATGCCGTGCTGGCGCGGGGCGCGCGGGTCACGGCGCTGACACGCAATCCGGAGAAGGC
Organism: Opitutus sp.; assembly: GCA_013822585.1. Taxonomy (GTDB): domain Bacteria; phylum Verrucomicrobiota; class Verrucomicrobiia; order Opitutales; family Opitutaceae; genus Didemnitutus. Next base: position 10,790 of record PNKG01000002.1, on the reverse strand, counting down.
CGCGGCGCTGGCGGCGCGCGGCATCGAGACTGTCGTCGGCGAGTTGGGCTCGTCCGATTGGCATGCCCGCATCGCTCCGGGCGCGGATATTGTCGTGAACACCGTCAGCGCCTCCGATTCCACGGTCGAGGGCTACCGGCGCTCCTATGTCGACGGCATGCGTTCGATCCTCGACTGGGCGGCGCGCGGGCCGCGCCCTGTCGGCACTCTCCTCTACACGAGCAGCACGGGCGTTTATCCGCAGGGCGGGGGAGCGGAGGTTGACGAATCGTCCTCCACCGCGGAGGCCAGCCCCACCGGCCGGATTCTGGTCGAGGCGGAAAATCTCCTCCGCGCGGCCCCGCCCGCGGCCGTGTCGCGCTGGTTCATTCTCCGTCTCGCCGGCATCTACGGCCCGGGCCGGCACCACCTGCTCACCGCCCTGCGCAACGGCGCCACGCGGTTCACCGGCGAGCCGGGTTTCCGTCTGAATCTCGCCCATCGCGACGACATCGTCTCGGCCCTGCTCGCCTGCGCGACGGCGCCGGCCGGAGTGCGCAACGAAGCATTCAACGTCAGCGACGACGCGCCAGCGACGCGCGCCGGGCTCCTCGGTTGGCTCGCGCGCGAGTTGGGTTTGCCGCCGCCGGTCTTCACGGGCCAGGCGGCGACCAGCGAACGCAAGGGCGGGGCGGTGACTCCCGACCGCGTGATCCGCAGCGCCAAGATCCGGCGCGTCCTCGGGTGGACGCCTTTGCACGCGGATTTCCGCTCGGGCTACGCGTCCATCCTGCGCGAACTCTAGCCTTGCCTCGCCCCGGCGCGCGGCCCCCAATCCGCCTTCCACCATCCCACCTCTCCACTCCCATGGCCGGCGTAGGCAAACTGCTCAAACAAGCCCAGAAAATGCAGCGGCAGATCGAGGATCTGCAGAAGGGTCTCGAGACCCGCGAGCTGGACTTCTCCAGCGGCGGCGGCGCCGTGCAGGTGAAGATCAGCGGCGCAGGGAAGTTCCTCGCGCTGAAGCTCGACCCCGAGTTCCTCAAGGAGGATACGAAGCTCGTCGAGGAAACCATCCTCAACGCCGTGCGCGAGGCCGCGACGAAGGCGAAGGAGCTCAACGACTCCGAGATGCAGCGCATCTCCCAAGCCTTCCAGATGCCCGGGATGTTCTGATCGTGCAGCGATGACGCCGGCGCTCGAACAACTGCAGAAGCAGCTCAAGCAGCTGCCGGGCGTGGGCTACCGCTCCGCCGAACGCCTCGCGTTGCACCTGCTGGTCGAGCAGCCGCGCAAGCTGCCCGAGCTGGTCGCTGCGCTGCAGGCCGCGGCTAGGACCGTCCGCCGCTGCGCGCGCTGCGGCAACCTCGCCGAAGAGGAGCATTGCCCGGTCTGCGCCGACGAGCGGCGCGCCACCGGCCAGGTTTGCGTCGTGGAAAACGTGCCCGATCTCGCCGCCATCGAGCGCTCCGGTGCCTACCGCGGACGCTACCACGTGCTGCACGGCAAGCTGTCGCCCATTCGCGGCGTCGCGCCGGAGGACCTCAACCTCGCATCCCTGCTCGCGCGCATCCAGTCCGGCGAAGTTGCCGAGCTCATCCTCGCGCTGGCCAACGACGTCGAGGGCGAGGCCACCTGCCACTACCTGACCGAGCGGCTGCCCGCCGGCGGCACGGTGAAGGTGACGCGCATCGGCTTCGGCCTGCCCAGCGGCGGCGGCGTGCTCTACGCCGACGCGGTGACGCTGAAGAGCGCCCTCGAGGGGCGGCGCGAATATTGAGCGCGTCCCTATCGCCGAGCGGGGGTGAGCGAGTCGCGGCAAGTGTAACCTAATAGGTTACACTTGCCTTTGGCGCGACGGGAGAGGGCTTGATACCCGTTACGCTTCGTTCCGAGACTTTAGATTCGCCCGGTGGCCGCGAGCGCCAGCGAGTGGAAGATCGTCGGCTCGCTGGCGCTCGCCGCTACGGTAAAAAGACTCAAAGCTTGTCATAACTGGTATTGGGCCCCGACTGCAATGCGTTGCGAGTTCCCCGTCGGGGCGTTATCGAGACTCGCGGAATAGACTGACGCCCCCGAAGCTTGAGGTAGGGCGAACCCTCCGGGTGAGCCGCGGCTCGGCGAGACGCCTCGCCTGACCGTCAGTCCGATGCACGAGACTCAATAAGTCCCTCCCACCTCTTTTGTGGACGCACACGGACTAATACTGCGGAAACCTCGCAGCGGTCCGCCCCTTGGCGCGGCATTCGTGACTTGCCGGCGGGCGGTCTGGCGCTATGCGTCGAGGCGTTCTTTGCGTGCGGGTATAGTATATCGGCCATTATGCGGCTTTCCCAAAGCTGAGAGGAGGGTTCGATTCCCTCTACCCGCACCATTTTTCCGAAGCGGAGAGAAAATGCCCGCTGCAGCCTTGGCGAAGGCGGGCCGAATCCTCCGCTGCGTTTTGGAAACCTTGCACACATCCCCCCTACCCCCATGAGACACGTCAGATTGTGCGCGCTGCTCGCCCTCGGTCTCGCCCTGGCGTTCGCGTTCGCGGACGCCGCGGAGAGCAAGAAGGCGCGCTGCTGCGAGAAGGCCGAGAAAGCCGGCAAGACATGCGACCACGTTTGCTGCATCGAGGCCGCCAAACACGGCAAGCATTGCGAGAAATGCGGCGGCAAGAATTGACCGACCCCTGACCGAGAGCAAGCGCCCCCGGTCGAAGCCGCGCCTGCCCCGCGCGGCTTCGCCGTTTCCGGGAGGAATACAAGGCCGCCCCCGCGCGGAAATCCGGGAGGAGTATTTCTTGTGGGGCTTTTTGCCCCGACGGTTATGGCCGACGCAGCGTGAAGGGTCGGGGCGTTCCGCCGTCGCCATCCGTCGTCGTTTCGCTCTGGCGGGACAAGAGGTTTCCGACTTCGCTCTGCGAGCTACGACGGACAAAAGGGCGGACAAAAAGCCCCACCCACACTTTGCCTTTCCGCTGTGCCCTCAACCGTCGGGGGGCTCGCGGGGTGAGGGCACCCCGCTCACAGGCGGACGCACTTCCTCTTCCGACTGGAGGGCTCGGCTACCGCCGAGCCGCGGCGCAGAACGGAGCCTGCGCCCTACCATAGCGGCGGGCGCCAGCGAGCCGAGGATCTTGATCTTCCTCTGGCTGGAGCTCGCGGTTGCCAAGCGAAGCACAAGGGTCTGCATCTCCTGTGGGACGGGTGTCCTCAACCGTCGGGGGGCTCGCGGGGTGAGGTCACCCCGCTCACAGGCAGGCTACGGGTGTGTCCGCGGCAGGGGAGAACCTTGTCGCGGCGGTCTGCGCGTTCAGGCCTCGGCTTCGACCGCGGCCGTGCCGAGGCGCTTGTAGCGCTCCTTGATGCGGCGGACGATGTCGTCGGTCGACAGGCCGTAGTTCGCGCGGAGCCGTTCCACGCTCGTGCCGTGTTCGACGAACTTGTCGGGCCAGCCGATGCGTTCGACGGCGGTCTGGCAGTCGGCTTCCTGCAGGGTCTCGAGCACCGCGCTGCCGAAGCCGCCGGCGATCGCGTTGTCCTCCATGGTCACGAGCAACGGGATGCAGGCGGCCTGCGAGAGGAGGAGGGTCTTGTCGAGCGGCTTGACGAAGCGGGCGTTCACGACGCCGACGGACAGGCCTTCCTCGGCGGCGATGCGTGCGGCGACCTTGAGCGCCTCCTGCACCATCGGGCCGAGCGCCCAGATCATGATGTTCGAGCCTTCACGCAGGGCCTCGGCGTGGCCGATCGGGACCGTGGCGGGCTGGGCCTTGATCTTCGCGCCGACGCCGGCGCCGCGCGGATAACGGATGAACGTCGGCGCGGGATGCTGCAGCGAGGTGTGCAGCATATCGGTGAGTTCATCCTCGTCCTTCGGCTGCATCACGACGGCGTTGGGCACGCAGCGGAGGTAGGAGAGGTCGAAGAGGCCGTGGTGGGTGGGGCCGTCGTTGGGCGAGAGGCCGGCGCGGTCCATGCAGAACGTCACGGGCAGGTTCTGCAGGCAGACGTCGTGGATCACCATGTCGTAGGCGCGCTGGAGGAAGGTCGAGTAGATGGCGCAGACGGGGCGGAAACCCTTGGTCGCGAGGCCGGCGGCGAAAAGCACGGCGTGCTCCTCGGCGATGCCGACGTCGAAGAACTGGCCGGGCGCCTCTTTGCTGAGCTGCGTGAGGCCGGTGCCGCTGGGCATGGCGCCCGTGATGCCGAGCACCTTCGGGTTCTGCTTGGCAAAGCGCGTGAGCGCCGCGCCGAAGACGTCCTGGTAGTTCGGCGGCGTGCCGGGCGCGCTCTTCACGCTCTCGCCGGTGGCGGGGTCGAAGGGGCTGGCGCCGTGGAACTTTTCCGGGTGGGCGAGGGCGGCCTCGAGGCCCTTGCCCTTCTTGGTCAGCACATGGAGCAGCACGGGCGTGTCGGCGTGCTTCGCGAACTCGAGGTGCTTGGTCAGCGCGTCGAGGTCGTGGCCGTCGACCGGGCCGATGTAGCGGAGGCCGAACTTCTCGAAGAGCGAGGAGTTCATGAAGAAGTCCTTCGTCTCGCGCTTCCACTTGTTGTAGACTTGGTTCATCTCGTGGCCGTGGGGCAGGCCGAGGAAGAACTTCTCCAGGTCGGCGTGGAGTTTGTTGTAGGTCGGGTTCGTGCTGAGCCGGTTGAGATACTTGGCGATGGCGCCGACGTTCTTGGCGATCGACCACTCGTTGTCGTTGAGGATGACGATCAGGCGCTTGGTCGAGCTGACGACGTTGTTCAGCGCCTCCATCGTCACGCCGCAGGTGAAGGCCGCGTCGCCGCAGATGGCGACCACGTGCTCGCCGCTGCCGCGCAGGTCGCGCGCGGTGGCCATGCCGAGGGCGGCCGAGAGCGCGGTGCCGGCGTGGCCCGCGCCGAAGGCGTCGTGCGGGCTCTCGCGGCGGTAGAGGAAGCCGGAGGCGCCGTCCGTCTGGCGGAGTTTCTTGAAGAACTCGCCGCCGCGGCCGGTGAGGAGCTTGTGCCCGTAGCCCTGGTGGGCGACGTCGAACACGAACTGGTCCTCCGGCGTGGTGAAGACGCGGTGCAGCGCGATCGTGAGTTCGACGACGCCGAGGTTGGGACCGACGTGCCCGCCGTTCCGGGCGGTGACGGCGATGATGTCGTCGCGGATTTCCCGGGCGAGTTGGGGAAGCTCGGCGGGGGCGAGCGACTTGACGTCGGCGGGGCCGCGGACGCGGTCGAGGATGCGGGGGGGGCTCATCGGCGGGGGATCGGGGCTATTCCTGGCGGGCGGGCTCGAATGATTCGAAGGCGGCGGAGCCGTCCTTCTGTTTTTTCAGCTTCTCGATCTTGAGCTCGGCGTCCTTCAGGCGCGTCTCGCAGACTTTCAGCAGCCTCGTGCCTTCCTCGTATTTGCTCAGCAGTTCGGCCAGAGGCACCTCGCCCTGTTCCATCGAGTCGACGATGGCTTCGAGGCGCGCAAGGGCGGCCTCGAAGGCGAGCTTGGGGTGTTTGTCCGTTTCCACAGCGCCACTGTGGGTCGGGCCGGGGCGATTTCAAACAAACTTTCCTGTTCCGTGGCGCCCGGGGATTTGGGATTGGCGAAGCGGGGAAAAACGCTGGACTCCCCGGATGCATTGGCTGCCCCAGGCCGTCCTCGCCCTCGTCGCCGCCCGCCTCCTGGCCCAGCTGGTCCTCGAGGCCCTCAACCGCTCCGAGACGGCCCTGCACGCGGGCGTCCTGCCCGGGGCTTTCAGCGGCATCATGGACGAGGCGACCTTCGCCAAGGCCTCCGACTACACGCTGGCCAAGAGCCGCTTCGCGTCCTGCGAGTGCGTCTTCGATGCGCTGGTGCTGGCCGCCGTGGCCTTCAGCGGCGTGCTGCCTTGGCTCTGGGCCTGGTTCGACGCCCTCGCGCCCGGCGCGGCGTGGAGCGGCGCGCTGTTCCTCGCGGCGATGGCCGTGCTGCTCGGCGTCCCCTGCCTGCCGCTGGAATGGTGGGAGCAGTTCCGCCTCGAGGCGCGCTTCGGTTTCAACCAGAGCACGCTCCGGCTCTGGATCACGGACCACGTCAAGGGCGCGCTGCTCCTGCTCGCGATCGGCTTCCCGCTCGCGTGGGGCCTGCTCGCCCTCGTCCCGTGGGTCGGATCGTGGTGGTGGGTGTGGGGCTTCGCGCTGGTTTTCGGCTTCCAGCTGCTGATGCTCGTGCTCTATCCGAAGCTCATCCTGCCGCTGTTCAACAAGCTCACGCCGCTGCCCGCCGGCGAGCAGCGCGACCGGCTCATGGCGCTGGCCGACCGCGCGGGTTTCTCGGCGCGGACCATCGAGGTGATGGATGGCTCGAAGCGCTCCGCGCACTCCAACGCCTTCTTCACCGGCTTCGGTCGCTTCCGCCGCATCGTGCTCTTCGACACCCTCCTGGCCCAGCTTTCGCAGCCGGAGCTCGAGGCCGTGCTCGCGCACGAGATCGGCCACTACAAGCGCGGCCACATCCCGCAGCGGCTCGCCACCGGCGCGTTGCTGCAGTTCGCCGCCTTCGCCCTCATCGCCTGGCTGGCGCAGGCGCCGTGGTTCAACACCGCCTTCGGCCTGCCCGCGGGCGCGCTGGCGCCGACCTTCCTGCTCTTCGCGCTCCTCGGCGGGCTCGTGACCTTCTGGTTCTCGCCCGTCGGCAACTGGATCTCGCGCCGGCACGAGTATGAGGCCGACGCCTTCGCGAAGGACGCCCTCGCCGACGCCGCGCCCATGATCGGCGCGCTGCACAAGCTCGCGCAGAAGAACCTCTCCAACCTCACGCCGCACCCGCTCTACAGCGCCGTCCACTACTCGCACCCGACCATCATCGAGCGCGAGCGCGCGCTGCGGCGGAAAGCCTGAAGCCGCCCCATGATCCTTCGCCGCGCACTCGCCGCCTTCGCCTTTCTCGCCGCCCTCGCGGCGCACGCGCTCTCCGTCGCCACCTACAACGTGGAGAATTACCTCGTCGCCGACCGCATGGTCGAGGGCGTCTTCCGCAAGGAATACCCCAAGCCCGAGGCCGAGAAGAGGGCGCTCCGCCAGGCCATCAAGGCCATGGCGCCCGACATCCTCGCCGTCCAGGAGATGGGCCGCGCGCCGTTCCTCGAGGAACTGCAGCGCGACTTGAAGGCCGAGGGGCTGGATTATCCGCATGCCGTCGTGCTCGAAGCGGCCGATCCCGACCGGCACGTCGCCGTCCTCTCGAAGCTGCCCTTCAAGGGCGTGCGGGAGCACGCCCGGATTCCGGTGAAATATCTCGGCCAGTCCGACGTCGTGAAGCGCGGCCTGCTCGAGGCGACCTTCGCCACACGCGAGGGCGACCTCACGGTCTTCGTCGTGCACCTCAAGAGCCGCCGCACCGAGCGGCCCGACGACCCCGAGGGCGCCGCCCAGCGCGCCGCCGAGGCGGAGGCCGTGCGCGATGCCGTGCTCGAGCGTTTCCCCGATCCGGCCGGGGGCCGGTTCATCGTCTGCGGCGATTGGAATGACACCCGCAACAGCAAGCCCGTCCGCACGCTGGCCAAGCGCGGCGGCACCGTCGTCGGAGAAATCCTCCGCGCCTACGACTCGCGCGGCGAGACCTGGACGCACGCCTACCGCCGCGAGGACACATACAGCCGCATCGACTACCTCATGGTGTCGCCCGGCCTGAAGCCCTTCGTGCGCAACAAGGGCAACGCCAGAATCCACGACGGACCGGGTGTGCGTGACGCCAGCGACCATCGGCCGGTCTACGCGCAGTTTGATCTCACCCCGGTGCCTTGAAACCTGCGGCGCGTGACTGGAGGAGCGGCTTCATGCCGCGACAGAAGAGTTCGCCGCGGCCGGATATCGGATCGCGGCGTGAAGCCGCTCCTCCAGGTCCGGCAATCGCGGAATCCGGGATGAAAACAGGCACAGGCAAGCCGCCCTGCAGCAGGGCGGGCCGCAGCGAGGAGCATCGGCGGCAGACACGCCAGACAGGGCGTGCGAGCGCACCGGGGAAGCAAAAAATCCCACTTCCTGTCGAGGAAGCGGGACTTGAGAATGGTGGTGGAAGGTGGATTCGAACCACCGAAGGACGGAGTCCAACTGATTTACAGTCAGTCGCGTTTGGCCACTTCGCTATTCCACCAGCGCGAACGGCCAAAGTAGGTGGACGGGCGCGCGTTTGCCAAGAGGTTTTTTCTCGGAACGCTCGGAAGGATATTGGCCAGTCGCGCTGCGCACCGGGCCGGTGCGCCCGACCTCGACTACCTCGGAAGCCGGGCTCGGCGGCTCAGAGGACCCCGCCCTGCCGGAAGCTGTAGAAGCCGGCGCCGTGGGGGTCGGCGGCGGGCCGGCCGAGGATGACGTGGTCGACCAGCTCGATGTCCACCGCCTGCGCGGCGTCGCGGAGCTGGCGGGTGAGCTGCACGTCGGCCGCGCTGGGGGCGGGGTCGCCGCTGGGGTGGTTGTGCGCGCAGATGACGGCTGCGGCGCCCTGCCGGATGGCCTCGCGGAACACCTCGCGCGGGTGCGCGAGGCTGGAGGTGGCGGTGCCGGAGGTGACTTCGACCTGCTTCAACAGGCGGTTCTTGCGGTTGAGGCAGAGCACCCAGAATTTCTCGATCTGCAGCCCGGTGAAGGCCGGCCGCAGGTGCTCGACAACCCGCTCGGGCCGGTTGAGCAGCGGATCGGTCTCGCCGCCGTCGGCCAGCACGCGCCGGGCGACCTCCATCACGGCGACGAGCTGCAGGGCCTTGACGCGGCCGATGCCCTTGAGGCGGCGAAAATCGGCCTCGCTCCATGCGACGAGGGCGCGGAGCGAGCCGGCCTCGGTCACGAGTTGCTGCGCGATCGCGAGGACGTTGTTCCCTTTGCCGCCGCTGCGGAGCAGCATGGCGAGGAGTTCGGTGTCGCTGAGCGCGCCGGCGCCGAGACGCTGGAGGCGTTCCTGCGGGCGGTCGCTGACCGCGAGATCGCGGACGCGGAGGGGCGGGTAGGGCGGGTTGAGCGGGGTTGGCATCGGGCCTCAGGGTCTCGCCCGCCGGCCCGCGAGCTCGACCCGGTCAGTAGTGCTTCACGTAGCCGTTGCGCCGGAGCTTCTCCAGCCAGCGCTCCTGCGCCTGCCGGGCGTATTGCTGGATCAACATCTTCTCGATCTGTTCGCGCACCTCGTCGATCGGGAGGATGCCGGCGAACTTGCGGTCCTCGACGTGGAGGATGAACGCGCCCTCGGGCATGATGATCGGGTCGGCGGTCTGGCCCTTCTCCAGGGTGAAGAGGACCTCGGCGAATTCCTTGCGCAGATCGGATTTGCGCTGCCAGCCCCAGTCGCCGCCCTTGGTGCGGCGGGAGTCCTGCGAGTAGAGGCGGGCGATGTCGACGAAGCTGGCCCCGGCCTTGATCTGCGCCTCGACGGCGGCGGCGCGGGCGCGGACGGCGTCGTCGCTCTCGCCTTCCTGGCGCGTGAGCTGGATGAGGCGGAGCTTCACGGCGTCCTCCTGGTAGAAGCGCTCGCGGTTCTCGTCGTAGAAGATCTGGATCTTCACCGGGCTGACGGTGGTGGCGGATTTGCGCTGCTGCTGGCGCATGTAGCCGTAGATCATGTCCTCCTCGACCTCCTTGCGGTAATCCTTCTGGGAGATGCCGCGGCCGCGGAGGTAGGCGAGGAACTTGGAACGGTCGCCGTCAAACTGCGTGGCGATGATCTCGGCGATCTGGTTGTCGACGAAGGACGCGGGGACCTTCTTCTTCTCGTCCTTGTAGAATTCCTTCACGATCAGGACGCGGTCGACGAGTTCCTGGACGATGTTCTCCTGGAGGGCGTTGATCTTCTCGTTGAACTCGCGTTCGTTGCGGCTCTCGCGCTGGACCTGCGGGAGGAGCGGGGCGATCTCGCGGCGGATGTCGTCGACGGTGATGACCTTCTCCTCGACCACGGCGGCGATGCCGTTGGCGAACTGGAGGTTGAGCTTGTCGGCGACGGCTTTCTCGGCGTCCTCCGGCACCGGGTCGGCTTGGGCGAAGGCCAGGACGGGCAGGGCAGCCAGCAGGGCGGCGAGGGCGCTCGGGAAACGGAGGCTGCGGAACGTCATGGAGTCGGGAGGTTTTGCAGAAAAACGAGGAGTTCTTTCAACCTTGCGAGGGGGGTGGGGGCGGTCAAGCGGGGAAAGCGACCGTGCAACTGGATGAAGTCGCCGCGGCGGCCGCTGTGGCGCTGGCACTTGAGCCGGCCCGAGTCGGTCTCGACCGACAGGAGGCCCTTTTGTTCCGCCCGGACGCGGATTTCCGTCACCAGCAGGAGGGCGCGGACCTCGTTGCCGAACTGGCCGAAGCGGTCGCGCAGCTCGGCCTCGAGGTCCTTGATCGCGGCCGGGCTCCCGGCCAGGGCGAGGCGGCGGTAGAAGTCGATGCGCAGGCGCGTCTCGGCGATGTAGGCGGCGGGGAGGCGGGCCTGGATCCTGGCGAACTCGCCGGCCTCGCGCTCGGCCTGCTTGAGCGCGGTGAAGCTGTCGGCCGCCTCGGCGCGCTTGGCCGTGGTGCCCTCGGCGCCCTCGCCGACGAAGACGAAGTCGAGCTTCACGCTCGCGCGGACCGCGGCGGCGTGCGTCTCGCCCTTGAGGCGCGCGACGCTCTGCTTGAGCAGCTGGCAATAGAGCTCGAAGCCGACGCCCACGATGTGGCCGCTCTGCTCGGCGCCGAGCAGGTTGCCCGCGCCGCGCAGCTCGAGGTCGCGCAGGGCGATGCGGAAGCCCGCGCCGAGCTGGTTGTGCTGGCGGATGGCGCCGAGGCGCTGCCGCGCGAGGTCCATCACCCGCGCGTGGCGGTGCAGCAGCAGGTAGGCATGGGCCTGGTGCTTGAAACGCCCGA
>PNKG01000001.1 GCA_013822585.1 Opitutus sp. | reverse complement strand
GGGCTTGCTGCTCAAGACGCGCCAGATCAAGAAGGTCATGGCCTCCTACGTCGGCGAGAACAGGGAGTTCGAGCGCCAGGTGCTCGCCGGCGAACTCGAGCTCGAGCTCATCCCGCAAGGCACGCTGGCCGAGCGCCTGCGCGCGGGCGGCGCGGGCATCCCGGGTTTCTACACGCGCACCGCCTTCGGCACCAAGCTCGCCGAGGGCAAGGAAACGAAAACCTTCGACGGCAAGGAATACGTCCTCGAGCGCGGCATCCGCGCCGACGTCGCGCTCGTGAAGGCCTGGAAGGGCGACAAGTCCGGCAACCTCGTCTTCCGGAAAACCGCGCGGAACTTCAACCCGATGATCGCCACCTGCGCTGCCGTGTGCGTGGCCGAAGTCGAGGAACTCGTCGAGGTCGGCGAACTCGAGCCCGACCAGATCCACACGCCCGGCATCTACGTGGATCGCATCCTCCAGGGCCCGCGCTACGAGAAGCGCATCGAGTTTCGCACCGTGCAGGGCGCCGCCGCCTCGAAAAAGGAAACGCCCATCCGCGAACTCATGGCCCGCCGCGCCGCGCAGGAGCTGCGCGACGGCTACTACGTCAACCTCGGCATCGGCATCCCGACGCTCGTCGCCAACTTCATCCCCGCCGGCATGAACGTCACCCTCCAGTCCGAGAACGGCCTGCTCGGCATCGGGCCGTTCCCGCCGGAGGACAAGGTCGACGCCGACCTCATCAACGCCGGCAAGCAGACGATCTCGACCATCCCCGGCTCGGCGTTCTTCTCCAGCGCCGACTCCTTCGCGATGATCCGCGGCGGACACATCGACCTCTCGATCCTCGGTGCGCTCGAAGTCGCCGACAACGGCGACATCGCGAACTGGATGGTGCCGGGCAAAATGGTGAAGGGCCCCGGCGGCGCGATGGACCTCGTTGCCGGCGTGAAGCGCGTCGTCGCCGTGATGGAGCACTGCGCCAAGGACGGCAGCCCGAAGATCCTGAAGCAATGCACGCTCCCTATCACCGGCAAGGGCGTCGTCAGCCTCATCATCACCGACCTCTGCGTCTTCGAGGTGAAACCCAACGGCGGCGGACAGGGCGGCAGCGCGTCCGGCGGCCTGCGCCTGATCGAACTGCACCCCGGTGTGACGCTCGACGAGGTCCGCGCCAAAACCGGCGCGCCGTTCGAGGCGGCGCTGTAGTAGGTGACACGCGCATAGTTTGTTGCGCTCAGCAAAGAACATGGTGAAGTAGCTCCACGGGCCGCTGTTTGCACCACCACGCTCCTCCCATAACGACAAAACCGCAGAGGAATTCTCTGCGGTTTTCGTGAGGGACTCTGAGATCGCCTCAACCACCTTGCGGTGGGAAGTGCACCCACTCTCTGGAGCCGACTTGGTATTTCAAGATAAAATTATGGCCGCCCCGATTCCTCCCGTTCCACGAACCGTTTACGCATATGTTGATGGTTTCAATCTCTACCATCGCGTGCTGGAAAACCACACCGGTCGGAAATGGCTCAACCTGCGGGCACTGATTCAGTCGCGTTTTCCTAACGACACCGTGGCCCGGGTTCGCCTATTCACGGCTCCGGTGGGCGATCACCATCCGACCTCCGAGAAACGCAAGCGGCAGGAAGCCTACTGGCGGGCTTTGCGCGACACCGGTGTGGAGGTGGAACTTGGGCGGATCGAAAGCCGCGAGCGTAAGTGCAAAGCCGACATCTGCGGCAAGTATCTCTCCTTTGCGCATCCAACCGAGAAGATGTCCGATGTCAGTATGGCATTGCGAATCGTCACCGACGCCATCGATTCGCCGCCCGGCATAGTCTGTGTCGTTACCGCAGACTTGGATGTCCTGCCCGCGTTGAAGATGCTGAAGGAGCGCGGCGTCAAAGCGCGGCGTTGCCTATTCCTTCCCGGAGGCGATCCCGCTCACTACTATAGTCGGCTGGAGAATTTTGGTGGAATCGCCTCTCTGGGGCAGCTCACTGGTTCTGACGTGGAGAACTTTCAGTTTACCGATCCCTACGTGCTGAACAACGGGCACACGCTTTCGAAGCCTGCTGGTTGGTAAGGCGAGATTGAACGCGGTCTTCTCTCCGACGGCCTCGACCCTGTGCAGCTCATGCCAAATCACCATTGAGCCGCGCGCGGCGTTCGCGCAGGCTGCGCGCACGATGTCGTCCGCCGCCCCCTACGTCCCCGCCCCGCACCGCTACGAGACCGGCCGCTACGCGCGGTGCGGTCGCTCCGGACTGATGTTGCCGCGACTTTCGCTCGGGTTCTGGCACAATTTCGGCCACGTCGACCCCATCGACAACCAGCGCGCGTTGCTGCGCCGCGCGTTCGATCTCGGCATCACGCATTTCGACCTCGCCAACAACTATGGCCCGCCGCCGGGCAGCGCGGAGGAGAATTTCGGCCGCCTGCTGCGCGAGGATTTCGCCGCGCACCGCGACGAGCTCATCATCTCGACCAAGGCCGGCTACCGCATGTGGGGCGGACCCTACGGCGAGTGGGGTTCGCGCAAATACCTGCTCGCCTCGCTCGACCAGAGCCTGAAGCGCATGGGGCTGCCTTACGTGGACATTTTCTACTCGCACCGGCCCGACTACGACACGCCCCTTGAGGAGACGATGGGCGCCTTGGCCGACGCCGTGCGCAGCGGTCGCGCGCTCTATGCGGGCATTTCCAACTACGACGCCCGGCGCACGCGCGAAGCCGCCGCCATCCTCCGCAGCCACGGCGTGCCGCTGCTCATCCACCAGCCGGTCTACAATCTGTTCAACCGCTGGGTGGAGCCCGAGCTGCTGCCGACGCTCGGCGAGCTCGGTGTCGGTTGCATCCCGTTCTCGCCGCTCGCGCAGGGCCTGCTGACGAACCGCTACCTCGGCGGCATCCCGGCCGACTCGCGCGCCGGGCGCGGCGTGACGCCGTTCCTGCCGCCGGAGCGCGTCACGCCCGAGGTGCTCGCCAAGGTGCGCGCGCTCAACGACGTCGCCGTCGCCCGCGGCTGCACGCTCGCGCAGCTCGCCGTGCTCTGGCTGATGCGCCGGCCGGAGATCACCACGGTGCTCATCGGCGCGAGCAAGGTGGCGCAGCTCGACGACCTGCACGGTGCGCTCGCCCAGCCGCCGCTCGCCGGAGAGGAGCTGGCGCGCATCGACCGTGTCCTCGCCTGAGAATCGCGGCGCGACAGTGACGCCGAAACCCTGCGCTGCTGCTCGCCCGAAGGCGGATGTCGGCACCCCTCCCCCGGCGCCGAATGGCACCAAGCCCCCAAGCAATTGAATGCGGCCACGTTCCCCGCAGCTTGCTGCGGGGTTTCCCAAGTGAGGTTGGGACGCCGCCCGGCCAGTCCCGCGCCAGCGGGCTGGGCAAGCCGCGCGTCGTTCCGAGCGCCTGCGAAATCCGCCATCCCCGGAGCTGGCTCCGGGAAGTAGCGCGGGCGGCAGGGCGGCGTTCAACTTTGTGTGGGCTTCGGCATCCTCTCCAACACCAGTCGCCCCGCGTCGGAGCGCGTTGGCCCCAACGCGCTCCACCCGGGCCGGCGGCCGGACCCCTTCACGCCTCCACAGCCCGGGGAAGGGGCTGCTTGGGCTCGCCATCTGCCCCGTCAAGTCGCGTGGCTCTTGCGCCGTTCGACCATGCCGCGGCTCCGTTCATCTCATCGGGGCTGGCGGCCGTCCCGCGGCCCGGCACGGTCGGCCCCCTCGTTCCTTTGCCTCCTCCAACCTAACACTGTTAACATGAAACCTCCCCGTCTCCCCCGGATCGGCGGCCTCGCGCTCGCCTGCACCCTGCTCCCGCTGCTCGCGGCGGCCGCCACCCCGGCCAAGCTGCCCAGCGGCTTCTCCGTCCAGCACATGGACCCCGGCGTCGACCCGCGCGCCGACTTCGCCAAGTTCGCCGCCGGCGCCTGGTATGAGCACTTCCAGATGCCCGCCGATAAGTCCCGCTTCGGCGCCTTCGACACCCTCGAACAGAACAACTGGACCAACCTCAAGGCCATCCTCGAGGACGTCTCCTCCCGCACGCACCCCGCCGGCTCGGTCGAGCAGAAGGTCGGCGACTTCTTCGCCAGCGCGATGGACACCGCCGCGATCGACGCCGCGGGCTTGGCGCCGCTCCAGCCGATGCTGGACCGGATCGACAGCATCACCGACCTCGCCTCGCTCGCGCAGGTCGTGGGCGAGTTGCGCCGGACCGCCGGCGGCGGGCTCTTCGGCCAGTTCGTCTTCGCCGACCAGAAGAAGAGCGAGGTCAATGCGCTCTACGTTTTCCAGGGCGGCATGAGCCTGCCGAGCCGGGATTACTATTTCGCGGAGGGCTTCGCGAAGGTCCGCGAGCAGTTCAAGGAGCACGTCGCGAAAATGTTCGCCCTCGCCGGCGCGACCGGCGAGCAGGCCGGCGCCGCGGCGGAGACCGTCCTCGCGCTCGAGACCGCGCTGGCGCAGAACGCCAAGACGCCGGTCGAGCTCCGCGACCGCCTCGCCAACTACAACCGCGTCTCCCTCGCCGAGCTCGAGAAACTGTTCAGCCCGTTCCCGGTCACGGCCGTGTTGCGCGGCACCGGCCTCGACCTCGGCGCCGTCGACTACGCCATCGTCGGCCAGCCGAAGTTCGTCGAAGGCCTCGCCCAGGCCCTCGCCGGGCGCCCGATCGGCGACTGGAAGACCTACCTCCGTTACCGCGCCCTCATCGGCGCCGCGCCGTATCTCGCCGCGCCGTTCGAGGAGGAGCAGTTCCGCTTCTACAGCACCGTGCTCCGCGGCACGCCGCAGATGGAACCCCGCTGGCAGCGCGCCGCCCGCACCGTGGACGGCATGATCGGCGAGGCGCTCGGCCAGCTCTACGTGGCCAGGCACTACCCGCCCGAGGCCAAGGCCCGCATGGACGAGATGATCACGAACATCAAGAACGTCATGCGCGACCGCCTCGCCACGCTCGAGTGGATGAGCCGGCCCACGCGCGAGAAGGCGCTCGCGAAGTTCGCGCGCTTCGAGGCCCGCATCGGCTACCCCGACAAATGGCGCGATTACTCCAGCGTCGCCCTCGCGCGCGGCTCGTTCTTCGCCAACGTGCGCAGCGCCGTCGCCTTCGAGGTCGCGCGCAACAGCGCCAAGCTCGGCCAGCCCGTCGACAAGTCCGAGTGGGGCATGACGCCCCCGACCGTGAACGCCTACTTCCAGCCCACGGCCAACCAGATCGTGTTCCCCGCCGGCATCCTCCAGCCGCCGTTCTTCGATTTCACCCAGGACGACGCGGTCAATTACGGCATGATCGGCGGCGTCATCGGCCACGAGATCACGCACGGTTTCGACGACCAGGGCCGCCGCTACGACGCCGACGGCAACCTCACCGACTGGTGGACGCCGGAGGACGACGCGCAGTTCCGCGCCCGGGCGCAGAAGCTGATCGACCAGTATTCGGGCTACGAGGCGCTGCCCGGCCTGAAGGTCAACGGCGCGCTCTCGCTCGGCGAGAACGTCGCCGACCTCGGCGGCGTGTCGATCGCGTTCGAGGCCTTCCAGCGCTCGCTCAAGGGCAAGCCCGCGCCGGCGCCGATCGACGGCTTCACCGCCGAGCAGCGCTTCTTCATCTCGTGGGCGCAGGGCTGGCGCACGGCCTACCGCGACGACGCGCTGCGCCGCCAGGTGGCGGTCGGGCCGCATGCCCCCGGCAATTTCCGCGCCATCGGCGCACTGGTGAATTTTCAGCCGTTCTTCGACGCCTTCGGCATCAAGGAAGGCGACCCGATGTGGCGCAAACCCGAGGATCGCACCAGGATCTGGTAAGCGCCCGCCGCCTCCCTGCACGATTTTCAGCCTGCGACATAAGTCGCGGGCTTTTTTCTGGCCCGCGAAAGACGTGTCCCGTCACTGATACCAAGCACCCGTAGCTAATTGACTTCAGGGTGGGCGTCGGCGTCCCCGACGACGCCTGTCGCCGCCGGGGACGGCGGCGCCCGCCTGCCTGCCCAATAGTCCAGAAGCGAGCGGACGCTGGTATGACAGGTCGCCCGCGCGTCGATCAGGTGCCGGAAGGCAGTCGATACGAACGCAGCTCTTCGTCCGTCAGCTCTCCGGGCGGGACGAGTTGGCAGTGCCGCTCATGGCGGATGCGGATGCCGTCATCGGGGACCTTGGTCTTGGCCAGCGCGGGGTTAGGCGCGAGGCTCGCTCTGCGGACCAGCACGAATCGATAGCGGGATTTGCCCGCGGGGCGGATCAACCACGCCTCGTCGGCCCCGGCCGTCTGCCGGATTTTCGCCGGCAGGGGCGTGCGGTAACGGAAGCTGTAGATGACGTCGCCGAGGTTGTCGGGCAGGGCGATGCTCAGCTTCGCTGCGATGGGCGCGATCTCGTCGCGGTGCACCTCGACCCAGCGGTCGCCCTTGCGGAAATGCGCGAAGAAGAGGCGCTCGATGATCTTCTCGGAGCGATTCGGTTCCTTCTTATACCAGTTACGCTTCGTTCCGAGACTTTAGATTCGCCCGGTGGCCGCGAGCACCAGCGAGTGGAAGATCGTCGGCTCGCTGGCGCTCGCCGCTACGGTAAAAAGGCTCAAAGCTTGTCGTAACTGGTATTAGCGGGCATGGCGGGTTTGGCCTTTCCAGCGGAGCACAACGACCTCCTCGCGCAGCTGCTCCTTGGTGGCGGTGGAAAGCCTGGTGCGGAACAGGTCGATGGACTCGACCTTGTAGCCGAGCGGCTCGGCGAGCGAGGCGAGCAGCTCGCCGGTGCGGATCATGATGCGGAGGAAGGAGGCTTGATCGCCCACGACGTAGGCGAGGCGGGCGCCGGGGCGGAGCGCCGGTCGCAGCTCCGCGAGATGGCGCGCCATGCCGCCGAAGTAGAGCTTTGTGACCTTGGGGTAGAGCCGCTCGAAGCCGCTGGTCTTGCCGAGTTCGATGCGCCGCGCCTCGATCGCGGCCGCGATGCGCTGGATTTCCCGGTGGTCCTTCACCCAGGCGTCGTCGGTGTCGGCCTTGTAGACGTTGCGGGTGTTCGAGCGCATGAGGTGCTGCTTGAACGCCTTCAATTGCGCCTTGGTGGTGATGAAGCCGAGCAGCACGCTCTCGAGCCGCGTCGTGCGGGTGTAATCCTTCTCGTTGGGATAAGGCGGTGAGGTGATGACGGCGTCGATGCTCGCAGGTGCGATCACGCGCGGCAGATCGCGCGAATCGGCGTGGATGACCCGGGCGGCGCCGCTGCGATGTCGGCGCAGCAGTTCGAGATCGGCCGCCACCTGCCGGACGTTGGCCAGCCAGGCGGAGACCACGGCGGCATCGTTCCTGGCCGGGCCGACGCCCACTTCGGGGCCGAAATGCAGGTTGCCGACCGGACCGACGAGGGCCTTGGCCAGGGCGAGACGGAAGTGCGCGCGAAAGGCCGGCTCGGCGAATCGATCGATGCAGTCACGGAGCACGAGCGTCTTGTGCAGCGGCAGGGGACTGATCGAACGGGCGAGGAGCAGCTTGTCTTCTTCGTCTGATAGCCGGCGCAAACGAGCACGTGGCGGGAGTTCGCAGGCGAGTTCGAGTTGATCGTCATCGATGATACCGTCGCGCATCAGCGCGGCGTGCGCTTCGGCCGCGATCCACTCGGCGTTGGCGAGCAGCGTGCGCGAATCGGGTGTCCAGTCGACTTTCGTAGTCGAGGCGAAGTGGGACATCGGATGCGCCTCGATCCCGAGGCCGTCGAGGCCGAGCTTGCGCGCCTCCACGACGGTGGTGCCCGTGCCGCAGAAGGGATCGAGCAGCGTCTGCCCGCGCCCGAGGCCGAATTTCGCCGCGTAGTCGCGCACGAGATGCGGCGGGTAGGAAAGCACGAAGCGATACCAGTCGTGCGCCGGGCGATCGTCGGTGGCGAGGCGGTTCAGCTCGGCGGCGGCGTGGCGGCGCGAGGTGCGCTCGCGGCGAGTCGTCACTCTGGAGGGGTAGTTCAGGGCGTCGCGCACCATGCATCTTAGACCATTGGTTCCGGCGGGGAGCGCAACTGGAATAATGTTCATCGCGCCCGCTTTGTGTCGTAACCGCGGTGGGTGCTTGACGCCGGCGGGGCCGGCGGGGAGAAACCCGGCGTCGGTCTCCCGTTCGTCCGGCGTTCCATCTTCATGAACCCACCCTTGGTGCCGACCGCGCCGGCGGACACCGCCGCGCGTTTCCGCTACTGGCAATACCGCACTCTGATCGGGACGATGTTCGGCTACGCGGCGTTTTATTTCGTCCGCAAGAACCTGAGCTTCGCCATGCCGGCGATGCAGGCCGACCTGCACATCACCAAGGCCGACCTCGGGCTCTTCCTCACGCTGCACGGCCTGCTCTACGGCGTGTCGCGCTTCGTCAACGGCATGTGGGCCGACCGCGCGAACGCCCGCTACTTCATGGTCGCGGGCCTGCTGCTCTCGGTCGTGGCCAACGTCTGGTTCGGCTTCAGCTCGGCCGTGCTCTGGCTCGGCGTGGCGTGGATGCTCAACGGCTGGGTGCAGGGCATGGGCTTCCCGCCGTGCTGCCGGCTGATGACGCACTGGTTCCCGCCGCACCAGCTGGCCACGAAGATGTCGATCTGGAACACCTCGCACTCGATCGGCGCGTGGGCGGCGGCGGTGTTCGGCGGCTACATCGTGCAATTCGGCTGGCGCTGGTGCTTCTTCGCGCCGGCGATCCTGTGCACGTTCGCCGGCGGCGTGCTGTTCATCCTGCTGCGCGACACGCCGAGCTCGGTTGGCCTGCCGGAGGTCGTCGTCGAGAGCACGGGCGGCAAGCACGGCGAGGACAAGTCGAGTGCGGACTACAAGGCCTTCGTGCGCCGCCACGTCTTCGGCAACCCGCACATCTGGTGGATCTCGCTGGCCAATTTCTTCGTCTACATCCTGCGTTTCGCCATCCTCGACTGGGGCCCGACGCTGCTGAAGGAGATGAAGGGCTTCTCGCTCCAGCACGCCGGCTGGATGGTCGGCACCTTCGAGGTGTCCGGCCTCATCGGCATGCTGATCGCCGGTTGGGTGACCGATCAGGTCTTCGGCGGGCGCGGCGCGCGCACCTGCGTCTTCTGCATGGTCGGCGCGGGGCTCGCGATGCTGGCCTTCTGGCAACTCGGCTCGACGCCGCTCGTCGCGACGGCGTTCCTCGCGGCGGCGGGCTTCTTTGTCTACGGCCCGCAGGCGCTCATCGGCATCACCGCGGCCAACCTCGCCACCAATCGCGCCGCGGCGACCGCGGCGGGCTTCACCGGGCTCTTCGGCTACGCCAGCACGCTCGTTTCCGGCTGGGGCCTCGGCCTGCTCGTGCAGCGCTACGGTTGGAACACCGCGTTCGGCGCGCTGCTCGCCATCGGGGCAATCGGCACCTTCATGTTCCTCCTCGCCTGGCCTGCCAAGGCCCACGGCTACGAAACCGACTCCACCCGATGAACGCCCCCGATCCTTCACCCGCCCTGCTCGCCCGCCTGCGCGGCCTCGCGCATGTCGCCCTCGACATGGACGGCACCATCTACAAGGGCGGCACGCTTTTCGCGTGCACGCGGCCGTTCCTCGCGCAGATGCGCGGGCTGGGCATCGGCTGCACCTTCCTCACCAACAATCCCTCGAAGAGCACCGACGACTACGTCGCGCACTTCCGCAAGCTCGGCGTCGAGGCCACGCGCGAGCAGCTGCTCAACACCACGCAGGCGACCATCGCGTGCCTGCGCCGGCGCTTCCCCGCCGTGCGGCGCATCTTCGCGCTCGGCACGCCGAGCATGCTCGCGGAATTCTCCGCCGCGGGCTTCGCGCTGACGGCCGATGATCCGGATGAAGTGCCCGACGCCGTCGTCGTCGGCTTCGACCTCACGCTCACCTACGCGCGCGCCTGCCGCGCGGCGTGGTGGATCCAGCAGGGCAAACCCTACCTCGCCACCAATCCCGACCGCGTCTGCCCGACCGACCAGCCGACCGTGCTTGTCGACTGCGGCTCCATCTGCGCCATGCTCGAAAAGGCCACCGGCCGCGCGCCCGACATCGTGCTCGGCAAGCCCGATCCCGAGATGCTCACCGGCATCCTCGAGCGCCAGCACTTGCAGCCTGCCCAGATCGCCATGGTGGGCGACCGCATCTACACCGACATCGAGATGGCGCGCCGCGCCGGCGCGCTCGGTGTGCTCGTGCTCACCGGCGAAGCCACGGCGCAGGACGCCGCTCTGGCCCAGCCGCCACCCGACCTCGTGGTGCCCAGCCTCGCCGAGTTCGGCGCGCTGCTCGCCGCCGCGCGCGCGGGTTGAAGGATATTTTCGTCATGGAAGCCAACTCCCAGCGTCAAGCGGCCCTGAGCCGCCTCACCACGGAAACCCCGCTCGACTTGCTCGTAGTCGGCGGCGGCATTGTCGGCGCCGGCGTCGCGCGCGATGCCGCCATGCGCGGCCTGCGCGTCGGGCTCATTGACCAGCAGGATTTCGCCGCCGGCACGAGCAGCCGGTCCAGCCGGCTGCTGCACGGCGGGTTGCGCTACCTCGAGCAGGGGCACGTCGGCCTTGTCCGCGAGGCGAGCGTCGAGAAGAAGGTCATTCACCAGATCGCCCCGCACCTCGCCGAGCCGCTGGGCTTCATTTTCCCGTGTTACCGCGGCGAGGGCCGCCCGCTCTGGCAGCTGCGCATCGGCGTGAAGCTCTACGACCTGCTCTGCGGCGGGCGCAATTTCGCGCCGTCGCGCGGGTTCACCGCCGCCGAGACGCGCGCCATGCTGCCCGCGCTCCGGGCGGCGCGGCTCGCGGGCTCGGTCCGCTACTACGATGCGCTGACCAACGATGCGCGGCTCGTGCTCGATACGCTGCGTTCCGCCGAGCGCCATGGCGCCGCGCTGCTCAATTATGCGCGGCTGGTTGAAACCTCGCGCAAAGCCGGAGAGTGGAGCTGTGTGGTCGTGGACTCTGCCTCCGGCGGGCGGTTCACGGTGCGCGCCCGCGCGGTGGTGAATGCCACCGGGCCGTGGGCCGATCGCCTGCAGCCCAGCGCCGTGCGACTGCGACTGAGCAAAGGCATCCATCTCGTGATCGATCGCGCCCGGCTGCCGGTGCCGTCGGCCGTGGTCATCACCGAGGGCAAACGCCTCCTCTTCGTGCTGCCGTGGGACGAGCGCGTGATCCTCGGCACGACCGACACCGACTACACCGGCGCGCCGGAGGATGTGGCGGTCGAGCCAGCCGATGTCGCCTACGTGCTGCGCGCAGTGAACGATTTTTTCCCGTCCGTCCGGCTGGCCGAGGACGACATCGTCAGCTCATGGGCCGGACTGCGTCCGCTCATCGCCAATCCGGACGGCACGCCGTCGGACATCTCCCGCGAGCATGAGATCAAGAGCCCGGAGCCCGGCTGGTGGGACATCGCCGGCGGCAAGCTCACGACTTATCGCCTCATGTCCGAGCAGACGGTCGACGCCATCATGCGCCAGCTCGGTGTATCGGCGGCGGATTGCCGCACGGCCGCCGAACCGCTGCTGCTGGCGGAGGAGATCACGCCCTTCAGCGGCATCGAGCCCGCGCCGTTCACGCGCGAGGCCGTGCTCCACTATGTGACCCGCGAGTGGGCGCTCCATCTCGGCGACGTGATGCTGCGGCGGAGCGGCTGGCACTACGCGCGGCGCTACTCGCCCGAGACGGTGGCCCAGGTCGCGGCGTGGATGGCCTGTCCGCTCGGATGGACGTCCAAGGAGACAGAGGCGGAAATCGCCGCCTACACCGCGCGGGAGTGCGCCGGGACGGGGGCCCGGGAATCCACGGCCAACTCAGGGTGAGCCGGGCGACTTCGGCAGCAGTCTGGCCACGACACCGAGCAGCACGACGACCACCAGCGCGAGCGCGCTCCAGAAGACGATCCCGCCGTTGGCGCTGCGGAGCAATCGGTCGATGGGGCTCTTTGCCGGCGCCGCCGGGGCGGGCGCGAGCTGGGCAACCTGGCGCGGCACGGTGAGCAGGCGCGCCGCGACCAGGCGCAGGTCGTATTGCGGCGCGGCCGCCTCGCGCCGCCCGTAGGCGAGCTCGAAACCGTCGGGGCCCGTGACCTTGAAGACGAGGCGCGCGACGGGATGGGTGGCGGTCGCGGCGTCGAGCGCGATGGCGGGATTGTCGCCGTTGTCCGTCTCGAGCCAGAGCGTGTCGGACGTCAGGCGCTCGGGGATTTCCAGCGTGCAGGTCTCGGGTTCGCCCGGCTCGGGCCGGCGGCTCCACGCCGCGGTGGCGAGCAGGTGCGGGCTCGTGCCGCCGTTGGGCGATTCGCGGCGCTCGCTCAGGCGGAACTGGCGGGAGAAGAGCGGCGTGCCGCTCCTGAGCACGAGACGGGAGACGGGGATGCCGGCGTGCGGCAGGGCGATCTTCCACACGCTGACGCTCGGCCGCTTGGGGTCGGCCTCGGGCACCGGCGTGAGCGCGAGGGTGCGCTGCAGCGCGGGGCGCTCCGGCACGTAGGGGATCTGGTTGCCGCGGCGCAGCAGGCGCAGGTCGCCCAGGTCGGGACGCGCGCCGGCGAGGGCCGCGGGATCGAGTTCGAGTTCCTGCACGCCGACGGCCCGGATATGCACCGCGCGGCGCACGGTCCACTTCGCGGCGTCGAGCGGCGCGCCGCTCAGCGGGATTTCCGGCAGCGCGGGCGCGGACAGCGACTCGGCCGGCCGGTAGCCGGGCATGACCTCGGCGGAGCCGGGCGTGAGCCGGGTGGCCGCGGCGCGATGGAGGTCGCCGGCGAAAGCCGCGAAGTCGTAGCGCGGCGCACGGGCGGAGGCGTTGCCGCTGAGCAGATGGTGGCGGCCGGCGGAAGCGGCCATGAAGGCCAGCGTCACCGGCCAGTGGTCGGCGCGCACGGCGGCGAACTGCAGCGGCGGCGAATCGCCGTTGTGCACGTGCACGATCAGCTCGCGGGTGGCGGGCGTGTGGTCGACCGGCACCTCCAGCCGCGCGCGGGCCGGCGCGCCGTCGAGGGCGACGCGGTAGAGCGTGCCCGAGCCGATCGTGCGCTCCCGCGGCGTGCCGTCGCTCACGTCGCGCACCGCGACAGTCACCCGGCGCATGAAGAGCGGGTCCGCGGCCTCGAAGGCCAGCGCGGCGAGCGGCAGGTGCGCGGCGGGCAGAAGCAAGGTCAGCACCGTCTCGCCGGCGAATTCCTCGCGGCGGACGACCTGCGCGGCGACCCCCGTCCGCTCCGGCTCGGCGGCGCTCCCGGCCGCCGGCAGCACGCGGGCGCCGGTGAACTCAACGCGGCGCGAACGCGCGTCGTCGAGCGTGACGCGCACGTGCGGCGCCTCGCGGCCGATCTCCACGCGCAGGTTCTCCGCGCCGAACTGGCGGAAGACCGGGATCGCCGGCCCGAGCGAGGTCCAGTTTTCGCCGTCGGCCGACACCTCGACGTGCGCGGCCTTGAGGAAATACGGCGCGGAGGTGGCGAGTTCGAGGAAGGCGACGCGGCCGGTCACGCCGGTCTCGATCCGCAGCTGGGTCTGCTCGCGGCTGAGCGTGCCGCGGAAACCCTGCACGGCGGCGAGGCGCTGTGTCGCGGGCGGTGCGCAGGCGTCGCGGCCGTGTTCGAGGGCGCAGGCCAGTTCCCGGCCCTCCGGATCGACGATCCGCAGGTCGGCGAGATCGGCCTGCGCGCGGTCGAAGGTCTCGGGCGGCAGCGCGACGCGGACAAGGCCGGGTTGCGCGACCTCGAGCGGCTGGCGGTGCTGCCATTCGGTCGGCACGAGCGCGGCCGGCGCCGCGAGTGTCAGGGCGAGAAAGAGGCCGGCGGCGTCAATCCGGGCGGGGAGGAGTCGTTGCATTGCTGGGGAGGAAGCGCTGGTAGGCGAACGAGGCGAGGATGGCGATGACGGCGACGCCGAAGAGCGCGCCGATGCGGTAGAGCGCCTCGAGGCGGGCGAGGTCGTGGAAAAAGAGCTTGAGCAGGGCCGCGCTCAACAGGCCGATGGCCGCGTAGCGCGCCGCGCGCTGCTGCCGCCAGATGCCGCCGACGAGCAGGCCGAGCGCGAAGAGCGCCCACGCGATCGTGTAGGTCATGTCGCGCGCGAAGCTGCCGGAGAACTGGAAGGCCAGCATGCGCGCGCCGGCCGGCGTGAAGTAGTCCGCGATCTCGAGGTTGAGCAGCAGGAAGCCGAGGACGACCGCGAGGGTGTTGAGCAGCGGCGGGGCGTTGAGGCCGAGCACGCGCTCGCGCGGCGGGGCGAGCAGCCGCGCGCCCGCGGCCAGCGCCGCCGTCGTCAGGCCGTAGGCGTAGAGATACCAGTTGAAAATCGGGGTGCCGCTGCGCGCATGGTAGCCGAGCACCGCCGGGTTGAGCGCGAGCCGCGCAAAGGCCGTCGCCAGCAGCGCCACGCCCACGACACGCAGGCCCGGGTGCGGCACGCGGTGGAACAGCCAGCACAGCGCCGCGCCTTCCAGCGCCCAGGCGACCGTCAGCCACTGGCGCTCGAATTGGATCGGGAAAATCAGGGTGACGAACAGCAGCGCCACGCCGCCGAACCAGGCCAGCACGGCCAGCCGCCCGGGCGATTCCTCCTGCCGGCGCAGCACCAGCGCCAGGCTCGCCAGCGGGGCGGCCGCGAAGGCCGCGGGCAGAAGGCCCATCGCGCCGTTCGGCCAGGCCGCGGCGACCAGCTTGTGCACCAGCGGGAAAAACACCACGCCGCCCAGCGCCGCGGTGATCCACGGCCCGGACATGCCGGCAAAACGCCGCCGGAAGAGGAACGGATAGACGGTGAACACCGCGTGGAAGACGAGATACCAGGTCAGCGGCACCTCCGGGTTCGCCGCCCAGAACTGCCGCGCGTGCCACGCATGGGTGACGCCCGCCACGCCCGCCAGCGCGCAGGCCGGCAGCCATTCGATCGCCATGAGCTGCGCGAGGCCGAGCGTCAGCACCGCGAGCAGCAGCGCCAGCCCGAACACCACCGACGGCTCCGGCACATGCAGCCGCGCGCAGGCCAGGATCAGCAGCACGAAGGGCAGGAGCGACGACATCGCCGGCAGCTGCGTGCGCGTGTCGCCGAAGAGGACCGCGAGGCGCTCGTCGGCCGCGTCCGCTGGCAGCCGGTCGCCCAGCCGGCGCACGAGCCAGAGCGAGGCGGCGAAGAAGAACACGCCGAAGCCGCCGATGACGACGAGCAGCGAAGACGCGGCTGCGGCCTCCACGGGCACGCGGAACAGCGCCACGCCCGCCACCGCCAGCGTCAGCGCCAGCGCCGCGCCGACGGCGAGGATCGCCCCGCTCAACGCCGCCAGCAGGATCGCGATCAGGTCGACGAGCAGCATCGCCGGCCAGAGCAGGAACGGCACGGCCTCGAGCCTGAACAGCGGCACGAGCATCAGCACGAGCGCCAGCGGCGGGAAGAACTGGCTCCAGAACGACGGCCCGGCCGAAGGCCGCAGCCGCGCGAGCCACGAGGGGAACGCCGTGTGCAGCGCGGCAAAGGCGAGGTAGCTCGCCAGCGCCCACGGGAGCAATTCATCGCTGAGGTGCGTCGCTGTCCAGAGCGCCAGCACGGCGAACACCGCCATGCCCGCCACAAGGTGCAGCCGGGGCAGCAGCTCATCCCGCCAGCTTTGCGCCAGCAGCAGCGCATCGAGCAGGAAGACGAACCCGAGGTAAAGCCCGGCGCGCGCCACCAGCGCCGGATAGCCGAGGAAGAACAGCGCGAAGCCGAGGCCGACCAGGGTCATCGCCGCCGCGGTCCAGGAGAATTCGCGGGCGGCGCCGGCGCGCCGGCGCGCCAGCGCCGCCGCGCCTTGGAAGAGCAGGGCGAACCCGACGCACACGGTCATCGCCACCGGACCCTTCCCGGCGTGGAAAAAGCGGTCCGCCCAGCCGATCATCATCAGCGCCGTGCCCGCCGCGCCCATCGGCACGAGGTGCGGCCACGAGCGGTGCAGCGCGACGGCGACGAGCCCGAGGTCGAGCAGCGCGATGTAGCCGAAGAGCCCCGCGGGGTTGTCCTGCCCGGTCGAGAGCAGCACCGGGGTGAGGAAGCCGCCGAGCAGGCCGAGGATCGCCACCACCTGCGCCTCGAGCCGCACCGCGAGCACGAAGGCCGCGGCCGTGATCAGCGCCATGAGCAGGAAGGTCGGGATCGGCCCGAAGAAGGCGAAGTGGTAGACCGCGTTGCACGCGAAGGTCACCGCGTAGAGCGACACCACGCCCGTCGCCACGAGCGTCTGGCAGAGGATGCGGTAGCGCGCGCGGTCGAGCCGCAGGCCCCCGGCCACGAGGCCCGCGCCGAGCAGGAAGCCCAGCGCGACGCGCACCCCGGGCGGGATCAGCTCGTGCTCGAAGGCGTATTTGACGAAGAACGCGATGCCGAGGAAGAGCGCGAAGCCGCCGAGCCAGGCGAAGAGTTTCGCGCCCATGAACTGCTCCCAGTTGATCGAGTCCGTCCAGCCCGGCGCCGGCGGCGGCGGCACGTAGCGCGGAGCGGAGGCGACGGGAGGCGGAGTCGCCCTGGCCGCGGCCGGTTCTTGGATCGGTTCGGGAGCGGGTGGGGGAGGAGTGACGGCCGGCGGGAGAAGCGGCGGAAGCGATTCGGGTTTCGGCTCCGGCGCCGGTGGCGGCGCAGCCGGTGTGAGCGGCGCGCCGCGTTCCGCCTCCGGCGGGGCGCTCCTGAGCGCGGTCCGCAGCAGCTGCAGTTCGCGGCGCAGTTCGCGCACTTCCTCGTTCAGCGCGTCGAGCGCGGAGTCGGCCCCGCGGATCTTGAGGATGGTCCAGACGGGCAGCGCCAGGAGCACCGCGCCGAGGTAGAGGATGAGCAGGACAAGCAGGGGTTCCATGGTTCACGGCGGCCCGCCCCCGACTTCATCGGCGATTTCCGAGCCCGTGGCAAGACGGGCCGTTCGGTCCGCGCGGACCAACATGCGCATTTCCGCGCTCAAGGTTGTGCGCGCCGCGAGCAAACGGAATTTTCCGCGCCCGAAGGAGAGCGAGTGCGCCCCCGGCCTTGTTTGGGAGGAATTACCTAAACCGAACGAACTCGCTTGCGGCAAACAGCGCGGCGCGGCGTGATGGAAGGACATGAGTCTCACGGTTTGGGCCAACCACGAGCTCCGTCCCGGCGCGCGCGAGCTGTTCTACGACAGCCTGGCGCGTCTCGGCTGCCGTGTCATCCAATCGGCAAAGTCGTCGCGCTCGGTGCTGACCGAGGGCGAATCCGACCCGGCGCTGGCCGAGGCCGACATCGCCTACGGGCAGCCCCCCTTGCGCGACGCCGTGGCGAACCCGAAGCTGCGCTGGATCGCGCTCTCCACCGCCGGCTACGCGCGCTACGACAACGACGGGTTCCGCGCCGCGATGCGCGCGCGCGGCACGGTCGTGACCAACGCCTCCTCCGTCTTCGCCGGCCCCTGCGCCGAGCACGCGCTGGCGATGATGATGTGTTTCACCCGCGAGCTGCCCCGCTACATCCTCAACAAGGCCGGCCCGCGCGAGTGGAACTACGCCGAGGGCCGCTACTCGCTCGAGACGCTGGCGGGCAAGACGGTCGTCATCCTCGGCTACGGCGCCATCGGCCAGCGCCTCAACGGCCTGCTCGCGCCCTTCCGCTGCCGCGTGATCGGCGTGCGCCGCCAGCCGCGCGGCGACGAGGAGATCGAGGTGGTGCCCGAGGCCGAGGTCGCGACCGTCCTCCCGCTCGCGGACCACATCGTGAACTGCCTGCCCGACACGCCCGCCTCGCCGCGGTTCTGCGGCGGGGCCTTCTTCGCGCAGATGCGCCGCGGCGCCTGCTTCTACAACATCGGCCGCGGTTCGACGGTGGACCATGCCGCCCTCCTGCGCGCGCTGCAGGGCGGACAGGTCGCGGGTGCGTTCCTCGACGCGCTCGATCCCGAGCCGCTGCCCCCGGAGCACCCGCTCTGGGCCGAGCCGCGCTGCCAGATCACGCCGCACCTCGCCGGCGGGCACCGCGCGCAGGACGAGAGCCTCGTGCGGCACTTCACGGGCAACGTGCAGCGCTTCATCGGCGGCCTGCCCCTGCTCGACCGCGTCATCTGATCCCGGATTCCGGGATTGAACGCCGCCCTTCCGCCCGCGCTCCTCCCCGGAGCAAGCTCCGGGGGGAGGGCGGATTCTCGCTGGCGCTCGGAACTATGCGCGGCTGGCCCAGCCCCGCTGGCGCGGGACTGGCCGGGCGGCGTCCTCATCTCACTTGGGAAACCCCGCGGCAAGCCGCGGGGAATGGGACGGCATTCAACCTGCGGCGCGTGACTGGAGGAGCGGCTTTGTGCCGCGACAGAAAAGTCCGCCGCGGTCGGATATCGGATCGCGGCGCAAGACCGCTCCTCCAGGTCCGGCAATCGCGGAATCCGGGCTGATACCGCCCGCACCTGGCGTGGGGACTTCATCGGATCGGGAGGTGGCCGCCGCCGTCCCGGCGGCGACAGGCGCCGGCGCAGAAATCAGGGCGGAACGGGCCGCCCTACTGCTTGTAGACCCTGCCGCCTTTCATGACGAAGTTCACCTTCATCACGACGTTGATGTCGGCGAGCGGATCGCCGGGCACGGCGACGAGGTCGGCGAGCTTGCCGGTCTCGACAGTGCCGAGGTCCTTCTCCATGTCGATGAGGCGTGCGGCCTCGAGCGTGGCGGACTGGAGGGCCTTCATCGCGGGCATGCCGGCCTCGACCATGTAGATGAATTCCCTGGCGTTGTCGCCGTGCGGGGCGACGCCCTGGTCGGTGCCGAAGGCGATCTTCACGCCGGCGTTGTAGGCGCGGCGGAAGGTCTCGGACATGAGCGGCCCGATGGCGGCGGCCTTCGGGCGGACGATGGCGGGGAAGTAGCCGTCGATCCTCGATTTCTCCGCCACGAACCGGCCGGCGCTGAGCGTGGGCACGAGGTAGGCGCCCTTTTCCTTCATCAGGGCCATGAGCTCGTCGGTCAGGTAGGTGCCGTGCTCGATGGAGGCGACGCCGGCCTTCACGGCGCGCATCATGCCCTCGGTGCCGTGGGCGTGGGCGGCGACCTTCATGCCGTAATCCTTCGCGGTCTGCACGACGGCGGCGAGTTCCTCGTCGGTGAAGAGCGGGGCCTGGCCGCTCTTGGCCAGCGAGAGCACGCCGCCGGTGGCGGTGATCTTGATGAAGTCGGCGCCGTCCTTGTAGCGCTGGCGCACGGCGCGGCGGAATTCGTCGGGGCCGTTGGCGATGCCCATGTTCTTGTCGGCCAGGGCGGCCTGGAGGGCGGTGCTGAACCCGTTGGTGGGATCGCCGTGCGCGCCCGTGGTGGAGACCCCGCCCGCCGCCACGATGCGCGGGCCGTCGACCCAGCCCTTGGCGACGGCATCGCGCAGGGCGGTGTTCAGTTTGTCGTCGGCGCCGCAATCGCGCACGGTGGTGAAGCCGGCCAGCAGGGTCTTCTTCGCGTAAGTGGTCGAGCGCAGCGCCCCGTCGGCGGGATTCATGAAGAATCCCTCGGTGTAGGCCGTGGGCGACTGCTCGCTCGTGATGTGCACGTGCATGTCCATCCATCCGGGCATGAGCGTGGCGGATTGGAGGTCGACCACGGTGTCGCCGGCGGCCGGCGCCGTGAAACCGTCGGCGATGCCGGTGATGCGGTCGCCGTCGACAATGACGGTGACATGGGCGCGGGCGGTGTCGCCGCGGCCGTCGATCAGCCGGCCGGCGTGGAGGAGGGTCCTGGCGGTGAGGGGCGTGCCGGCGCACAGCACGACCGCCGCGAAGAGGGGCAGGCGCGGGAGGGACAACATGGGCGCGGAGGCTAGCCGTGCGCGTTCGGCGCGCGCAATGGCCAATTCACCGTGCGGAACGGCTGATTCTGCACAACCCGCTCGACCCGGGGCGGCCCGTCTGCATTTTCCCCGGAATAAACCCCACGCCCCGGCCTCTCACCGGCCATATCCCGCTTTTCTCCACGCCCGGCGGCTCATTGCCTCCGGAAGGACGAAACCCAAAACAATAATCCTCATGAACAAATCCACCCGCACGATCATCACGGCCGCCGCCCTCGCCGGCCTCTACGCCGGAGCCCTCACGCTCAAGGCTTCCGCCGCCAACACCAGCCCCGGCGCCGCTGCCGTCATGGGCGACGAAAAGGGCAAAGACAGCTGCAAGGGCAAGGACGGTTGCAAGGGCAAGGACGGCTGCAAAGGAAAAGACAGCTGCAAAGGCAAGGATGGCTGCAAGGGCCACGACAAGAAGGACGAGAAAAAGGAAGAGAAGCCCAAGAGCTGAGACTCGCCGCCGAGGGGTGGATTTCCGCCGGCCATTTCAGTGTGTGTCCACGGAGACCGGCCGCCGCATGCGCCGGTCTCCTTTTTACGCCGCGTAGGTTTGCTTCGCGCGGCGTCCGGCGCAAGCTCCGCCCGCTCCGCCCATGCCCGCCAACCGATTCAACGGCTATACCGACTACGGCATCGGCATCGGCCTGCGCGTGCCGCATTACGACCATATCCTGTCGCGGAAGCCGACGGTCGACTGGTTCGAGATCATCTCGGAAACCTTCATGGTCGACGGCGGCCGCCCGCTCGAGGTGCTCGATCGCATCCTCGCCCAATACAAGGTCGTCCAGCACGGCGTCTCGCTCTATCTCGGCTCGACGGACTTCCCGAACAAGGCGCACCTGAGGAAACTCAAGGCGCTCACCCGGCGCACCAGGACGCCGTGGATCAGCGACCATCTCTGCTGGGGCAGCGTCGACGGCACCGTGTCGCACGACCTGCTGCCGATGCCCTACACCAAAGCCGCGGCCAGGCACATCGCCGCCAACATCCGCCGCGCCTCCGATTTCCTCGAACTGCCCTTCGCCGTCGAGAACGTCAGCTCCTACACCGAGTTCCACGCCTCCGAGATGACCGAATGGGAGTTCCTCTCCGAGGTCGTCGAACGCGCCGATTGCGGCGTGCTCCTCGACGTGAACAACATCCACGTCTCCTCGAAGAACCACGGCTTCGACCCCTACGACTACCTCGACAACATCCCGCACCACCGCGTCGCCCAGATGCATGTGGCCGGGCACACGAAGTTCGAGAAATACCTCCTCGATACGCACGACCACCCCGTGCTCGACCCCGTCTGGAAACTCTACGCGCACGCCACGAAGCTCTGCGGCGTCACCGCCACCCTGCTCGAATGGGACGACAAGATTCCGTCCTTCGAGGAAGTCCACGACGAGGCCCTCAAGGCCAACGTCTACATCGCCGAGGCTCGCACCGCGCTTGGGTTTGCCGCCCCTGCGCGCAACACCGCCCCGCGCAACGTCCGCCGACGCAGGGCGGAGTTGTAGTATATAAATCACAAACCCCATGTCCGCCCCGACCAAAGTTCGCACCGCCCCTGTGGGCCGGGTGTCTCCACCCGGAGAGGCGAATGCCATCTTGTCTCCAACCCGCGGGGCGGCTTTTCCCCGCCCCCGGTCCGTCCGCCCGCTCTCCGTCCGCTCGCGCGCCGAGCTCCGCGCGCTCCAGCGCGCCACGCTGGCCATCACGATGAACCCGCTCACGCGCGCCCACCGCACGGCGCGCACCCTGAGCGACGGCACGCCGGCCCGCGCCGCCGCCGCGCGCGTCGCCAAGGCCAACGACCGCCTCACCGCCCTCGAGCGCCTCGAAATCTACAACCGCATGTATTGGTTCCGCGTCCTCGACAGCCTGCACGAGGACTGTCCCGGCCTCCGCGCCGCGCTCGGGGAGCGGCGCTTCCTGCGGCTCGCCGAGGCGTTCCTCGAAAAATACCCCTCGGAATACTGGACGCTCCGCGACCTGCCGCAGCGCCTCGCGCGCTTCATCCGCGAGGAGCCGCGCTGGACCGCGCCGCACACGGCGCTGTGCGAAGACATTGCCCGCTTCGAGTGGGCGCAGGTCGAGGTTTACGATGGCGCGGCGCGCCCCGTCTTCACCGTCGACGACTTGCTCGGTGCCGACCCCGCCAAGCTCCGGCTCGCGCTCCAGCCCTACCTGCAGCTGCTCGACCTGCGCTATCCGGTCGACGATTACCTCATCGCCATCCGCAAGCGCGAGGCGCTGCTCCGCGGCGACGCCTCGAACGCCCCGACCGTGCTCCGCCGCCACCGCGACAGCAAGGTCCCGCGCCCGCGCCGCGCGCCGTGCTGGATCGCCGTGCACCGCCATGACGGGAAAATCTATTTCAAGCGCCTCGACCCCGCGGCGTTCCAAGTCCTCGCCGCCCTCCGCGCCGGGCGCACGCTCGAACGCGCGCTGGCCGCCGGCATCCCGCGGGCGAGGAAGCCGCGCGAGGACTGGGCCGCGCCGGTGCAGGGCTGGTTCCGCTCCTGGATGGAGCTCGGCTGGTTCTGCCGGCGCTGAAATCTGACCGGGAATATCCCGGCACCGCCGGCCTCTCATCCGCCATGAGCTTTCACACCCTTCTCGGGAAATTCGACCGCGCCGCGGCCGGCCTGCAATCGCCGCTGCTTCTCGTCATCCGCCTCCATTGGGGCTGGTCGTTCGCGCAGACCGGTTGGGGCAAGCTCATGCACCTCGACCGCACGGCCAATTTCTTCGCCGAGCTCGGCCTGCCCGCGCCCACGCTCAACGCCCTCCTGGCCGGCGCGACCGAATGCTTCGGCGGTGGGCTGCTGGCGCTCGGGCTCTTCGCCCGGCCGGCGGCCGCACCGCTGGCATCCACGATGGCGGTGGCCTACGTGACCGCCGACCGCGAGGCGCTGCAGGCCGTCTTCAGCGACACCGACAAGTTCACCGGCGCCGCGCCGTTCCTTTTCCTCGTCGCCAGCCTGCTCGTGCTCGCGTTCGGCCCGGGGAAGTGGTCGCTCGACCACTTCCGGGCGCGTCGCGCGGAAAAGGCCTGATCAGGCGGCCGGCGCCGGGGCGGCGGGCCCCGGCGCGGCGAAGAGCGATTCGTAGGCGTAGAGCACGGCGCCGATCGTCAGCGGGATCGTCAGCAGGATGCCGACGAAGAGCGCGATGAGGCCGAGCGCGCCGAGCAGCACCCCCAGCAGCAGGGTGAAGAAGACGGAGAACCAGTTGGCCGCCACCACGCGCCAGCTGGTCACGATGGCGTCCCACGGGCCCAAGCCCTTGTCGATCACCAGCACGAAGCTGAAGCAGATGGACACGCCGATATAGAGCATCAGAAGCACTCCGATGGAGGTCAGGGCGATGAGGCCCGGAGCCATGGCCGGCATGACCTTGTCGCCGTGCAGCAGGACGGAGGAGACGATGAAGCCGAGCCAAGGCGCCATGAAGACCAGCAGCACGGCGATCATGATGGCGCTCTGGATCAGCGAGCAGAGGATGAGCGGCCCGAGGCCGCGCTTGAAGCCGGCGAACGCATCGCCGATCTCGCGGGGCTCGCCGCGCATCTTGCCGAGATAGTAATAATAGAGGCCGCCGTAGAACACGCCGTTGAGCAGCAGACCCGCGAGCGAGCCGAGGATGGGCACGATGCCGATGGCAAATTGCACGAGGATGACGAGGATCGTCGCGCCGACCAGCGGCAGGAAGTTGGAGGTCCAGAGCTGGAACGACCGGCTGAGGCACTCGAACACGTCGACCCGCGCGCCGCTCGCGCGGATGGCGGCGGCGTAGGCCTTCGGGTCGATGTCGCGCGGCTGCCACCCGCCGCCCGTCGGGGCAGCCGCGAGGGGTGTGCCGCCGCCCACAGGCGGCGGTGTCGCGCCGAAGCTGGCGCTGAATTCCCCCAGCGAGCCGAGCGTGCTCCACGCGGAGTCGCCCTCGCGCTTGCCTTGCGTCTGCGAATTGGCGCGCCCCGCGGCGATCCACTCGCGAATCTTGTCGGCCGAGACCGGCCCGTATTCCTTCCCGTCAGCGCCGATGATGGTGAACATGGTGCCCGCATTTTCCACGACCGCCGCGCGCCGTCAATCGCGCGGGCGTTGCGCGGCCCCGGCGCTTGTTGCCCCGCCGGCTGCCCGCCGACGCTCGCGGACGACCGCCGGCCGCCCGGGGCGAATGTTGCTTATTAGCCCCATCCGGTTTGGGGCGATCAGGCAACGATGGGGCCAGGCCGCATGGCGGAGGGGGCGGCTGCCGCTGCGCGGCGAATGCCGTTGCGGGCGCGGATCCATCCGCGGCGCGGCCAGTCCCCGCTGTGCTTTTCGCGGACGCCGGAGGTGGTCGCCGACGTCCCGGCGGCGACAGCGATCATCCCGGATTCCGCGATTGTCCAAAGCGTGGGCGGGGCTTCTCGCCCCGACATCGGCCGCCTCTTCCGCGCACGGGCAAGGCGCGGCGCAAAGCCGCTCCCGCATCCGGAGCAGTCCTCTTCAAATACGGGATCATGGCTCCTGAAGTCTGCGCCCGGAGGTCGCGGACCACCCAGCCCGCTCAGTCCTCGCCGCGTTTTTCGCGCACGCGCTGGCGGAGCTGCTTGGTGACTTTCTTCCACTCGGTCTTGTGCTTCTGGGAGGCGCGGCGGTCGGCGCGGCGGATCTCGAAGGCGGTTTCGCGCTGCAGGCGCTGGTAGCTCTGCCAGCGCGCGAGGTCGAGCGACCGGTCGGCGAGGGCGGCGCTCACGGCGCAGCCGGGCTCGGTGGTGTGCGAACAGTCGGTGAACTTGCAGCGCAGCGTCAGTTCGCGGAGGTCGGCGAAGACGTCGTCGACCGCCTCGTCGGCCTGCCAGGGCTGGAGTTCGCGCATGCCGGGCGTGTCGATGATGAGCACGCCATCGGGCGAGACGACGAGTTCGCGCAGCGCGGTGGTGTGGCGGCCCTTGCCGTCGACGGAACGGACTTCCTGCGTGGCGAGCAGTTCGTCGCCGACGAGTTCGTTGATGAGGGTGGATTTGCCGACGCCGGAGGAGCCGAGGAAGGCGACGGTGGTGCGCGGCCGCAGCCACGGGCGCAGCGGCCCGGCGCCGCCGCGCTTGAGGGCGCTGGTGACCACGACGGGCGTGCCGCGGGCGATGGCCTCGACCTCGGCGCGGCGGCCGGCGGCCTCGCGGGTGAGGTCGGATTTGTTGAGGACGATCACCGGCTGCGCGCCGCTCGCTCGGGCGGCGGCGAGGTAGCGCTCGATGCGGCGGAGGTTGAAGTTGGCGTCGAGCGAGCTGACGAGGAAGACGGTGTCGATGTTCGCGGCCACGACCTGCTCGACCTCGCGTTCGCCGGCGGCCTTGCGGGAGAATTTCGTGCGTCGCGGCAGCACGGCGTGGATGAGCGCGCGCGTGTCGTCGCCTGGCA
This sequence comes from Opitutus sp., assembly GCA_013822585.1. Classification (GTDB taxonomy): domain Bacteria; phylum Verrucomicrobiota; class Verrucomicrobiia; order Opitutales; family Opitutaceae; genus Didemnitutus. The sequence continues at coordinate 40,124 of PNKG01000001.1, read as the reverse complement.
GCGGCTCGATCGCGACCCAGTCGCCGACGGCGGGCATGTCCGAGAGGGCGCCGGTCTCGGCGAGGAACTTGCCCGTGCATTGGGCGAGGCGGGCGGCGCCCGGTGTGGTGACCTCCCAAAAACCCTTCAACTGGAGCGTGACGCGCGCAGGTTGCAGTCCGGCCGCGGCGTGCGGCGCGAAGGCGGCGGCGAGGGCGTCGGTCCAGCCGAAGTCGGCGAGCGTCATGGGGCTAGGGTGGCAGGGGCGCAGGCGACGGGGCAATGCCGCATTGTCAAGCGCGGTCAAGCCATGCGCTCCCTTGTGCAAGGCATGCGGCGGACCAGGGGGCAAGTGGCGGTATCTTAGCGCTGCCATGATCGCTATCGACCACCACGCAGCTCCCCGCACAGAAACGCTGCCGACCGGCAGGCCCCGCGGCATCGCCCAGGCTGAAATGATCGAGGGTCCCCCGGGCAAGTGGCGGTATTACGGCATCGGTTGGACGCGCATCCCGATGGTGGTGGCCGTGTTCGTCTCGCTGGCTCTGCACGGGATCTTCCTGTTCGGCTTCAACCGCAAGCCCGCCCCCAAGCACGTCGCGGACACGCAGGAGGTCGAGATCATCCAGATGACGATGCCCGAATTGGAGGAGGAGAAGTCCGACCAGGTCGAGGAGTTGACCGAGGCCGCCGACGAGGCGCCCGCCGTCGCCGTGCCGCAGCTGGCCGACCTGCCTTCGAGCGTGGCCGTGGCGACTTTTGTGCAGCCCCTGCAATACACGCCCGACGTCTCCGCCAGCCTCGCCGCGGCGCGGACGACGCAGATCCCGGTCAACATCGGCCGTTCGCGCAATCTGCAGAACATGGGCACGATCTTCGAGATCTCCCAGCTCGACCGCGCCCCGTCGCCCATCATGCAGCCGGCCCCGGTTTTTCCCCACCAGTTCAAGAAGGAGGTCGGCGAGGCGCGCGTCATGGTGGAATGCATCGTCGATTCCAACGGCGATGTCGTGGCGCCTTTCGTCCTGAGCACCACGCACGCCGGCTTCAACGAGAACGCCCTCGCCGGCGTGGCGAAATGGAAGTTCCGCCCCGGCATGAAGGCCGGCAAGCGCGTCAACACGCGCGTGCGCGTGCCGGTGAAATTCCTCGTCGAAGAGGACAAATGAACTGACCGGCCGGCGGGGCTATCGGCGCCGACCCTCAGACGAGCTTCGAACCCTCCGCGCCCGGGCGCCAAAATAGCGCGGTGTGGCCGACCGCGCCGACGCAGAGGCACGCGGCCGCACGCTCCACCTGCTCGCACAACGCCGCGCGCCCATGCCGGTCCTGCCCGCCGGTGAAGCGCAGCTTCACCAGCTCGCGCGCGTCAAGCTGCCGGTTCAGCTCGGCGAGGAATTCGCGCGTCACGCCGTCGCGTCCGAGCCACACATGATCGGGCATCGTCTGGCCGAGTCCGCGGAGTCCGGTCTTCTGCGCACCAGTGAGGGAGGGGAGCGTCATGCCCGCGAACAGAGGAGAAACCGCGCGCAGTGAAAAGCCCCGAATGCCTGCGCGGCGTCCCATGTGCGGGACGGGCGCGTCCCGCGCCACCGACGCCAAGGCCGGGCCGGCCGGCCCGGGCAATCCGGCAAGGCGTTGCGGGAGCCCGACCTGCGCCCGTCGGCGCGGGCTGGCACGGGCCTTGCAAAAGGGGGGAGGCGCCTGCGCGCCGCGCGGTTTCGGAAAGCTGAAACTTCACCGCGGCGCCGCGTGTGAACTCTCCCCACAACCACGAACCTCACCCCTTTCATGAACACGACTGCCACCGCCCTCCGCCCTCCGCGCCACTTCCCCGGTCGTCCGCGCGGCTCCATCACGGTCGCGCCGGAGCGTCCCGCCCCCGTCGGTGCCTGGCGCTACTCCGCGAGGCCCCGCCGCCGTTGGAGCTATGCCGCGGGCCTGCTGCTTTCCGTCGGCATCCACACCGCGATCTTCTTCGGTTTCAGCCGCGACACCGCGCCCGCGTCCGTTGCCGCCAAGGCTCCGGAGCAGGTCGTGCAGATCGAGATGCCGCCGCTCCCGCAGGAGGAGCCCGGGCAGCAGCCCGAAGAGCTCGTCGAGGCGCCGCCCGTCGAGAGCGTCGCCGTGCCGCAGCTGATGGATGTGCCGCGGATGGTCGCGCTGAGCGATTTCACGCAGCAGGTCGACCTCCGCCCGCAGGTCGTCGACGCGAACGCGCTCCGCCAGATGGCCATCCCGGTCAACCACGGCCGCGGCGGCTCCGGCTCCGGCAGTTTCGGCAACGTCTTCAGGCTCTCCGACCTCGACCGCATTCCGCAGGCGATCAACCAGCCCGCGCCGAATTTTCCGCAGAACCTGCCCGGCGACATCACCGGGGGCCGCGTCGTCGTGACCTTCATCGTCGACGCCGACGGCTTCGTGCGCGAACCGCGTGTGCTCGACTCGAGCCGCAGCGAGTTCGAGCGCTCCGCGCTCAACGGTGTCATGCGCTGGAAATTCCGCCCCGGCGTCAAGGGTGGCCGCAAGGTCGCCACGCGCATGGAAGTGCCGATCCAATTTTTCCTCGGGAACTGAGCCCTTCGACTGCGACTGACCGCAGACGCGCCGGGTGGGACCGGCGCGTCTGCCCTTTCCCGTCCGCGCGCGGCTCAGTCGAAGGTGTCCAGCGGCAACTCGCGCCATTGCCCCGGGGCGAGGCCGCCGAGCCCGAGCGCGCCGAAGCGCGCCCGGTGCAGCGTCACGACCTCGCAGCCGACGGCGCCGAACATCCTGCGCACCTGGTGATAGCGGCCCTCGGTGAGCGTGAGCTCCGCCTCGCGCGGGCCGAGCACGCGCAGCTCCGCCGGCGCGCAGGGCTCGGTCTCGCCCTTGAGCCGCAGCGTGCCGCGCGCGAAAATCTCCCCGGCGTGCGCCGGCAGGTCGGCTTCGAGCGTGGCGTGATAGACCTTCGGCACCTTGTGCTTGGGCGAGGTGAGCCGGTGCACGAGCGCACTCCGGTCGGTAAGGAGCAGCAGGCCGCTGGTGTCCTTGTCGAGGCGGCCGACGGTGGTCACCTGCGGATTGCGGCGCTGCCAGCGCGACGGCAGCAGCGAGTAGACGCCCGGACCCTCGCGCGCGTCGTGCGAGCAGACGAGGCCGGTCGGCTTGTTCATCAGGAGCAGCAGGCCGTCGGGGTGGTCGAGCGGTTCGCCGTCGACACGCACCGCGGCCGGGTGGGATTTCTGGCCCGGGTCGTCGGCGGTCTGTCCCGCCACGTCGATCCGTCCGGCCCCGATCCATGCGCGCGCCTCGCGGCGGGAGCAGTAGCCGAGGTTGGCGAGGAGCTGGTCGAGCCGGCGGGACATCGGGGGAAATAAGTCGTCCTCACCGCCAATTCGCACGTAGAAAAGGGCGTGCTGGAAATCCTGCTGCCGGTCCTCGCGCTTGCCGCCTTCCTCGCCTCGCTGCTCACGTGGCGCCACGCGCCACCGTTCGGCGGGCTCTGGAAGGTCGCGCTCGCCGCGGGCGAGTTCGGCCACTGGCTGGCGCTGTTTCCCCTCGGGCTCGCGCTGCTGGCGGCGGCCGCCACCGGCGGCTGGCCGCGCCTGGCCACGATCACGCTCGCGGCGGCGGCCGGCGCGTTCCTTCTTCGCCCCGCTTTTCTTGCGGCCCGGATGGCTGGGAAGCTGCCGGGAGGGCTGCGGCAGGCTTTCGGTCACGATCACTGTCTGGGCAAACCGGCCTTCGATCCTCTGCGGCTCTACTGGCCTGTGCGGCCGGCGCGCGGGGCTGTGCGGACCGAGACTTTCGCCCGCGCCAACGGCGAGGAGCTGCGGCTCGATCATTATCCCGCTTCACAGCCACACGGGGCGCGCGCCCCGTGCCTCGTCGTCGTGCATGGCGGCGGATGGGACGGCGGCGGCCGCGCGCAGCTGGCCGGATGGAATCACCGCTGGGCCGCGCGCGGCTACGCCGTCGCGGCCATCTCCTACCGGCTCGCGCCGCGGCACCGCTGGCCCGCCCCGCGCGAGGACACGCTCGCCGCGCTCGCTTGGCTCAAGGCCCACGCCGCGCGCCTCGGCCTCGATCCGCGGCGCTTCGTGCTGGTCGGACGTTCCGCGGGCGGGCAGATCGCGACGGCCGTCGCCTACGGTGCAGACGATCCGGCGATCGTCGGCGTGGTGTCGTTCTACGCGCCGCAGGACATGCCTTTCGCCTGGAGCGTGTCGCGCGAGGACGACGCGCTGAATTCCGTGAAGCTGATGCGCCAGTATCTCGGCGGCCCGCCCGACACGCCCGAGCGCCGCGCGCTCTACGCCTCGGCCAGCGCGCAGGCGATGATCGGCGCCGCCCCGCCGCCCACGCTGCTGCTGCACGGCCGGCCGGACCCGCTCGTGTGGCATCGTCACAGCGAGCGCATGGCGGCGCGCCTGCGCGAGGCCGGCGCGCGCCATTTCCATCTCGAGTTGCCGTGGGCGACGCACGGCTTCGACTGCAACCTGGACGGCCCCGGCGGGCAGCTCGCGGACTACGCCATCGACTCGTTCCTGCTGGCGGTGGCGCATCCGCGCCCGACCGGAGATTAGTCTCGCGTCGGGCCGGGCGTTGCGGGATGCCTCTCCCCCTCACATGTCCAACTGGGAATACAAAGTCATCACCAGCGGCAAGGGCGGCTTCGCGTCGCCGGCCCTGCTGGAAAAATTTCTCAACGACCTCGGCAAGGAAGGTTGGGAAATCATCCACTTTCACACGCAACCCGACAACCTGCTGGCGTTCACCGGCCTCGTGCGGCGCACGACGCAACGGGACTGGACGCTGGAGGACGCCGCGGCCGCCGCCGCCCGCGCCGAGGCCGACAAGCTCCGCGCGGAGTTCGAGGCCAAGTTCAAGGCCGCCACGGGCGCGCCCGCCCAGCCCGCGGCCGAGGAGGGCGAGACCTTCCTCGCCGAGGAGAAGGTCGGCGCCGACGACGGCCTCCGCCGCCTGCGCGACACCTCGCGCGACGACGACCGCGACGCGCCCGAGGAAGAGGGCGAAAAGGACGAGTGGGAGACGCTCGCCGCGGAGGACGAGCTGCCGACGTTCTTCGACGCGCTCCGTCCGCACATGCGCAAGAACCAGCGCGGCCCCGGCATGAGCGTGGGGGTCGATTACCTCGCCAAGAAATGGAAGATGGACGAGTCCGACATCAAGGGCGCGCTCGTCGAGTGCGGCCTGCAGATCCCGGCCGACGAGAACGCCCGGCCCGTCCATGTCGAGTTCGAGGGCGACCTCTATTGGGTGAACATCAACCGCCGCGGCGAAATCTGGATCAACACCCGCGAAAAGCCCGAGCCCGTCTTCCGCGTCGTTGCAGGCCGACGCCTGGGCGACGAGGAGGCTCCGCAGGACAACAGCGGCGCCAGCCAGCCGCCGCAGGCGTCGTCGCGCCAGGAGCGCCGCGAGCAGCGCCAGCCACAGCAGCAGGAGGCCGCCGCGGCCGAGGGCCCGACGCCCGAAGACGGCGGGCCGCCCGCGCAACCCGCCGCGCCGAAGACCTTCCTCGACAAGATCCGCGGCATGATGCGCCGCAACCGCCGCGGCCACGGCTGGTCCGGCAGCTTCGCCTACCTCACCAAGGCCCTGAAGACCGACGAGGCCGGCCTGCTCGCCCAGCTCGCCGAGCAGGGCCTCAAGCTGAAGGAGGAGGGCGCCGAGAAGCCGCTCTTCCACGAGGAGAACGGCTTCCTCTATTGGATGGACAAGAACCAGCGCGGCGAGATCTGGATCAACACCCGCAAGGACCGCGGCCAGAATGGCGAGACCGCCGCGGCCGCCGGCGAGGCGGCGGGCGGCGCGCCCGACGATTCTGCCCCCGACGCGCCGCGCGAGAAAGCCGCGGCCGGCGACGAACCACCGGTCATCGCTGAAGCTCCGGCAGCGGTCCCCGCCCCCGCGCACGTCCCCGCCCACACGCTCGAGGCCCTGCGCCTGCTGCTCCAGCCGAAGAAACGCGGCGACGGCTTCACGGCCAAGATCGACGACCTCGCGCAGCAGCTCGGCCGCCCCGCGCTCGAAATCCTCGAGGCGCTCGTCTCCGCCGGCCTCAACGTGCCCGACGACGCCAAGACCAAGCCGGCCTTCGGCGAGTGGAACGGCGAGATCTTCTGGCTCAACCGCAACGCCAAGGACGAACTCTGGCTCAACGCCAAGGACTCGAAGGCGAAGCGCGCCCGCAGCCGCAGGAAATCCGGCGACGGGCCCGGCGCGGAGGACGAAGGGGAATAGGCGCGGCTCGCCGCGCAACGGGCGAGCGGAGTCCGCGGGCTCCGTTTTTTTGGCCGATCCCGGCACCCGGCGTCCGTGCATATCTTGGTTACAAACGCCCCGGCTCGCGGGGCAATAAACGCGCAGCGAAGGCGGCCCGGTGGTGGGAAACTAGCCGGGCAGCCGGCGTGGCTGCCTTGAGACAACCAAGAGGAGGAACCATGAAACCCGCGCCGATCGTTCGCTGGAACCCGCTCCGCGAAATGGAGGAAATGCAGAACCGCATGGCGGCTCTGTTCAGCCCGGACCCGCTCCGGATCATCGACCCGAATCGCGAGGAGAAACTCTCCGCCACCGAGTGGATTCCCCCGGTGGACATCACCGAGGACGACAGGGAATATCTCATCAAGACGGATCTGCCCGAGATGAAGAAGGAGGATGTGCACGTGACGTTCGAGGAGGGCGTCCTCACCATCACGGGCGAGCGCAAGGCGGAGAAGGAGGAGAAGAACCGCCGCTATCATCGCATCGAGCGCGAGCACGGCCGCTTCCTCCGCAGCTTCACTCTGCCGGAAAACGCCGACGCGGCGAAGATCGCCGCCGAGTTCAGGGAAGGCGTCCTCCTGTTGCGCCTCCCGAAGACTGAAAAGGCGAAGGCAAAGGCCGTGGAGGTGAAGATCAACTGATCCCTCCGGCAGTTCACGCGCGCCATCCGGGGGCGTCCGCGGCGCGCGCCCGTGGCAAGGACGCAGACAAGCAACCGGGCGGCGGAGGGTCTCCGCTGCCCGGGATGCTGGGCGGCCGCAGTCAGCCCGGGCCGAAGGGCGCCACCGAGCCGCTGTGGAAGCGCGCGATGCCCGCCAGCTGGTCGGCCATCAGGCGGTCGTTCCGGCAGCGCGCCAGCTTGCCCGGACCCCCGAAGGCCGGGTGCAGCTCCGCCCATTGCGTGAAGACGCCCGGCATCACCAGCCGCACGACCGGGGTTTCGAGCGCGCCGTTGGCGCGGCGGGCCGTGTAGTCGCGGTTGCGGCGGCCGAGCTCGGTGTCGAGTTCGGCGGCGAGCAACGGACCGGTGGGGGTGCGGACCGTGCCGGGACTCAGCTCGACCCACCACTCGTGGCAGCCTTGGCTGCGCCGCACGGCGCCGCGGGTGTGGTATGGCGCCACGTGGAAATTGACCGGCTCCCAGCGGTTGCACTCGCAGATGTCGATCAGCGTCTCGGTCAGCTCGCGCTCGGTGGTCTGCTCGCCGAAGGCGTTCAGGAGGAACTGCGTCCGGCCCGTGACCACCAGGCGCGGCGGCTGCAGCGAGGTGAAGCGCACGGTGTCGCCCACGAGGCAACGGACGAGTCCGGCGGGCGTCGTGGCCACGAGCGCATAGTCGGTGTCGGTCTTCGCCTCGGCGAGCGGCACGCAGCGCGGGCCGAGCGCGGCGAGACTGCCGCCGAGCTCGCGCGCGGGGAGGAACTCGAAGAAGATGCCCGCGTCGGTGAACAACCGCAGGCCGCTGCGCGCGTCGCTGTCCTGCGCGGCGAACACACCCTCGGCGCCGGCGTAGATTTCATGGAGCGAGACGCCCGCGCCCGCCAGCTCGGCCAGCGGCCGGGCGTGTATGCCGGGCATCGCCCCGGTCAGCACGCAACATTCGAGCCGCGGCCAGGCCCCGCCCGTCTCCTTCAGCGCGCCGAGCAGCGCGAGCAGCGCGGCCGGCGTGCCGGCCAGCAGCCGCACGTCGGCGTGCCGGCAGGCGTCGATCAGGGCGGCGAGTTTTTCCGGGCCCTCGGGCAGTTGGGCGACACCCGCCGGGGGGGCATAGAGATTCGCGCGGGCCCAATCGCTGAGGCAGGCGCGCGCGATGCCGTCGAGGTAGCCCGCGCGCGCGCCGCGCGCCGCCCTCAGGGCCGTGCTGGCCCCGGCGTGGAGGTGGCGCCCGTGGAAGAGGTCGACACGGCCCGTGCGCACCGCGTGCAGCAGCCAAGCCTGGGCCAGGGTCTCGCGGAAATGCCGGGCCATGTCCGGCGTGACCGGCAGCATCCTGGGCGTGCCGTCGACCGTGCCCGCGGTGTAGACGAAGTGGTTGCAGCGCCCCGGCCAAAGGATGTCCGCCGCGCCGCCGGCCATGCGCTCCGCGGCTCCCCGGAAATCCGCGCCCAGGCGCAGCGGCGCGCGCTGCCGGAAGGTTTCGTAGGCCAGCTTGGGTCCGAGCCCGAGTTCGCGGCCGATCTCCGTGCGCTCGTGCCGCGCCATCAGCGTGCGCCACACCGCCTGCTGGTGGGCGCGGCCGTCGCCCTGCAGGTGCAGTCGTGCCCGCAACCGCCGGGCGCGGTGCGCGGCCACGAAATCGACAAGTGGACGCGGAACGATCGTCATGCCTTGCTGCAGGTAAAACCAGCCGGCGCCGCGAGGCGAGTGCCGAGGCGCCGCCGCCGCTGAAAAAACCCTGAAACCGGCGCCGCGGGTATTGGTTTGCGCGCCCCGCCGGCTTCGCCTTGAAACGCCCCACATGCCGCCACTGCCACCGGTCGTTTACGAGGACGAGGCGCTCATCGCCTTCGACAAGCCCAGCGGGCTCCTCATCGCGCCCGACCGGTGGGACAAATCCCGCGCCAACCTGATGGGTCTCGTGCACGAACGCTACGGGCACGGCGTGGCCAACGTCCACCGCATCGACGCCGGCACCAGCGGGCTCGTGCTCTGCGCCAAGACCAAGCCCGCGCTCGATTTCGTCAGCGGGCAGTTCCAGTCGAAGACGGTCGAAAAGGCCTACCAGGCCCTGGTCGTGAACGCCGGGCCCTGCGCCGCACCCTGGGCCGGCGGCACGGAGCCGATCGCGACGCCCGAGGGCGGTCTGCCGGACGCGTTCGCCGTCGACCTCGTGCTCAAGGAGGACGGCGCAGCGCCCGGCCGCATGTGCGTCGTGCGTCGGCACGGCAAGGGCGCGGTCACCGACTTCCGCGTGCTCGGCCGCTACGGCGCCTTCACGCATCTCGAATGCCGGCCGCAGACCGGCCGCACCCACCAGATCCGCGTCCACCTCGCAGCCAGCGGCTGGCCGATCCTCAACGATCCGTTCTACGGCAACGACACGCGCCTGCTCCTCTCCGGGTTGAAGCGCGGCTACAAGGGGCGCGACGACGAGAAGCCGCTCATCTCCCGCCTCGCGCTCCACGCCGCCGCGCTGACCTTCACCCATCCGGTTTCGCGCGCGCGCATCACGCTCACCGCGCCGCTGCCGCACGACTTCGAGGTCGCGCTGAAATACCTGCGGAAATTCGCCGCGCCCGGCCCGCGCCGCCGCTGACGGCCGCGGCGGTTTTCTCCGGGAGGAAATGCCGACTAATAGTTGGCGGCCGGGGCGGGCTTGCAGTTGTCAGCCGGGGTGGGGGCGGGTGTGCTGGGGCACCGACTTCACCCTATGAGCAACGCACCGACGGTGACGCATTCCGTGGACGCAGATGGCATCGGCTGGATCGTGTTCGACGATCCCGCGAGCCGCGCCAATGTCTTCAACCCCCCGACGCAGGCCGCTCTCCGCGCGGCGGTCGAGGCGCTCGCCGCGCAGCCGGTGAAGGCCGTCGTGGTGCTCAGCGGCAAGGAGAAGATTTTCATCGCCGGCGCCGACCTGAAGTGGCTCGGCAAGATCGGCCACGCCGCCGAAGGCCAACAGGCCTCGCGCGACGGCCAGGCGCTCTTCGGGCTGCTCGACCATTTCAAGGCGCCGGTCGTCTGTGCCATCCACGGCGCCTGCGCCGGCGGCGGCTACGAGCTCGCGCTCGCCTGCCACTGGCGCATCGCCAGCGAGGCGAAGGAGACGGTCATCGGCCTGCCCGAGGTCGGCATCGGCCTCATCCCCGGCTGGGGCGGCTGCGCCCGCCTGCCTCGTCTGCTCGGCGCGCCGGCCGCGGTCGACCACATTCTCAAGGCCCAGCTTCTGCCCGCCGCCGAGGCGTTCAAGGCCGGCCTCGTCGACGAGCTCGCGCCCGCCGCCGAGTTGAAGGCGCGCGCCAAGGCCGCCGCGCTCGCGCTCGCCGCCTCCGGCCGGCCCGCCCGCGCCGCCGCCGCGCCGGCCGACGCCGCGTTCTTCGCCGACCAGCGCAAGGCCGCCTTCTCCCGCCTGCGCGGCCAGCCCGCGCCGCTCGCCGTGCTCGACGCGGTGGAGAAGGGCGCCGGCCTCGGCCTCGACGCCGCACTCGACCTCGAGGCGGCCCTTTTCGGCGAGATCGCCGCCGGCGAGGTGGCGAAGAACATGGTGCACGTCTTCTTCCTCAAGGACGCGGTGAAGAAGCTCACCGTCGACGCCTGGTTCCCGAAGCCCGCCGATGCGCACGCCCCCGCGCCGTTCAAGAGCATCGGCGTGATCGGCGCCGGCGTCATGGGCTCCGGCATCGCGCAGTGGTGCGCGGCCCGCGGTTACGGCGTCATCCTCAGCGACACCAGCCGCGAGGCGCTCGACCGGGGCGTGGCGGTCATCCGCAGCCTGTTCGACGAGGCGGTGAAGCGCGGCAAGATGAGCCACGACACCGCCCACCGTTGCATGGGCAGCATCGGCATCTCGACCGACCTCTACGATTTCGGCGACTGCGACATCGTGATCGAGGCGATCGTGGAGAACGTCGCCGTGAAGCAGAAAGTCTTCGCCGAGCTCTCGGGCATCGTGCGGCCCGACTGCATCCTCGCCTCCAACACCTCGGCGCTGCCGATCGACGAGCTCGCCGCCACCGCCACGAATCCCGGCCGCACCATCGGCATCCACTTCTTCAATCCGGTCAGCCGCATGCCGTTGATCGAGATGGTGCTCTCGCCGCACACCACGCGCGAGACCGCGGACCGCGCGCTCGCCTTCGCCAAGGCGCTGGGCAAGAGCCCGGTCCTCTGCCGCTCCTCGCCCGGCTTCTACGTCACCCGCGCGCTGTTCTTCTACCTCAACGAGGCCTGTCTGCTCTGGGAACAGGGCGTGCCGACCGACGCGCTGGACAAGGCCATGCGCGACTGGGGGTGGCCGATGGGCCCGATGCGCCTGATCGACGAGGTGGGCGTGGACGTCACGGATTTCATCTACGGCGAGATGAGGCATTATTTTCCGCAGCGCTTCCGCGGTGCCACGGTGTGCAGCCGCATGCTCGCCGCCGGCTTGAAGGGCCGCAAGAACGGCGCGTCCACCGGCTTCTACACCTACGAGGGCGGTAAGGAGGCGCTGAACCCCGCCATGCAGCAATTCGCCTCCGGCGCCGCCCGGGCGATGGACGCGAAGGCGATCCAGGACCATCTCAACGGCGTGATGATCGCCGAGACCAAGCGCATCCTCGACGAGGGCGTGCTCAAGTCCGCGGACGACGCCGACTTCGCGCTGCTGATGGGCGCGGGCTTCCCGGCCTTCCGCGGCGGCCTGATGCGCTCCGCCAAGAGCGTCGGGCTCTGCTGAGCGGCCGGTCGCATATTCCCAAGGCGCAGCCGCAGCAGCTGCGCCTTTTCACTTCATCTCGGCAAACCGGGCGAATTTTCGCCGCAAAAACCCGCGGCCGGCGCCAAAAATCCGTTGCCGCGTATGACAAAGTGGCGATGGATGGCAGCCTCCCCACGCCTGCCTCATGGCCAAGACTGCGCCCACGTTGAACAAGGAACAGCGCCGGCATCTGCTGCGCACGATGCTCGAGAGCCGGCTCGGCGATCTCCGCGAGGAGAGCCTGAACCGGCAGGGCAAGGGCCACTTCCATGTCTCCGGCCGCGGCCATGAGGCGTTCAGCGCGATCGGCGCGCAGCTGCGCGACAGCGACTTCATCCTCCCTTACTACCGCGATCGCGGCCTGTGCCTGGGCCGCGGGATGACGACGGCGCAGCTCTCGCTCGAGTATTTCGCCAAGCGCGGTTCCGTCTCGCGCGGCCGCATGATGCCGTCGCACTTCTCGAGCCGCGCGCTGAACATCGTCAGCGTGCCCACCCCGCTCGGCTCGCAACTCCTGCCCGCCTGCGGCGTGGCGTGGGGCATGAAGCTCGACGGCAAGGACGGCGTCGTCGTCACCACGGTCGGCGACGCGGCGTCGCGCCAGGGCGATTTCTACGAGGCGATCAGCTTCGCCTTGGAGAAACGGCTGCCCGTGCTGTTCATCGTCGAGGACAACGCCTACGGCATCTCCACGCCGACGCGGAAGACCAACCCGCTCGCGCTCGACGTGCTCAGCAAGGCGCAGTGGCATGTGATCGACGGCTCCGACGTCGGGACTGTCCACGCCGAGGCGCAGAAGGCCATCGCGCGGCTTCGCGCCGGGGAGGGCCCGGCGTTCCTCTGGGCCAAGGTCGAGCGCCTCTCCAGCCACACCAGCTCCGACGACCACACGCTCTACCGCTCGAAGGAGGACATTGCCTCGCTCGAGCAGGCCGACCCGATCCGCATGCTGCGCGACAGGATGATCAAAGCCGGCGAACTGACCGCGGCGGATTTCGCCAAGTGGGAGGAGGAACTGAAGGAGAAGGTGCGCGCCGAATACGCCGCGGCCGAGAAGGCCGGGGATCCGCGCGCCGACGAGCTCTTCCTCGACGTCACCGGCGACTCGCCCGACCTGAACGAGGAGCTCTTCAAGCCCGGCCGCCACCGCATGGGCGACCTCATCAACAAGACGCTGCGCGCCGGCCTCGACGCCGACCCGGCCCGCATGATCTTCGGCGAGGACGTCGAGGACCCGAAGGGCGGCGTCTTCCGCCTCACGCAGAAGCTCTCGACCGATTTTCCCGGGCAGGTCTTCAACTCGCCGCTGGCGGAATCGACGATCATGGGCATCGGCGGCGGTCTCGCGCTCTACGGGCGCCGGCCGGTGTTCGAGCTGCAGTTCATCGACTTCAGCTTCCCGGGCTTCAACCAGCTCGTGCAGAACCTCGCGAACCTCCGCTGGCGCTCGAACGGCGAGTGGAAGGTGCCCGCGGTGTTCTACGCGCCCTACGGCGCCTACCTGCCCGGCGGCGCGCTCTGGCATTCGCAGGCCAACGAGTCGGCCTACGCGCACTTCCCCGGCCTCAACATCGTCATCCCTTCCACGCCCGCGGACGCGGCCGGCCTGCTCTGGACCGCGATGCACGGCGAGGACGTCACGCTCTTCCTCGCGCCCAAGCACATGCTCTGGGCCGAGGTCGAGAGCGCGCAGCCGGTCAAATCGATCCCGCTCGGCCGGGCCCGCCTCGAGACCGCCGGGGACGACCTCACGATCGTCGCCTGGGGCAACACGATGGAAAAGGCGCGCGAGGCCATCGCCGAACTGAAGGGCGAGGTGAGCGTCGAGCTGATCGACCTGCGCTCGATCATGCCCTGGGACAAGGCGGCCATCGAGGCCTCCGTCCGCAAGACCGGCCGCCTGATCGTCGTGCAGGAGGACACCGAGGCGTGCTCCGTCGGCCAGATGATCATCACGCACGTGACGGGCCAGCCCGAACTGTGGGCCGCGATGAAGGCGCCGCCGCAGCTCGTCACCAAGGGCAACGTCATGATCGGTTACAACCCGATCTACGAATACGCCGCGCTCCCCGCCGTGCCGCAGATCGTCGACGCCATCTGGCAGAGCGTCTCGATGGACGTCGTGCGCGGAGAAATGCCCGTGACGCCGGTTACGGCCAATGTGGGAGGGGCTTTACGCCCCGACCCGCAGCCGGACATGGCTTCGTCGGGGCATAAAGCCCCTCCGACATTCGAGCCGGCGCACGCGCCGCAAAACACCGTCATCGCCGGCACGAGCGACATCATCGTCCGCGTGCCGATCATGGGCGAAGGCCTGCGCTCCGCGCGCGTCGTTTCCCTCGGCAAAAAACCGGGCGAGGCCGTGAAGCACGACGACATGCTCTGCGAACTCGAGACGGACAAGGCCGTCTACCCGGTCGAGGCTTCCTTCGCCGGCCAGCTCAGGGAGTGGCGCATCAAGGTCGACGACACCGTGCTCATCGGCCAGGAGATCGCGATCGTCACCGGCGACGCCGCGAGCGTGGCGGGATTGCCGGTCGAGGGCGCGAGCGCGCCGAAGCCCGCTGCCGGGGTGGGAGTGGCTTCACGCCCCGACTCGCAGTCGGCCGCGGTTTTGTCGGGGCATAAAGCCCCTCCCGCGGCTCCCGCCGCCGCGGCGGCCAAGGTCGCGATGGCCGCGCCGAGCATTGCCAGCGCGCCGGTTCCCGTGGCAGCCTCCCCGGGCATGAAGGGCAACGTCCGCCCGCCGGCCCTGCATCCGGCGATCACCAAACGCCTCGATGCCGTCGTGCCCGCGAACATGCTGATGGACGTCCTCTGGACGCCGCTGAAGCAGGCGCGCGAGGAGGCCAAGGCCAGGCTTGGCAAGGCCGCGCCGTCGCCCTCGGCCATGATGGCGTGGTGCGTCACGCGCGCGCAGGAGAAGCACGCGGCCTTCCGCTGCATCGTCGGCAAGGACGGCGCCATCTACGAGCAGCCCGACTTCGACCAGGGCGTCGCCGTCGCCCTCGAGGGCGACCGCCTCGCCACCGCCGCGATCGCGTCGGCCAACCGCCTCTCGTTCGCCGATTTCTCCGCCGCCTACAACCGCGCCGTCGAGGAGACGCGCGCGGGCAAGGTCATCGATGTGCAGGCGCCGATCAACATCACGAGCCTCGGCGCCTTCGGCGTCGAGAGCGCCACGCCCATCGTGGTGCCGCCCGCCGTGGCGACGCTTTTCATCGGCACGGCGCACGAGCGCATGATCAACGACGGCGGCGTCGTCCATCCCGCCGAGGTCGTCACGCTCTCGCTCACCTTCGACCACAGGGTGGTGAACGGCGCGGGCGCGGCGGCGTTCCTGCAGGAAGTGAAGAAGCAGTTCGAGGCCTTCACGCTGCCGGGTTGAAGGGGCAAGGTGAGCAAAGCTGCGAACCACGTTTAGGTTTTCGAAGTCAGATAGGGGGTCCGACAGCCGGTGCTTGATTCCTCAAGCCGACATTGAATGCTGGGGGGCATGGCCGCACGCTCCGTTCGAGTTTCCCCGAGGTCTTTCGCCGACTACAAGGCGGAGGGCCGGGATTGGGTCACTCTCGCGACAGGAGAATACTATCCGAACATTCTCAAAGATGCCTGCGAACTCTACAAGCCGGTTTTGGTTCTGTTTGGTCAGTTGCTGAGGAGCTCCGAGTCATCGCCGCGATTGTTCATGCAAATTGCCGAGCAGTCCGATGGCTGGATGCGGGTGCAGCTAGCCAGAGTGTTCCGAAAATACGTCAGTCCCGAAACGCCAGTCGAGATGCTCAAGCAAAAGTCCAAGGCCGCGCAAATCTGCGAACAGTTTGGGAAAGGCTTTCGCCCTATCCATGAGGTGCAGCGTGCCTTTCTCAGGCGTCCGGTTCCGGACGAAGCACTGTGCGCTGTGCTTTGGGAATACAAGGATCGAGGTAAAAAGGGCTACGATCTGACGGAGCGTTTTTTTGCGCTCTTCCGCAGCCAATTCCCAGGGTTCGAACTAATCGGACCGGAGCGTGCGGGAAAGGACATCCTGCTCGGCAGCGTGTTCAAGGCCTATCCGAAGCCAGATCGTCCGGTGGACTTTGTCGTCATCGAACCGAAGACCGGCGAGGTTCTTGCCATCGGTTTGGCGCGTTACGATTCCGACCGAGGAGGCGCGCAGGAGGATGATCGCACAGGAGGATACCAGAATTGTGCAGACGAAATCCTCGGCTACGCCAAGAAACACAAACTGCGCACCAAAGTGATCTTCATAAACGATGGCCCCGGCCTGCTTTTGGGCTCCATGTGGTCCGACTATGCCCGATTGGAGCAAAGCCGGCCGGGCAGAATTCTCGTCACCACCCTGCGCATGATGCCCGAGCGCCTTACGGCGGCTTGGCTCCAATCCTGACTTCGTATGGCGACAGGTGTTCCGAGGACGAAATGGAAGGGAGCTTCGCTGCCTGATGGGCTGGCGCACCCTGGCGGGAGGTCCGAAGTGCGATTGGCCTATGAAGGCAAGAAGACAGAGCAGGAAATCATGCGGACGCCGCCCGCCCGGTGCGATGTCTGGTGGCCGAAAGCAGGCTCGGCACACGCGCGCAGCCGGCTATACTGGGGTGAGAATCTGGCGGTGCTCTCGGCGTTGCGGCATGATTCGTCCGTCCGGGGCCAAGTGAGGTTGATCTACATCGATCCACCCTATGCGACGAAAAGCGTGTTCCAATCCCGCAACCAAACAAACGCCTACACTGATCTGCTGGAGGGCGCGCACTATCTGGAGTTTTTGCGCGAGCGACTGGTTCTACTGCGCGAATTGCTGGCCGAGGACGGCTCCATTTATGTCCACCTCGACGACAAGATGGCGTTCTTGGCCAAGGCGATCATGGACGAAGTTTTCGGCGCTTCGAACTTCCGGAACTGGATCACGCGCAAGAAGTGCAACCCCAAGAACTACACGCGGCACAGCTACGGCAATGTCGCCGACTACCTTTTGTTCTACACCAAGAGCGACGACTATGTCTGGCATCGCCCGGTGGAAGCTTGGACGGAGGAACGAGCCAAGGAATATCAATATGTGGAGCCGGAGACCGGACGAAAATTCATGAAGGTGCCCGTTCATGCGCCGGGCGTGCGCCACGGCGAGACGGGGCAGCTTTGGCGAGGGCGCCCGCCGCCACCCGGTAAACACTGGCAATATCCGCCCCGGGTCCTCGACGAGATGGATGCGCGGGGTGAAATCTATTGGTCGCCGAACGGAAACCCACGAAGGAAAATCTACCTCGACCAGAGCGCGGGCGTGCCTGTGCAGGATCTGTGGCTGGATTTTCGCGATGCGCACAACCAGAACATCAAGATCACGGGTTACCCCACGGAGAAAAACCCCGACCTGCTGGCGCGGATCATCAAAGCGTCTTCAGACGAGGGCGATCTGGTCATGGATTGCTTTGCCGGCTCCGGGACAACGCTCGAAGCCGCTAGCCGCCTCAAGCGGCGCTGGATCGGCATCGACAGCAGCGGCGAGGCGATTCGCGCCACGCTTAGCCGGTTTGGCCGAGGTTTGGAAGCAATGGGAGACTTCGTCTCCGACCGATACCTGCACGACGAGGGGAGCGAAGACGAAACACTGCCGCTCTTCGACTCCGAACCGGAGAAGCCGAGGGAGGAACGGCAAAGGGAGAAACACGCACCAATTACGGATTTCGCGCTTATTGCCGCCGAGCATTTCGCTAATAGGAAAACCGAGATACTCAGCCGGTGGGTGGACCTGCTAGGAAGCGCGAAGGTCGATGCGGTCTGCGAGGCGAAGCCTGTTTTTCAAATCATCGGGCAACCGGCTAGCGCCCGGAAACCCAAGAAGCGCAAACCGCGTGGTAGCCGGCGAAAGGCGATGGCCAGCTAACACGGTCGCGGCCAGCTCACTCGCCGCCGGCGACGGCACTGCGGCGTTCGAGCAGGACGGTGCCGCGCCACGGGCCGGCGAGCGGGCCATGCGCCATGCGGCCGACGCGTTCGCGGCGCCGACGATCTTGAAACCGTGGCGCGCTTGAAGCGCGAGGCTGGCGGCGTTGTCGGGAGAGGTGCACCGCTGCGGCGTCCGGATGCCGAGCGCCTGGCGGTGTCGGATCATCTCCGCCGGCATCGCGTCGCCCACGCGGCGGCCGCGGTGCGAGGCGACCACGTGGAGGCTGAACTCCCCCACACCGCGCTACGCGTGACGCGACGACACGCGCAGCAGCACGGTCCACGCGGCAGCACGCGGCGCATGACGGGGCTGGCCGAGAGTCTCGTGGACGTGCAGGTCTTGGAAGAGGGACGCCATGTGCTTTGCTGGGGCGGAGCCGATTTCAGCGCCTTGGTGGAGCAGGTTGCGGCGGAGTCGGCGACAGCGCTGGCATCGGGGCAACCCTCGCCGGGAGCAGGGCGGCCTCGGGGGTCGCACCTTCTCCGTCGGCATTGTCCGGCGAAGCGGCGGTGCGGTGTTCGGAGCCGGTCGAGACGCCCGGGGAGGCGGATTCGGGGAATATCCTCCCCGCGCAATGGCTCAAATGATGCTGCCGATGAATTGCCCCTCTCGCCGCGCGCCCCTGCGACCGCCGGGTCGCCAACGACGCTCCTTCCCGCCTGCCTGCCGGCCATGCCTCCCTTCCGCTTCGCCCGCCTGGTGATCGGCGTGGCGCTGGGGGCGGCCACGGTCGCAGGCGCCGCCGAGCCGCGGATCGACCTCACACCCGAAGAACACGCCTGGATCGACTCGCACCCGGTGATCAGGGTGGGCCACGATCCGTCGTTTGCGCCCTACGCCATCGCCACCGATGCGGGGGAGATCGTGGGCATCGATCCCGATTTCCTGGCCATCGTGGCGAAACGCACGGGCCTGCGCTTTGTCCACGAGACCCGGCGAAGTTGGGCGGAGACGCTGGGCGCGTTCAAGGCCCGCGAGATCGATCTGCTGGGCAGCGTCGGCGCGGCGCCCGAACGGGAATCCTACATGAGGTTCACGGTGCCCTACATCACGGCGGCCAATGGCATCGTGACCCGCAACGACACGCCCTATCTGTTCGATCTGCGCGATTTGGCCGGCCGCACCGTGAGTGTGCCGCGCGGCTATGTCGGCTTGCTCGACGAACTCCGCCGGAGCGCGCCCGGCCACCGGCTGGTGGAATACGACGATCCGCCCGCCTGTTACCGTGCCGTGGCGCAGGGCGAAGTCTTCGCTTCCGTGGGCAATGTCGCAAATGCGGCCTACATCGTCAAAACCAGCGGGCTCGGCAATCTGCACCTCGGCAGCGTCCCGGCCGTCGCCCAAGGCATCCACTTCGGCGTGCGCCAGGACTGGCCGGAGCTCGTCGCCATCATGAACAAGGTCATCGCCAGCGTCACCGCGGACGAACGCATGCAGATCAACGATCGCTGGATCCCGATGGATTACCGGCAGGACCGGTGGTGGGTGGTCGCCTTCAGGATTGCGGCCGGAGTCGCGGGGGTCGCGGTGATCTTTTTCCTCGTGCTCTTCTTCTCCAATCGCCGGCTCGCCTCCGAACTGGCCACGCGCCGCCGCATCCAGGCCGAACTCGAGGCCACCCGCGACCAGCTCGCCAGTGTCAGCCAGGAAAAATCGGAACTGCTGCGCATGGTGGCCCACGACCTGCGCAGTCCGCTCACCGGCGTCATCCTCGGCGCCGACATCCTCAAGGCCGACGGCGGTCGCGACCCGCGGATTTTCCACGAAGTCCTGGATCAGGTGCGCGTCACGGCCCAACAGATGATCCGGTTGACCGAGGACCTCGTGGACGTGCAGGCCCTGGAAGAGGGCCGTCATGTGTTCCACTGGGGCGAAGTCGATCTCAGTGCGTTGCTCCATCAGGCCGTGGCGGAGCTCTCCGAGCGGGCGGCGCGCAAGCTCATCCGGCTGCGGATACGGACCGGGGCGCCGACGATGCCGATCTGGTCTGACGGCTCCTCCCTGCGGCAGGTGGTGGACAACCTGATCACCAATGCGATCAAGTATTCCCCGAGCGAAACGGAGATCATCGTCCATCTGAGCCGCCGCGGCGAAAGGGTGGAGCTGCGTGTCAGCGACCAGGGACCGGGCATCAGCGAGGAAGAGCAGCGCCGGCTCTTCCGGAAATACGCCCGCGGCCGGGCGCAACCCACGGGGGGAGAGAAATCCACCGGCCTCGGCCTGTGGATCGTCCAACGCATGGTCGTCGGGCTGCAGGGGGAAGTGCGCTGCGAAAGCGAAATCGGCCGGGGGGCCAGCTTCATCGTCACCCTGCCGGGCGGGCGCGCGTGCCCGCCCGCGGTTTGAGTTCGCCGCCGCGCCGGGCGCCGGCTCCGCCTCCGTCCTTCCGGCCGGGGTCGGAATCCGGCTCGCGTTCCGCGCGTTTGTGCCGATAAAAGGGTCGTCCTCTCCCGTTTGGGCGTTTCCGCACCGGTGCCCCTCCATGTCGTGAAACGAAAACTCCCCCCGCTCCTGTTGGCGCTTGGACTGCTTGCGTCGCGCATGCCCGCGGCGGACGCCGACATCGGCCTCACCGCCGAGGAGAAGGCCTGGATTGCGGCCCATCCGCTCGTGCGCGTCGGCCACGACGTCACGTATCCGCCTTACGCCCTGCGCAATCCCGACGGGACGATCGTGGGCTTCGATCCCGACGTGCTGGAGCTCATCGCCCGGCGCACGGGCCTGCGTTTTCACCACGAGACGCGCGAGAGTTGGACGCAGGTGGTCGAGGAGTTCAAGGCCGGCCGGCTCGATCTGCTCATGAGCCTCGGCAGCTTGAAGGAACGCGAAACGTTCCTGACCTACACCCACCCCTACGGTTATTCGCCCGACGTGATCATCACGCGTGACAACACCCTGGTGGGCTTCGAGCTCGGGAATCTGCGCGGGCGGCGCATCGCGGTCGTGGAAGGCTACACGGCGATGCGCCTCATGGTGGAGGCCGCCATGCCCGACCCGCAGATTGTCGAATACCCGTCGTCGGAGGCGGCCTTGGTGGCGGTCTCCAAGGGCGAGGTGTTCGCGGCGCTCTCCGACGCCGCCAACGCCATCTACGTCATCAAGGCCCGGGGCCTGTCCAATCTGCACCTCGGCGTTGTGCTGGAGAGCCGCGGGGTCGCCAACGAGAACTACATGGGCGTGCGCAAGGACCTGCCCCGGCTGGTGGGCATTCTGAACAAGGCGCTGGCCGGCATCACCCCGGCGGAGCGGCACGCCATCTCGAACCGCTGGGTGGGGGTGAACCTGGAGGAAAGCCGCTGGGCGGGGCGCGCCGTGCGCGTCGCGGCCGCCGTGGTGGCGCTGGCCTTCCTCGTGGGCGGCGGCGTGCTCTGGCACAACCGTCGCCTCGCGCGCGAGCTGGCCGAGCGCCGCCGGGTCCAGGCCGAGCTGGAGGAGGCGCACGAACGGCTGACGCACGCCAACGAGGAGAAGTCGGAGCTCATGCACATGCTCGCGCACGACCTCCGCAATCCGCTCACCTCCGTCGTGATGGGCGCCGATCTGCTCCGCCTCGGCGGGTTGCCGCGCGAGCACGTCGAGACGGTGGCCCGCCTGCGCAGCCACACCCAGAAGATGACGCGGCTCATCGACGACCTGATGGATGCCAGCGCCATCGAGGCCGGCCAGCGCCGGTATCACTTCGCCCCGGTCGACATCGTCCGCACGGTCCGCGCCGCCGTCGAGTCCTTCACCGAACCGGCGGCGCTCAAGCAGCTGCGCCTCGAACTCGTCCTGCCTGCGACGGAGGTGGTGGCCGAGACGGACGAAGGCGCCCTGCGTCAGGTCGTGGACAACCTGCTGTCGAACGCCGTGAAATATTCCCCCGCCGGCCGGTCGATCGAGATTGTGCTCACCGCCGACCAGGCCGCAATGCGGCTGACCGTGACCGACGGCGGACCCGGGATGTGCCCCGAGGAGGTGGAGCGCCTGTTCCGGAAATTCGGGCGCGGCAGCGCACGGCCGACCGCGGGCGAGAAGAGCTCCGGCCTCGGCCTCTGGATAGCCAAGCGCGTGGTCGACGCGCTCGGCGGGTGCGTGGACTGCGAGAGCGCGTTGGGGCGCGGCACGACGTTCCGCTTCGAGCTGCCGCTGCGGCGCGCGCCGCAGCCGGCTCAGGCCTGACCCGCGATCCGGCTGCGGCGTTCGAGCAGCAGCGTGTCGCACCATCGCCCCGCGAGCGGGCCCTGCGGCATCCGGCCGATCTTCTCGCGGATGCCGACAATATGGAAACCGTGCCGCCGCTGCAGCGCGAGGCTGGCGGCGTTCTGCGGAAACGTGGACGACTGCAACGTCCAGAATCCCTTGGCCTCGCTGTGGCGGATCATCGCGGCCATCAGCGCGTCGCCCACGCGGCGGCCGCGGTGCGAGGCGGAAACGTAGAGGCTCATCTCCGCGACGCCGCGGTAGACGTGGCGGGACGACACGGGGATGAGCACGGCCCACGCGACCATGGCGCCCCGGGTGTCCCGGGCGACGAGGCAGCAATCGGCGACCTTGGTCCTGATGAAGTCGGCCCAATGCTCCGGCGGCGCAGCCTCGAACGTGGCGAGGCCGGTCGCGATGCCCTCGGCGTAGATGCGCCGCACTTCCGGCCAGTCGGCCTCGCCCATCGGGTGGAAGGTGGGCTGGGTCATGTCGGCGGGGGAAGCGGGCCGCGTGCAAGCTCAACGGCGCACGTGTGGCCGGCGGCCCGGAGGGCGGTGATCGCGGTTTCCAGATCGGCCTGTTTCACCATGAGGTAATCCGTGTCGAAGGTGGAGACGGCGAGGACGCCGATCTTGGCGGCGGCCAGCGGGGCAAGCACGGAGGAAAGCACGCCGGTCAGCGTGAACCCGAAGGGCCCCTGGAATCCGAGCATCGCCCAGCCGCGCTCCTGCTTCACCTCCGCCGGGACTTGGGCGGCCGGGCAGATGATCGACAGCTCGTCGGCCGTGCGGGTGATGGAGCTGAACGCGGCCGCATGGGCCCACTCGGGGATGGGCGCCGAAGGGGCGAGCCGGGCCACGGCGAACTCGCCGGGCATCAACTGGAGCACGAGAGGCATGGGCGCAGCCAAGCGCCGGACTGCCGGGACGGCAAGCGCGCGGACCAAGGGGCCCGCCCCGCGGCGGAAAAAAACCCGCGCCAGCCGGGCGCGGGTTGGAAGGCTGGAGAACAACTCGCGCAGGGCGATCAGAAGAGCGAATTGGCCAGCACGCCGACGGCGGCGATCGGCCCCTGGTCGCCGAAGCCGTCGAGGGCGCGGTCGGCTTTCTTCACCACGCCCTGGATTTCCTTATACATCGAGTCGTCGGCGAGGAGTTTGCCGAGCGTGCCCTCGCCGCGGTTGAGCTTGGCGGAGAGATCGCGGAGGTTGTTCATCGTGAGCTTGAGGTTGTCGGCCGTGGCGGGGTCGTAGAGCAGGGCGCCGATGGCGCCCTTGCCGGCTTTCACGTCGGCCACGATGCCGCGCGTGTCGCTCATGAACACCCTGGCGTCGGCCGCGGCGGTCCTGATTTCGCCTACCGCGCCGAGGAGTTCGTCGTGCAGCTTCGGGTCGTTGACCAGCTTGCCGAGCGTGCCTTCGCCGCTTTTCAGCTTGGCGGTGATGTCCTGCAGGTGGGCGATGGTCTCGGTGAGCTTGGGGCCGTTGTCCTCGACGAGCTTGTCGACCTTGGCGAAGAGCGAGCCGCCGCTGTCGCCGCCGAGGGCCTTGCCGATGTTGTCGGCCACGCCCTCGAGCTTGGCGCCGAGGGAGCCGAGCTGGGCGATGACCTCGTTCATGTCGACGGTGGTCTTGGTTTTGATCACATCGCCGTTCTTCAGCATCGTGGGGGAGCTGCCGAAGCTGACGGCGAGGTGCTGACTGCCGAGGAGGCTGGAGGTCTCGACCGAGGCGACGGCATCGTCGGGGATCTGGACCTTCGGCTCGATGGTGAGGACGGCCTCGACCTGGCGGTTGGCGAGGCGCGTCTGGGAGACAGTGCCGATCTTGACGCCGGCCATGAGCACCTCGTCGCCGGCCTTGAGGCCCTTGAGATTGGCGAAGGGCGCGATGACGGTGTAGCCGCTCTTCCGGAAGATCTGGCCACCGCTGAGGGACTCGAAGGTGATCCAGGCAAGCGCGCAGCCCAGCAGGAAGAAGAGGCCGACGCGGACGGTCTGTTGCATGTTATTCATGGTTGTTCTCCAGTTGCTTGAAACGGGGGTTCTGCAGGTCGATGACCGGCATGAGGAAATTGGCGATCTGCGGGTCTTTCGGTTCGCGGAAGTCGTCCGGCCGGCCCGTGGCGCGGATGCGGCCGTCCATGATGATGGCGATGCGGTCGGCGATGCTGAGCGCGAGGTCGCGGTCGTGCGTGACGACGATGCTGGTGACGGCGGTCTGCCGGCGCAGGGTGGCGATGATCTCGCTGATGGTGGCGCCCATCACGGGATCGAGCTCGGAGGTGGGCTCGTCGTAGAGCAGCAGCTGCGGCTCCATGACGAGGGCGCGGGCGATGGCCACGCGCTTCTTCATGCCGCCGGAGAGCTCGGAGGGGAATTTGTGCGCGGCCTTCTCGAGCGAGAGGATGGAGAGGGCGTGCATGACGCGCTCGCGGATGCCGGCCTCGTTGCAGAGCCGGTGCTCGCGCGGATAGAGTGCGAGGTTGTCGTAGACGGTGAGCGAGTTGAACAGCGCGCCGGCCTGGAAGACGAGGGCGAGGTGGACCTTCTCGCGCGTCGCCGGGTCGGCGGCGTCGAACTGCCCGATGCGCACCTCGCCGCTCGTGGCGGTCTCGAGGCCGGCGATATGTTTCAGGAGCACGCTCTTGCCCGAGCCGCTGGGGCCCATGATGCAGAAAATCTCGCCGGGGCGGACCTCCAGGCTGATGTCCTTCAGGACGGCGACGCCGGCGAACAGCTTGGTGAGGTTCGACACGGTGACGCCGAAGGTCTTCCCGGCGAAGGGAGCGGCGGTGGGGGAAGAGGCCATGGTCAGAGCAGCGCCTTGGTGACGAAGTAGTCGAGCACGAGGATGAGGATGAGCGAGGTGACGACGGCCTTGGTGACCGAGGCGCCGATCTCGCGCGGGCCGCCGCGGGTGTTGAGGCCGATGTAGCAGCAGACCAGCACGACCACGAAGCCGAAGACCTCGGCCTTGAGCAGGCCGTCGGCGATGTCCTTCCAGTCCATGTAGCGCTTCAGGGCGGCGAAGTAGGATTCGCTCGGGACGGAAATGAACTGGGTGTATTGGCAGATGAGCGCGCCGCCATACCAGCCGCAGAGGTTGGCGATGAGGGTGAGCACCGGCATCATGCAGAGCACGGCGGCGAGGCGCGGCAGCACGAGCATGCGCTCGGGCGGGATGTTCATCGTCACCAGCGCGTCGACCTCCTGGTAGACCTTCATCGAGGCCAGCTCGGCGGTGATGGCGGAGCCGACGCGGCCGGCGATGAGGATGGCGACCATCACCGGGCCGAGCTCGCGCGTCATCGAGAGCCCGACGAGCGTGCCGATGAACTGCTTGGCGCCGAAGTTCTCCATCGAGTAGCCGCTCTGCAGGGCGAGCACGCTGCCGATGAAGAAGCTCAGGATGGTGACGATCGGCAGGGAGGTGTAGCCGATGAGGAAGCACTGCTCGACGAAGCGCGCAGACTGGCGCGGCAGTGTGGGCGTGAATTTCAGCGTGCGCGTCAGCAACAGCACGACGCCGCCGATGTGGCCGAGGACGAGGGTGAGTTGTTTCATGGGGACGCGGCCGGCTGGCCGCGGATGTCGGAGGTGCGGCGGAAATCGAAGAGGGAAAATTTCCAGCGGGCCGCGCCGGCAGGGCGGCGCCAGACCAGCAGGCCGCTGCCGAACGTGACGCGCTCGCCGGCGGGGTCGCGGCGCGTGCCGAAGAGCGGGCCGAGGTGGAATTCGCGTTCGGTGGCCGTGCGCGTGCGGCTGAGCAGGCTCCAGAGAAAACTCCAGTGCACCTCGTCCGGCCCGCGGCGGTCGTGGCGGTAGACGGCGAAGAGCGGCGAGTAGAGCTGGCGGAGAGGCTCGTTGTTGGGGAAGAAGACCTCGAGCGGGCTGAACAGCTGGAGCTGCCGGCGGCCCGCGCCGTTGTCCCAGACGCTGAACAGCGGCCAGAGGTGCTTTTTGTAGGCGGGTGCGGCGGCGGGGCTGGCGAGGCTGCGCTGCTCGTGCGACCAGTAGAGGAAATAGAGGAACTGGTTCCGCTCGTGCGCGATGCCCGGATCCCGCCACTCGGCGTGGCGGATGAGCGGAAAGAGCAGCCAGGTCTTGTCGTAGCCCTTCACCACCGAGTGCGAATAGAACGGCGCCCAGCGGTTCACGTGGCGTTCATCGCCCCGGCCCTGCACGAGCAGCGGCCAGAGGTAGCGCGTTTCATGGTAGCGCTTCGGCTCGGTGCGGTCGGTGTAGCCGAAAAACGGCCAGAGGTAGTTCTCGCTGAGGTAGCCGGGGCCGGTGTCGCGCGTGTAGAAGGGCAGGAAGCCGGACTTCACGTCGGGCCGGGCGGCGGAAAGGTTCCGCTCCTGTTTGTAGAGCAGCGGCCAGAGGTAGAATTGCTCGCGGTAATCGCCCGCGCGCCCGCGCGAGCCGAAGAGCGGCCAGAACTCGAAGCCGTGGTGGCCGGCGCCATCGATCCGGCGGATGAACGGCCAGGGCGTGTAGTGCGTGTGCCGGCCTTGGGCGGCCACATCGAGGGAAAGGGGAAAGAGCGTCCACGCCAGCTCGTCCTTGCCGAAACGGTGTTTGATCGTGCCCGCGAAGGGCATGAGGGCCCGGTAGCTCGTGGCCGGGTCGCCGGTGTCGCGGGAGAAATAGAACGGCCAGACGTCGAACGCGCGCTGTTGCCCGCCATGCGGGCCGACCGTGCGGCGGCTGTTCAGGAGCTGGATGAAGGTGAAGTAGGAGTGGTCCTTTTCCCGCTGCCAAGTGAAGAGCGGGTAGAGGAGATGGAATGTCTCGGCCTCGCCTCTGGCCTGATGCAGGAAGACCGGGCGCCAGATTTTTTGCGCCGTGCCGTCGGCGCCGAGCTTTTCGCCCATCAGCGGACCGAAGGTCTGGTTTGCCACCCGTGCGCCGTTGCGATCGTCGACCTGCTCGACCCGGATCGGCCAGAAATTGATCTCCTCGGCCCGCCCAGCCGCGGCCAGCCCAGTCGCGAGGAGCAGCCAGACGGGGAGTCGGGAGGGTGGGCTTGGTGACAGGTAAGGCATTGCCTTTGGACGGTGGTGAGCCAGTTAGGTGGTGGCTCCGGTCGGTCGAACGGGAAGCTGTAAATCCAGCCCGGCCGTGGCGCAACCAGTATGTTTCAACCCGTAAGAGCCGAAAGTGTTCCGTGCCAAATGGCGGGGCGAACGGGATGGCCGGCGCCGCCATCCGGATGGGAGGTCCTATGCGCATAACCGGCGGGCAGGCCCGGGGCATCCCGCTGGCGTTGCCGAAAGGCGATGCAGTGCGGCCGGCGACGGATGCGATGCGGCAGGCGGTGTTTTCCAGCATCGCGAGCCGCGTGCCGGGGGCGCGGTTTCTCGACCTTTTCGCCGGGAGCGGGGCCTACGGGCTGGAAGCGTTGAGCCGTGGGGCGGCGGGCGGAGTGTTCGTCGAGCGCAACGCCCGGACGGCGGACTTCATCCGTCGCAACATCGAGGCGGTCTGCAAAAGCCTGGGGCGCGACACGACGGATCTCGCCGTTGTCGCGGCCGACGCCGCCACGGCGCCGCTCGCGGGCGGCGCGGCGCCGAACCTCGTCTTCGTCGATCCGCCCTACGATGCGATCGGGGCGCTCGCCCCCAAACTGTTTGCGCGGCTCGCGGTGGCGCTGGCCGAGATAGACGACCCCGTGATCGTTTTCGAGATGCCCGGCGAACTCGAGCTCTCGCCGGAAGGATGGACCTGCGTGAAACGACTCGGCAAGGGCGTGCGCCAGCCGACCGTGTGCTTCTTCAGGCGCGCCTGATCAGAGCGCGCCGCGCGCGGCCTTCGTCAGCGTGAGGGCGGCGATGGCGGCGGTCTCGAGCCGCAGCACGCGGCGGCCGAGATGGGTCAGAGTGAAACCCGCGCCGCGCAGCGCCACGCGATCGCAGGCGCCCCAGCCGCGCTCCGGCCCGAGCGCAAGGGCCAGGGGATGATCGCGCGGGATGGGGTGGCCGGCGAGGCCGCGGCCGGCCTCGTAATTGTCGAGTGCGATGCGCGTGTGCGCGGCCGGCAATTGGGCGAGCAGGGTTTCGAGCGATTGATCGAAGGTGACCTGCGGCACGAGGGTGGAGAAGGCCTGCTCGGCCCCGGCCAGAAGATGACGTTCCCACTCGCCTTCGCGCCAGAGCGAGCTCTGCGCGTAACTGGGTTCGCTTTTCTCGGTTGCGACGAAGTGAATCGCGGCGACGCCGAGCGTCGTCGCGTCGCGCAGGATGTCGCGGGCAGTCTGCGGGCGGGCAAGGCCGACGATGAGTGTGATCGGGTCGGGGGACGGAACGTCCGATTCCCAGCGGAAGGAGAGCGTGAGCGCGTCGGATGAGATGGACTCGATGCGCCCCTTGCCGCGCGGACCGTTGAGCAGGCCGGCGTCGAAGGTGCCGCCGGCGCCGCGGCGCAGCACGGCCAGCAAATGACGCGCGCGGGGGTCGCGGGCCGGGAGCGGCCGGCCGGTTTCCTCGGGCCGGAAAAGAAGGAGATTCACCGATGCGCCGATAGTGACGAAGGGCGCGCCTGTCCACGCTTGGCTTGCTGCGCAGGGTGGTTCATCTAGGGTCGCGACTTGTGAGCAACACGGTGAAACAGACCAGACATGCGCATCCGGGGGGAATCGCGAAGACCGGCCGGAGCGCCGTCATCGTCGAGGATCACCGCCTGTTTTCGGATTTTTTGGCCGCCTGCTTCAAGGAGTGGAGCATCACGGTGCTGCTGCAGACGGCGTCGGGCCTTGATGGACTGAAGGCCGTGCGGGAGCGTCGGCCGGATCTGCTGATGCTGGATTTCTCCCTGCCGGACATCGACGGGCTGGAGGTCGCGCGGCAGGTGTTGGGCGAGTGCCCGGAGGTGAAGGTGATCGGCATCTCCGCCCATCGCGACGCTTGGACGATGCTCCAGGTGCAGCGCTTGGGGCTGCACGGATTCGTCGACAAACTCGATCAAAGCCGCGATGTGCTGCGCAACGCCGTGTCCAGCGTCCTTGGCGGCAACGTCTTCTACACCCGGACGGTGACCGAATCGAGCGCCAGGCTCCGGAACGACCCCAAGGCGTTCAACCGCGTGCTGTCCGATTACGAGATGAAGA
The DNA here is from genome assembly GCA_013822585.1 of Opitutus sp. Taxonomy (GTDB): domain Bacteria; phylum Verrucomicrobiota; class Verrucomicrobiia; order Opitutales; family Opitutaceae; genus Didemnitutus. The sequence continues at coordinate 11,240 of PNKG01000001.1, read as the reverse complement.
TTCTTTCCCTGATCGGCGAGGCCAAGAGCGACGAGGAGATTGCGAAGATCATCGGCATCAGTCCCGCCACGATGCAATCGCGGCGGCGCGACATCATGCGCAAGCTCGACATCCACACGACGCCGAAACTGATCCACTACGCGATCACCCACGGCCTCACGCGACCCGACCGGCTTGGGAGCGCGTGAGGCGCTCCTGCAGATCGGCCCATTCGGCGGCCAGCCGGATTTCGAGTTCCGAGGCCTCGGTCCACTGCGAATCGCGCACGGCCTGTTCGAGGTCGAGGGCGAGCTGCGCGGCTTCGGCGGCCTTGATGAATCCCAACCGGCCGGAGAGCTGGTGGGCGATGCGCGCGACGGCGGGGCGGCGTTGCCTGATGCCTTCGTGGAGCGACTCCAATTCGCTGGCACAGGCGCGACGGTAATCCCCGATTTCGTCTTCGAGCGGCGCACCCTTGTTCCGGGCCACGACGCGCAGGTTGTCCCACGGATCCGCAGGATAGCCGCCGGCCGGTTCTTCCACGTGCACGGTTGCGGCATGGTCCGCGACCGCGAGGTCCTCGGTCCCCAAGGCTTGGGAAAGGGCCTCGCGCAGCCGGTCCTCCGAGACCGGTTTGCCGACAAAGGCGTCCATCCCCGCAGCGAGACACTCGGCCCGCTTCTCGACTGTGGTGTAGGCGGTGGCGGCAATGAGGAGGGGCTGGCGGCCGTTGGCGGAGCCCATCTCGCGCAGCCGGCGGGCCAGGTCGGGCCCCTTGATGTCGGGCATGTCGTAGTCGAGGAAGATAACGTCGAAGTGGTTCTCGGCGGCGCGGGCGAGGGCTTCGGCGCCGGCAGCCGTGGTGCTCACCTCGAAACCGAGGCGCGTGAGATGCGCGGCGTGCGCGATGCGATTGTATTCCTCGTCGTCGACCACGAGGGCGAGCTTGCGGACGCGCTGCAGGGCGGTGGCGAGGGAGGAAGGCACGACCGGGGCCTCCTGGGCCACGCGCAGCGGCGCGGAGAAGCAGAAGGCGGAGCCCTGCCCCGGTTCGCTTTCGAGCCAGACCCGGCCGCCCATTTTCTCCGCCAGCTGGCGACAGACGGCAAGGCCCATGCCCGTGCCGGGGATGCGCGAGCTGCGCGCCGCGGCGCCGCGCTCGAATTTCGCGAAGACGCGCTCCTGTTCGGCGTAGGGGATTCCGGGGCCCTCGTCGCTGACGGCGAAGGTCAGCTCCACTCTGCCATCGCCCGTCGGCCGGGCCCAGGCGGTGATGTCGATCGTGCCGCGGCCGGCGTATTTCAGGGCGTTCGTCACGTAATTGAGCAGGATCTGGCGGATGCGTCTCGCGTCGCCCATCAGGTGCGCCGGCATGTTCGGCGCGATCGCGCTGCGCACCGGCATGCCGGCGGCGGCGCTCTCGGGGGAGGTGATCGCCTCGACGGACTCGAGCAGCTCCGTCGGGGCGAAGGTTTGCTCGTGCAATTCGATGTGGCCGCTTTGCAGCTTGGAAAAGTCGAGGATATCCTCGAGCAGCGTCGCGAGATGGGTCGCGCAATGCCGCAGCAGCTCGAAACGATGCCGGCCCTCCGGGCTGAGTGGCGTCTCATCGATCGCGGCGGAGAGACCGACGACGCCGTTCATCGGGTTGCGGATCTCGTGGCTCATGCTGGCGAGGAACTCGTCCTTGGCAGCGTTGGCCTTTTCGAGTTCGGCGGTGCGCAGGGCGACGAGGCGCTCGAGCTCGGCGTTGCGGGCGCGAACGCGGCGCTCGCGGTAGCGGATGGCGCCGATCACGCCGGTGAGCCCGATGGCGGCGTAGCCCGCGTAGGCCCAGCCGCTGCGATACCAGGGCGGCCGCACGACGAAGTCGAACGAGACCGGCTCGCTGACCGAGCCGGTGGGCGAGACGGTGCGCGCCTCGAAACGGTAGGCGCCGTCCGTGAGATTGCTGAAATCGAACAGATCCTGGGTCGAGGCGGCGGACCAGGCGGAGTCGCTTCCGCGCAACAGGCGCGTCTGGAAGCGCAGCTCGGGGCGGCGGGCGATCTCGGGGGATTGCAGGCGCAGCATCACGGCGTGGGCGTCGAAAGGCAGCTGGAGCGGGTCGGCGGGCTCGGTGCGCGTCGCGATCAGCGGCGGCTTGGGACGCGGCCATGGAGTGAGGGTGTCCGTGCGGAAGTGGAGTGCGCCCTGGGGGCCGCCGAGCCAGAGGCGGTCGACGCCGTCGGGTTCGGCGGAGGCGTGGAGCGACACGATGCCGCCGAGCGCGTGGAGTCCCGGCACCCAAGGTTCGCGCCAGCCACGGAACGCGCCGTGCTCGTCGAGCTCGATGATCCCCACCCCCTGCGGAGCGCGCGTGCCCTGGGCGCTGCGGTCGAGCGCCAGATAGATGCGGCGGCCGCCGGGGGAAGCCGCCACCGCCACAATGCCCGAGGGACTGGTGAACGGCACGCGTTCCCGGCGGCCGTCGGCGAGCACGCGCCAGATTTGGCTGCGATGGAGAATCCAAACCGAGTCGCGCACGTGCAGCGCCCAGCTTGCCGACAGGTCGCCCGATGTGAGGAACCCGGCCGGCGTGATGTCGCGCAGGCTGTCGCCCTCCAAAGCGTGGCGGGAAGCGCCTCCGTCGTATTCTCCGAGCCAGAGCGCGCCCTCCGCGTCCATCGCGGCCGAAGTGGGGGTCAAATGTGACCGGGTCAATTCGCGTTGTTCCCATGAGCCGTCGGCCCGGGGGCGCAGCAGGGCGATGCGATTCGTCTCCAGTGTGACGAGCAGATCGTCGTCCGGCCGCAGTCGTTGGAGTCCGTAGGGCGTGCGGGACGGGAGATTGAGCAGGCTGGTGACTTTCTTGCCGGCGATCAGTCCGATTTCGCGATGGGTTGTATAGAGCACGCCGTGATGCCACGGCAGGATGCTGTTCACTCTGGCCGGACTGATGTCGGTTTTTTCGAGCTCGCCGGCGAAGGAGTGCCGGTCGGGCTGGCGGAAGGTGAAGAGCTCACGGTCTCCCAGGATCCACACCTGTTCCGCATCCGAGGTGATGCGCACGGTGCCGGGGGTCAGGCCGCGAGTCTGAAAGCCCAGCATGTGTGGGCTGCCGGAGGCGGGCACGCGGAGCACCTGGCCTTCGACGGCGATCCAGAGCCAGCCGTCGCGATCGCACATGAGCGCCCATATCTGCGAGGGTTGAAGACCGTCGAACTTCGGGATGTCGCGGACGAGGTTCCCTGCGGCATCGGCAATCAGGAGGCCTCGCAGCGCCGAGCCGATCGCGACGCGGCCGTTTCCGAGTTCCGTGATGGCGGTGGGGTTTCCCTCGGCCATCGCGGCGGTGAGTGCGGGGGAGCTGAACGTTTCAGCCTTCGGTCCCATTGCGGTGATGCCGAGAGTCGACCAAGCGGCGAGTTTGCCGCCGTGGCGGCTGAGTGCCATGGGAAGGCGGGCCGGCATGTCGGATTTGGGCGTGACCAGCTCCGGTCCCGCCGGGCCGAGTCGGTAAAGGCCCGATTCGAGATGCGCAAACCAGAGGGCGCCTTCGAAGTGGACCGGGAACAGGCGTTGGGACGTGGGAAAATCCCAGACTTGGAACCGGGTTCCGTCCCAGCGAAGGATCTTTTGGCGGGCCACGAAATCGGCCCCGGTTTGGTTCGGCCGGCAGGCCCACACTTCCTGAATGGGTCCCTGTTCGGCGGGCAGGAGCGAGGTGAGCGACTGATAGTGATACCCGCCTGCGCCGTCGCGTTGAAAACAACCGAGTTCGTTGGAGCCGCCGGCCCAAAGGGTGGAACCGTCCGGAACGAACGCGAGGGCGCGAAAATAGCGGATTTGCTCGCTGTGCCCATGGGCCCGCCAGTTGGCTCCGTCGAAGGTGAGGATGTGCCGGGAGTCGCCCACGACGATCTCGCCGGTGGCGGGGTTTTGCGCGAAGGCGAGGGGCTGCTCCAAGCGCAGCGGCTGGGGCGGCTCCATCCGCTCGAGGACGGGCGAGCCCGGCCACCGCTCCCACGCGCCGTGGGCGAGACAGGCGAACAGCAGCGCGCCGATGCGGACGAGGAGGCGATTCATCACGCGAGTGAACGGCAACGATGCGGCGGCGGCGATGGCGCGCAACACCTAGATTCAGGTGAAGCGCGGGCCATCATTTTGGGTGTGGACTGCCGGGGATGCGCGACCGGGCCACCTGACCAACAGCGGAGGGCCAGCCTCAGAGCAGGCCGTATTCCTTGGCGAGGGGGGCTGCGGACTCGGGCATCATCGTGCCATGAACCCGATCAAACATCTCCTCGCCGGGCTGTGCTCCAGCCTGTTGCTTTCCCTGAACCGTGAAACCGCGGCTTCGATCGTGATGCGGTCGAGCGCTCACGACGACTGGACGAAGACGACCAGCACTTCAGCGACGGAAGTGCAGGGCTGCATCGCCTGTCTGCCGAGCCAATTCGCCGAATCATGATCACCCTCGCCGGGCTTCGCTACGCGCGCGTGATGGCCGTCGACGGCGGTCCGATCGCGCGGCTGGTATGTGGGGAAGCGAGCGAGCTCGGCGTGCGCGTCTTCTCCGCCCAAGCCACCCTGCGCGACGACCTCGTGCCGTCGCGCAAGAGGCGACAGCTGTGGAGCTCGGCCGATGGCGGCGGCACGGCGTCGTCGCCGCTGCTGGCGCGGATCAAGGCGGTGTCCGAGGCCCTCGAGCGCTGGGCGCATGCGGCGCTGCATGTTTCGCCGGACGCGGCGCGTTACGGCTTCGATGTCGACCCGTCGAGCAACGGCATGGCGGCTTTCCCGGGTTTGTTCGCCCGGCAGGCCCGGCGGGTGGCGTTGCTCGAGGCCGCGGAGCGGTTCAACCTGTTGCATTGGTGGGAGGGGCGGCTCCGGGCGGTGCCGCGTGAAGCCCCTTGGCCGGGGGTAGATGCCTATGCGATCGAGTCCGGGGCGCCGGGGGTGACGGTGATCCTGCATCGGCGGTCGGATCGGGGGAACCATGCCTATGGACACGCCGCAGGGACGGATTTCCTGTGCGCGTGCCTGAAGGCCGCGGAGGAACTCGAGCGGCACGATACGGTGGTTCGCCTCTGGTCGCTGGCCTATGCCGGTGGAATGCGCGAACCGGCCTTGGCCGAGATGCTTTCCGCGGAACAACGATCCCTTTTCTTTTCCACCGACGAGGGTCATTCCCTCTTCCGCGAGAGAGTGGCCGCCGGGCCGGCCGGGCCGGCCGCCCGACCGAAATTGGTGTTCGACGGAGTCGTCCCCGGCCCGTGGTCGCGCTATGCGGACGTGTGGCGCGTGGTGTTCGAGCCGCCGAGCCGCCGTTTCCTTTCGCGCGACCCGCACTACTTTCTGTGGTGAGACGCGGATGCAGGCGTGCGTTTTCCGCCGGCAGAGATGATGCAAATCGCCCCACACAGCCGTCCCATAGCCATGGGTGCGGCGGTGCCAGTGCCTGCCGGGCAAGGCGGGCACCCGGGAAACCGGCGGGGATGAGGGGAGGATTTCTCGCGGCGGGTGAACGCCCCGAGTGGATTTTTCACGTCGGCTGGCCCATGGGCCAGTGCTCCGATCCGGGCAGCCCCGCGCCTGGGCGGACTGGCCGATGCAGCAGCTGTCCACAAAACGGGGGAAGTTCAGTTTTTTCGGGCGTGTCGTTCGAAGCGGTGGGATGTGGGCATCGACCTGATCCATCACAATCACACCGCTTGGCCGGGACCTGCGCATCCGGCCGACGGTTATCGTGACTCCTCGCATGAACGCTGCCCCATTCCCCGCAGCTTGCTGCGGGGTTTCCCAGGCGAGATGAGGACGCCGCCCGGCCAGTCCCGCGTCAGCGGGGCTGTGCAAGCCGCGCGTAGTTCCGAGCGCCAGCGAGAATCCGTCATCCCCGAAGCTTGCTCGGGGAGTAGCGCGGGCGGAAGGGCGGCGTTCAATTGCGCCTTTTGTCTTGCCTAAGACAGGCCTCGGGGATTTCGAGGAAGTGCACACCACGCAATTCCGCAGACCCCGCGGAGTTGCCCTAACACAACACAACACACTATGAACGCACGTTCCCTCTGGAATCTGCGGGCGGCGCTTGTCCTCATTCTGGGCGCCAGCCTGATTCCTTCCGCGGTGGCGCAAGGCACCGCTTCTGATGATAAAGAGAAAAAGGACGAATCGGTAGAGCTCGCGAAGTTTGAAGTCACCGGTTCCCGTATCCCCCGCACTGAAGTGGAAGGTGCGTCACCCATCAAGGTAATTACTCGCGCCGACATTCTGGCCAGCGGCCGCTCGAACGCTGCGGAACTTCTCCGCGAAATCCCCGAGGCCAGTGCCATCGGCATCAACGAGAGCGGCACGATCACCGCAGTCCGCGGCGCCAACGCCCTCGACCTTCGCAACCTTGGCGCCAACAATACGCTCGTGATCGTCAACGGTCGCCGTGTAGTGCTCACCGGCAACAACTCGGGTGGCACAACGTTTGTCGACCTCAACCGTTACCCCGTCTCCATGATCGAGCGGATTGAAGTCCTGAAGGACGGTGCCTCCGCTATCTACGGTGCCGACGCCACCTCCGGCGTTGTGAACATCATCACTCGCAAAGATTACAACGGCGTCGAAATGAGCTCCACCTACGGCAACACCTTCGATACCGATGTCGCGGAACTCTCCGCCTCGTTGTTCGCCGGCGCGGCCAGCGGCAAGGCCCACGGTTCGGTGCTCATCGCCTACTTCTCCCGCAATGCCCTGCACGCCCGCGACCGCGACTTCTCGCGCAACGCCGACAAGACCCAGCAGGCACTCGCTAGAGGCTACACCGCCGATGCTACCGCGGGCGCTTGGGATCTCCGCTCCGGCACGGGCAACATGGCGCGCATCTCGATCCGCGCCGGCCAGACCCAGGGTGGCACGCCGACCCCCGGGGTCGCCCCCAACGGCTACGCTTACGCCGCAGGCAACCCGATCAACATCCCCGGTCTCGCCGCCGGCACTGCTTTAGCCGTGCTGCCTGGCACCGGTGGGGTGGTTCCATCAGGCCCCGGCGCCCTGCTCGGCACGCTCGCCTCTGCTTCACCGAGTTTCTCCGGCGTGACCAATTCCCCGGCGGGCGGCCAATTCAACCAGGCGATGGCCGGCCTCTATGTGCCCCAGCGCCTCACCCCCGGCCAAGTCCCGTCGAACCTCTACAACTTCCAGGAATTCGTCTGGCTCGTTCCGCAACAGAAGCGCGTCAGTATGCGCACCGAGTTCGGCTACACCTTCTCGCCGACGCTGGAGGCTTACCTGTCCGCTTCCTACCTTCAGAATAAGTCCGAAATCCAGCTTGCCCCCTCTCCGATTTCCACAGCAGGCGACAATCAAATCTATGTCCCACGCTATAATTATTGGAATCCCTTCGGTGTCGACGTGAATTTCAACTACCGCCCGACGGAAGTCGGCCCCCGTATTTCCAATACCACCAACAACAACTGGGAAATTCTCACCGGCATCAAGGGCCAAATCATGGACCGCATCAACTGGGAAGCCGGTGCCTATTTCGGCAGCGACGATGTGGTCGATATCACCACAAACGCGGTCTCCGAGAGCCGTGTTCGCGCGGCCCTCGCCCGCACCGATGCCACGGCGCTGAACATCTTTGGCGGCGCTGATTTCCGGAACAATCCTGCCACCATCAACGGCATCAAGGTCCAGACGCAAAAAGGTGGCTCCGCCTCCCTCTACCTCTACGACTTGAAGCTCAATGGCACCATCGTCGAAGTCCCCACGGGCGAAATTGGCGGCGCACTCTATAGCGAGTATCGCGAAGAGCGCTTCAACGAAGCCAACGACGCCATCTCAACCACGCTCGACGACATTATCGGCCAGGTCCGTCTTGCCAATTCGACCCGCGCCCAGCGCTCGGTGAAGTCGGTCGCTGGCGAAGTCAGCGTTCCACTCGTCAAGCCGGCCACGATTCCCCTTGCCGAAAGCCTTGATGCGAGCCTCGCTGTCCGCTTCGAGAGCTTCTCTGATGGCTATGATTCCGGCTGGAAGCCCTACTACGGCCTGAAGTATCGCCCGATCAAGGATCTCGTTGTCCGCGCCTCTTACACTGAGGCCTTCCGCGCCCCGACCCTCCCGCAGCTCTACGGTGGCGTCCGTGAGTCGCTCCCGAATGCATTGCCGGACTTCGCGCGTCCGCAAGCCCTGACCGGCGATCCGTTCGACGGCGCTGCGACTCAGCGTCTCGTGCGCGCCGGCGGCAATCCCCGTCTCCAACCCGAGCGGGCCAAGGCCAACCAGTTTGGCATCGTCTACCAGGTTCCGGCCAAGCTCCCGCTCGTCGGTGATGCGTTGAAGGGTCTCGAGTTCGAGGTCTCACGCTTCCAGATCGAGCAAGAGAACATCATCACCACGACCGGCACCACTTTCCTCCGCGAAAATGAATTTGGTGACGCTGCCGGCCTGATCATCCGCGATCCGGGCACCGAGACTTACACCAATAACACGGCCTCCCCCATCACTGTCTACACCGGTCCCGGTCCGCGCACAGATACAGCGGCCAACAGGATCGTCCAGCCCGGTCAGACCATCACCGTCCCCGGTCGCATCCGCTCCCTGTCTGACACCACGGTCAATCTCGCCTACCAGAAGGTCGTTGGCTGGGACTTCGGCGTGAGCTACGATAAAAAGACGACCTCGATGGGTCGCTTCCGCTTCCGTTCAACCGCGAGCTACATCACTAGTTACGGCTTCCGCCGCCTCGCGACGAGCGCGCTCCCCAACTCGGTCGACCGCATCGGTCTGCCCCGCTTCCGCGTGCAGTCCTCGCTCGGTTGGAGCTACAAGGAATGGCTGGCCAACGTCGGCCATAACTACATCCACAGCCAGGGCATGGTTGCCGACGACGGCTACACCCTCAAGGCCTACGATGTCTTCAACACCAATGTCTCCTACAAGATCCCGGCTGGCGTGAAGTGGGCGGAAGGCACGATCGTGACCCTCGGCATGGACAACGTCTTGGACGAAAAGCCCGACCTGTTCTACGACGGTGTCGGCTATCAGGCCTCGCTCATCGGTCGCCCGCAGGGCCGCTTCGGCTACATCTCGCTCCGCAGGGAATTCTGAGTAGCCAGAACGCACAATGTTTTCGGGCCCTGTCGAAAGACCGGGCCTTTTTTTCATCCCTTTCTTTCGCCCGTCCGTATTAATTAGTATGCTTCCCAATATGAAACTACACCTGTGCCCCTCTTTGCTTGTCGGGCTGTTGGCCGTCGCCGTCCACGCGTCGCCTCCACCTGAGCTGCCGCTCGAGACTTTCTTCGCCGATCCCCAGTCAAGCCAGGTTCAGTTGTCGCCAGACGGTCGCTACGTCGCGTTGTTGGCCCCGGCCAACAACCGTATGCAGCTGGTGATCGTCGATCGCAAGGCCGGCAAGCGCCAGCGCCTGACTGACATGAAGGAGGAAAGTGTTGTTTCAGTGAGGTGGATCAAACACTCGCGCCTCATCTTCCGTCAGCAGGTCAAGGGGCAAGAGTCGTTCGGCACGTATGCGATTAACGCGGACGGCAGCAACCTGCGCGTGCTCCAGCAGGCTACGGTTCGCGAGGGTGAGCGGGTCGCGAACAGGGATGATCGCCGCGGGTTTTCCGTCATCGACGATCTGCCCAACGATCCCGACCACATTCTGGTTAACGTGACACGCGGCTTCTCTGGATTGGGTGACGTGTTTCGGCTCAATATCAACAACGAGAAGCGCACGCTCGTGCTGCAGAACTTCGGCAAGGTGCGTGACTGGGTGACCGACAACAATGGCGTGGTGCGAATCGCCATCGAGCAGGACGAGAACGCACCCGACGCCAGCATCAAGTATCGCCCGGACGCGAAGTCCGAATGGAAAGAAATCGCTCGTGCTCCGTTTGACGCCCCGGGCTGGCGCCCCGTGGCCTTCGATGGCGACAACAAGACGCTCATCATCATCTCGGACGTCGACCGCAAAACGCGTGGTCTCTTTGCCTACGATATCGAGGCGGGTCGAATCGTGAGAACCTTGGTCGACGATCCGATCTATGATGCGTCCGCGGACCTAATCTACTCTCAGAAGCGGCATAAGGTGATCGGAGTTCGATATGATGCCGAGAAACCCATGACAGTTTGGCTCGATCCGAAATTCAAAGATATCCAGGCCGCTCTCGACGCCGCGCTCCCGGGGACGCTCAACACAATTTCGAGCTTCACGGACGACGAGGCGGTTTTTATCGTCACTGCTTCCAGTGATCGTGATCCCGGCTCGTTCTACCTTTTTGATGCCAAGGACAGTTCGCTCCAGTTGCTCGCTCGCCGCCATCCGCAGATCGACCCGGAGCAAATGGCGGAGATGCGCCCCATCCAGTTCAAAGCGCGCGACGGCATGCAGCTCTACGGCTACCTGACCATTCCTGCCGGACGCGACCCCAAGAACCTGCCGATGATCGTGAATCCGCACGGAGGTCCCTATGGCCCGCGGGATTCGTGGCGCTTCAATCCCGAACTCCAATTTTTGGCCAATCGCGGTTACATGATTCTCCAAGTGAACTTCCGCGGCTCCGGCGGCTACGGCGGCGCTTACGAAGCAGCCGGTTACCGCCAGTGGGGCCTCGCGATGCAGGATGACCTCACCGATGGCGTGAAATGGGCCATCGATCAGGGTTATGCCGATCCGAAACGCGTCGCAATCTACGGCGCGAGCTACGGCGGCTACGCGGCTCTCGCGGGGTTGGTCTATACGCCAGAACTCTACGTTTGCGGCGTGAACTACGTCGGCGCGACGGATATCGAACGGCTCGGATTGATGCTCAGGTTCAACAACGTGACTAAGCCCATGCAGGCGTTCATGTCGCGTCGCTGGCTGCACCCGCTGAAGGACGCCAAGCAGATCCGGGATACTTCACCGATCAACTTCGTCCAAAACATCCGCGTGCCGCTGCTGATGGCTTACGGCGAATACGATCCACGTGTCACGATTGACCACGGCGTCGTCCTTGAAGACGCCTTGAAGAAGTATGGCAAGACCTACAAGAACATCGTCATCGGCAATGAAGGTCACGGATTCAACAAGTTCGAGAACCGTCTGGTCTTCTATCGCGAAATGGATCGTTTCTTCGCAGAGCATCTACGTCCCGCGCGTGGCAACGTGGAACTCGGGCCACTCCAAGTGAAGCAGCTTCCGGCGAAGATGGACTGACGTTCCGCCTCTTCGTTCGATCCCGCCTTGGCTACTCACTGTGGCGAGGCATTGTGCGCTCACCCGCGCTTCTGCGCGAGCAGCT